>JAYTGN010000334.1:0-22981 GCA_043733485.1 Gemmataceae bacterium
TGCACGTGGGCCTCACTCGGCAAGGCTGAAGCCTTGCCTCGCTCCGGCCCACCCTACGCACCCCGGAATGGGTAACAGAAGAACTGCCGCTCGCCTAAGTCGATGCGTCTGGAGCGGCCGGGACGGCCGCACTCCCAGGCCGAAGAAGTGCCCCCCTGGGAGCGCGGGCGTCCCGCCCGCAGCACTTTCCGAGGCCAGCGAGTAATTCCTAAGTCGATGCGTCTGGAGCGGCCGGGACGGCCGCGCTCCCAGGCCGAAGAAGTGAGCCAACGAAAGAAGCCAGTGCTTCTCGCACTGGCTTCTTGAATTTGAACGGGCACTTCAAACCTTGCTGGCTTCCTTGTACATCACGCGCTTGCGAACGGTCGGGTCGTACTTCTTCAGCGAGATGCGTTCCTTCGAGTTGTTCCGGTTCTTTTCCGTGAAGTAGCAGTGGTCGCTGGCTTCGCTCTTGAGCTTGATGGTGGAGCGGGCTTCTTTGGACTTCGCCATGATTCGAACCCCCGGCGGGTGTGCAGTTGGGATGCTCAATCGGCGCGTTCGCCGACGGTAGGCTGAATAACATAGCGGGTTCTGGTCGAAATGAGGAGGGGGCAACCCGTACCGAATTCGATGGAACGCCGATGTGGACTGTCTTGGTTTGCCTGATTTGCCTCCTCCCCGCCACCGCGGTTTGCCTGGCTTGCCTGGTTTGCACCGTTAGGGGGATAAAGCATCGCCGCCCGGCTCACCCGGTTGCGGCGTCGCTTCACTTCACAGTTTTGATTCCCGCGCACGACGAAGAATCGACTCTGGGTGCGGCGTTGGATTCGCTTGCCGCACAAGCCTATCCCGCAACGCACGTGAAGATTCTCGTCGTGGCTGATAACTGTTCGGACGCCACGGCTGAAGTGGCAAGGCGAAACGGCGCGGAGTGCCTCGAGCGCACGGACTCGGAACGCCGCGGCAAGGGCTTCGCCCTCGCGGCGGGGATCGAGATGCTCGAACGGCCGTCGCTGGCGCGTCCGGCTAAGAGCGTCGTTCTCATTCTGGATGCAGATTGCGAACTGAGCCCCACGGCCCTGCGCGAACTCAACGCAAGCTTCGCCGCCGGTGCGGACGTGGTGCAGGCTGCGGTGCAATCGCGGAATGCCGACGACGGCCCCGCCGGCTACGTGGCCGCCGTGGGTGCGGCAGTCGATCGCGCCGTCGCTTCGGGCCGAGACCGGATCGGCTTCCGCGTCCCGCTTCGAGGTACCGGAATGGCGCTGCGGCACGAGGTGCTGAACAAGGTAAAGTGGAACACGGCGAGCCCGGTCGAAGATGCCGAGTATGACCGCGAGCTGCGACGCGCGGGCCTGCGGGTGCGGTTCTGCCCGAACGCGGTCGTCTCATGCGAATCTCCCGCAAGCCTCTCCGTGCTTTGCCGGCAGCGCCGGCGCTGGGCACTCGCCGGCCCCCTCGCCAGCAAGCCAATCGCGCTCGCACAACTGTTCGCGACGGCGGCACTCTGCTTCGCCTGCAATCAGTTCACCGCGTGGGCCGCTTCGCTCCTACTGATCACGGCACTCATCTACTTGAAGGCCATGCTTGCCGTGGGTCTGACTCGCCGGCGACTCGGGCTGCTCGCGTTGTCGCCGATCGTGGTACTGCGCCTGCTCGGGGTCGCAATGGCGGGCCTGCTCCTGCCGAGGCCGCGTACGTGGGACCGAACGCCGCGAATGGGTGAAGGGCAGGCCTCGGGAACGGCCGCTCGATTCGAACGTCGTCCCGTTCTCCGCTAGAATGTGGAGGGACGTAGAGGCCAATCGCAAAGTGCCGCTCGAACCCTGGAAAAGATCCACGGAGCCCACCGATGAGGACGTTCCAGTTCAGCGATGCGAAGTCGCACAAGTTTTGGTCCATCGAGGTGAGCGGCAGCGCGTTTACAGTCACCTACGGCAAGGTGGGATCGGCCGGGCAAACGTCGACGAAGGCATTTGCCACGCCCGAGAAGGCCCAAGCCGAGGCCGAGAAATTGATCCGCGAGAAGACCGGGAAGGGATACCGGGAAGCGACGCCGAGCGGCCCGAGTTCCGACATCGCGGCACTCGAATCGACGATCCTGTCCCAGCCGTTCGACTCCACGCCCTACCGGATCTATGCCGATTACCTGGCCGATCACGGCGATCCGCGCGGCGAGTTCATGCAGGTTCAAATCGCACTGCAAGACGAGACGCTCGCCAAGGCCGCACGCGATGAACTGAAAGAGCGCGAAGCGGCACTCCTGGCGGAGCACGAACGAATGTGGCTCGGGCCGCTCGCCGCGTTTACGATTGCACCTGACGGGAAAACAGAGGTGCCGGTCGGGCATCGATTCGAACGCGGCTGGCTCGAGCGAATCGAGTTCCACAACCTGACGGTGAATCAGGCGCGGGCGCTGGCGGCCGCACCGGATGCCCGGTTGCTCCGCGAACTGGTGGTGGAGCAAGTCGAATCCGAGGCACTCGTTGGATCGCAGCAGCAGTACATCGATTCCTACTACGAACCGGGCCCGGACGTGCCGGCCGAAATCGATGCTTACGGTGCCCCTGGGCTCCACGCGCTCTGCCGGTGCCCTCATCTGAAAGGAATTCACCTCTTTCAACTCGGCGAAGCAATCGCGCCCGGCGAGGAATACTACAACTGCCACACGTCGGGCGAACTGGCCTACCACCTCGTGAAGCAGATGCCGAACCTCGTCGATTTGCACCTGCTCGCCCATCGGGTCGATGCGAACAAGATTTTTGCGTTGCCGCTGCCTCACCTCCGGACGCTCCAGCTTTACCACAGTCAGAGTTATCCGCTCGAGAAACTCGCTGCCAACGAGTCGTTCGCGAACCTGACCGCACTCCTCTGCCATCCGCATGCACTGGAGGATAACGAGGACGAACCCGGTGCTTACATTCGCCTCGCGCACCTGCGCGCTATTTGCCGATCGAAGCACCTCACGGCCCTGACGCACCTTCAACTGCGGCTCTCGGATTTCGGCGACGCCGGCGCGAAGGAGATCGTCGAGTCCGGCATTTTGAAGCGGCTCCACTGGCTCGATTTGCAAGCCGGCTGCCTCTCGGACGTCGGAGCGAACCTCCTGGCGGCGTGTCCCGATTTGAAGAACCTCCAGCACCTGAGCCTGCGGAGCAACGCCCTGACGCCCGTGGGCGTGGCGGCGCTTCAGGCCACTGGGGTGAAGGTGGATGTCGCCGGCCAGCACGGGCAGACGGGGCCGTTCGACGGCGAGTTGCCCGAGTACCTTTTTGAAGGCGACATCGAGTAGCCGATGCCGACTCCAAGGTACGTGCTGATCGCCAACCCCGGCACCCCGCGGTGCGAAACGTACCGGCACGAGTTGTCCGCGTACTGGGCCGCCCGCGGAATCGAGCCGGAGCTCGAACTCGTTCCGTGGGCCGAGGTCGTGAGCCGCGACGGCAACCTCGACGACCTGCCGGCATTCGACCGACCCGCCATCGTGCGGCTGGAATCGCCCGGTAAAGATGCGACCGCGACGCGGTTGCTTTTGGAAGCCGGAGCCCGCGACGACCCGGCCGAGGCGCAACGCGACTGGCAATCGGTGCCGATTCCCCGCGGGCTCGTGCTGCGGCCAGCGCTCGTTCAGCGTGGGTTCCGAAGGGTGCTTCTCGGGCTTCGTCGAGCGTTCGATTCCCGTTCCCACCTCGCGCCGACCGCATGCCCGCTCGCCATCGCTCACATGTTCGACAAGATGGCCACCGCGCTCGAACTGGCTCGGGCCGGCGTCCCCATGCCGGAGATGCTCCCGTTCCGCCCGACGGATTTCGCGGTCGCGCAAGAAGCAATCGCGGCCCGAGGTTGGCCCACCGCTTACTTGAAGCTCAACACCGGCTCGTCGGCCTCCGGCATAATCGTGCTGAACCGAGCCCCCGAGCCATTCGGGATCACTTCGCTGGCGCGGGCAGGCGATGCGTACTACAATTCCCGGCTCCTCCGCCGGCTCACCGGTCCAGACCTCGAACGTGCGGTCGCGTTCATCCTCGCCGAGGAGCCGTTCCTCCAGTGCGGCATTTCCATGGCCCAAATCGACGGCCAGAATTTCGATGTGCGGGTGGTATGCCTCTACGGACGGCCGGTCGCGTCGATCTTCCGGCTCAGTTCGGCACCGATGACGAACTTGCACCTCGGCGGGCGGCGCGGCGACTCCGCCCATTGCCGCGCGCTGATCCCCAAACGGGCCTGGCTCGATGCCCTCGACCATTGCGCCGTCGCGGTGGGGCGGTTCGACTCGGCCATCGCCGGCGTCGACCTCGTGTTCGAACGCGGCTATCGGCACCATTACGTGCTGGAAGTCAACGCCTTCGGCGACTTCTTTCCCGGCTGGACGAATGCCCAGGGGCGCTCAATTCACGCACTCGAGATCGAAGCCACGGCCGCAAGACATGGGTGATGCGTCACTCCGCCGCACCCATCATTCGCAAGATGCCGCAGATCGGAACCACCACCTTCTCCGACTGTTGCATTAGCTCGTTCTCCACCTCCGTCACGGCCTTCTCCAGCATGAATAGCTCCAGCAACGAACGGCAACTTGCCTCGCTGGCCGGCAACAGACCCGCGGGCGAGATCACCGCGAGGTACGAGGTTGCGAACTCGCGAGCCATGCGGTGATACCAGGCCTCGGCCCAGGGGCCGAGTGCCGGCAAATCCTCGTCGCGGATCACACCCTGAGCCCGGCCTCGGCGACTGTTCAACCCGAGCAGCGTCGTTTGAACGGCGTAATCGAAGGAGCGAATCATGCTGGCCACATCGCGGAGCGGCGACCGCTTCACCCGGCGATCCTCGACCGTCCGGCCCGGTTCGCCATCGAAGTCGGAGACCGCGAAATCCTTGCCCGTGTGGAGCAGGCTGGCGAGGTGGTAGTTGCCGTGAATGCGGATGCGCGACGCGTCCAGCGAAGGTTGAAGCACGTCGTGGAACCGCTCGACGATCTTCGCTTCGAGGTCGAGCAGTCGTTTGGCGGGATCGCGTGCCGAGTCGGGAAGTCTCGGCATCGCACGTTCGAGCCGGCGGAACACGCGGCCCACGCCGTTCCGCATTTCCTGATAGATGGTACGCCGATAGGCCTTGTTGAATGGCTCCGGCGCGAACGCGGGCAGCGAACGCGAACTCGCAAGGGCCGCGTGCATCTCGGCGGTTCGCCTGCCGAGCAAGCGCACCGCATCCGCGAAACCTCCCGCCAGTTCGTTCCAGTCGCCGGTGCAGTCGGGGCACTCGCCGAGCATGGGAACGACGGCGGGCGGTTGAGGCGGCGACTCGCGCGAGAGTGCAGCCACGCGCTCGAAGTAGCGGCTCAGTTCGTCGATGGCGTACTGCCAGGCCGTACTTTGGTGAGGCACGTACCGATACAGCACGTCGAGTATGGCGGGCGGGGCGCCGCGGCGACGGTACTCGATCGTGCCGGCCAGCGGCGCGAAGCCTTCGTAGGCCGTCTGCGAGCCGAGGAAGCGACCGATCTCCACGGCCGGGCTGATCCCTTCTTCCACCCGGCGGAAGGTCTTGAGGATGTACGCCTCGCCGTAGGCGACCGCAAAGATATTGCTCCCGTTTCGAAGCGGCACCACGGGCAGCGCGTCGAGTGCCGCGTTCTCGGTATCGCTAATGTGCGGGCCCAGCGGTGCGAGGACGAGTTCGCCCCCGGGGACCGAGCGGGTTCGTCCGGCGAGGATGCCGTGGAGCAAGGCACGACCGCACGAGGGTACGGCCAACGCGTCGCAGAGCACGCCTCTAACGGGGGAGTCGATCCGCGCGAACCCGACCTCCGCGATCGGCACCGCGATGCTCTCCCGAGCTTCCTCAGGTACGAACGCCAGCGCCAGCGAGATGGTCTCGGCGACGCCTTCGCGGAACTCGGCGTCCACGAGCAAGAACCAGACTTCGACTTCCTCCGCTCCGATGCGCACGGCGTACTTCACGAGCGCGTTCACGACCGGGGAACCGCTGCGGCCCAGTTGCTTTCGCGTGAGGTAGTCCGGCAACAGCGCCTCGATCTCATCCACGAAGATGGGATCGAACCGCTCGGCCAGCGGACGGGAGATTTCCAGACTCGGCAACTCGGCATCCGCTGCGGAACCACCGACGATCGTCGGCAGCGGCACGGGAAGCGAAAACCAGAAGAAGCCATAGGCTCCGAGCGTGAGCACGTAGGGTTGCTCGCCGATGCGCGGGAACGCCGTGCGGCCGAAGACTTCCTCCGGCACCACGTCCAGGAATTCGCGCAGTTCCAGTTCCGCGAACTGCACGAACCGCGACAGGTTCGCCACGACGAGAATGCGCTCGTCGCCGAACTTGCGGATGAACGCGAGGACCTTGGTGTTCGCGGGCCGGAGGAATTCGAGTGTGCCGCGGCCGAACGCCTGGAACCGCTTTCGCAACGCGATCAGCCGCTTCATCCACCACAAGAGCGAATTCGGATTGCTCTGCTGCGTCTCGACGTTCACGGCTTCGTAGTGGTACTCGGGGTCGATGGTGATGGGAAGGAAGAGCTTCTGCGGGTTGGCTCGGCTAAAGCCGGCGTTGCGGTCGCCGCTCCACTGCATGGGCGTGCGAACGCCATTGCGGTCGCCGAGGTAAATGTTGTCGCCCATGCCGATCTCGTCGCCGTAGTAAATCACCGGCGTGCCCGGCAGCGAGAAGAGCAGTGCGTTCATCAGTTCGATCCGCCGCCGATCGTTCTTGAGCAGCGGTGCGAGCCGCCTGCGAATGCCCAGATTGATCCGGGCCGTGCGATCCTCCGCATACGCCCGGTACATGTAGTCGCGTTCCTCGTCCGTCACCATTTCCAGCGTGAGTTCGTCGTGGTTGCGGAGGAACAAGCACCACTGGCACGAGTCGGGAATCGGCGGAGTCTGTTCGAGGATGTCGAGAATGGGAAAGCGGTCTTCCTGATGCACGGCCATGAAGAGCCGCGGCATGACCGGGAAGTGGAAGGCCATGTGGCACTCGTCGCCGTCGCCGAAGTAGGGGAGCACGTCTTCGGGCCACTCGTTGGCTTCGGCGAGGAACATGCGGCCGGGGAACTTTTCGTCCATGCGTTTGCGGAGGGTCTTGAGGAAGCCGTGCGTCTCCGGCAGGTTCGCGCAAGTGGTTCCTTCGCGCTCGAACAGGAACGGGATGGCGTCGAGCCGCATGCCGTCCACGCCGAGTTCCATCCAGAAATCGAGTACCGGAAACAGAGCTTCCCAGACGGTCGGGTTGTCGAAGTTCAGGTCGGGTTGATGGTGGTAGAAGCGGTGCCAGAAGTATTGCCTGGCGACCGGATCCCACGACCAGTTCGACGGCTCGAAATCCTTGAAGATGATGCGGGCATCCGGATACTTGTCCGGGGTGTCGGACCAAACGTAGAAGTTGCGTTCGGGGCTTCCGGGCGGCGCGGTGCGGGCGCGCTGGAACCAGGCGTGCTGATCGGACGTGTGGTTCAGAACGAGTTCGGTGATGACGCGGATGCCGTAGCGATGGGCGGCCGCGAGGAACTCCTTGAAGTCTTCGAGCCGGCCGTACTGCGGGTGGACCGCAGTGTAATCCGCGATGTCGTAGCCATCGTCGCGGAGCGGCGAGGGATAGAACGGCAGGATCCAGATCGCCGTGATGCCGAGATCTTCGAGGTAATCGAGTTTCTGGGTGAGGCCGCGGAAGTCGCCGAAGCCGTCGCCATCGCTGTCGTGGAAGGCCCGGACGGGGGCCTCGTAAATGATGGCGTCCTTGTACCAGAGCGGGTCGTTCGCGTTCATGGACGAAATGCGGGCGAATCGCGTGCCAGATTGCGACATTCGACCCGGCACCCGAAATGCTGATATTGCAAGTGAGGAAACACGATGCGCGACGAAGTCCTGACGAAAGCGTGGAAGCCGGGCGAGCGGCCCGAAGCCGCCGCACTTCTCGAACGCGAGTGGCTCGTTTCCAACGGTCTCGGCGGCTACGCCTCCGGCACCATCTGCGGTGCCGCCACGCGCCGCTACCACGGCATCCTCGTCGCGGCCCTTCCCGCACCCCTCGGCCGCGTCATGATGGTCAACCACCTCTGGGAGTTCGTGCGACTCGCCGACTACCGCACCATTCCGTTCGGCGGCGAAGAAAAGAAGGAAGGTCAACTCCGCATTCACGGGGCCGAGCACCTCGTCGAATTCCGCCTCGAAACCGGGCTGCCCGTCTGGAGCTACGAGGTGGAAGGCTGCTTGCTCGAAAAGCGAATCTACTTCGCCTATCGGCACAACACGGTGTACGTCCAGTACCGGTTGGTGAAGGCTCCGGGCACGATTCGGCTGAAGCTGAAACCCTCAATCCACTTTCGCGGCCACGACGACCACGTGAGCGAAGCGCTCGGCGACCCGTACACGATGACGGTCTCGGGCGATCGGTACGAGATTTCCGGCGGCCCTCCTTGGCCGCCGCTTCGCATGACGGTGGCCGGCGGCGGCAACGCCGGCTTCACCTTCCGCGGCGAACGCACCGAAGACATCCTCTACCGCATCGAAGAGAGCCGGGGCTACCAATATGAAGGAGCGCTCTGGTCGCCCGGGCAGTTCCGCCTCGATCTGGAGCCCGGTCGCAGTGCGACTCTCGTGTTCTCGACGGAGCCGTGGGAAAGCATCGCGGCCATCGACCCGGCGGAAGCCTTCGATTGCGAAGTGGCTCGGCGGCACCGACTGATCGAGCAAGCCGTTCCAGCGGCGCGTTCCGGGCTCGCCGCGGAATTGGTTCTCGCCGCCGATCAGTTCATCTTCACTCCCGCGGGTCGCGTGGCCGATTCTGCCCGCGCTCGGGCCCAAGGCGACGAGGCGCGATCGATCATCGCCGGCTACCACTGGTTCACCGACTGGGGCCGCGACACGATGATCAGCCTCGAAGGGCTCACGCTCTGCACCGGACGCCACACCGACGCCAGCTACATCCTCCGCACCTTCGCCCAACACATCCGCGATGGGCTCATTCCCAACTTGTTCCTCGAAAAGGAACAGGAAGGGCTTTACCACACCGCCGATGCCACGCTCTGGTACTTCCACGCGCTCTCGCGCTACCTCGCCTATACGGGCGATCGCGCGACGCTCCGCATGCTCTTGCCCAAGCTGAAAGACATGATCGAGCACCATGTCGCTGGCACGCGGTTCGGCATCGGCGTCGATCCCGCGGACGGCCTCTTGCGACAAGGGGAAGCAGGCTACCAACTCACCTGGATGGATGCGAAGGTGGGCGATTGGGTGGTCACCCCACGGCGCGGTAAGGCCGTGGAGATCAACGCGCTCTGGTACAACGCGCTGCGGCTGCTCGAAGGTTGGGTGCGGGAAGAAGAGGGCGACGAGGCCGCGAAGCCACTGCTCGAGAGGGCCGAGCGAACTCGCGATGCGTTCAACCGCCGCTTCTGGAACGAGGCGGGCGGCTACCTCTTCGACGTGCTCGACGGCCCCGATGGCACCGACGATTCGGCCCTGCGGCCCAATCAAGTCTTCGCCATTTCACTCGAGCATCCCGTCCTCGACCGCGATCGCTGGCAGCGCGTGATTCAGGTCGTGAAGGAGAAGTTGCTCACCCCGGTCGGTCTGCGCTCGCTCGCGCCGGGGCATCCGGACTACAAGGCGAAGTACTTCGGCGACCTCCGCTCGCGCGACGCCGCCTACCATCAGGGAACCGTCTGGGCTTGGCTCATCGGCCCGTTCATCGACGCCTGGTTGCGTGCGAACCCCGAGGATCGCGAGGGAGCGGCGAAGATGCTCGATGGCTTCCGCCAACACATGAGCGAGGCGTGCATCGGATCGATCAGCGAGGTCTTCGATGCCGAAGCACCCTACACGCCGCGCGGTTGCATCGCGCAGGCCTGGAGCGTCGCGGAGGTACTCCGATGCCTCGTGAAGACCGCGCCAATCAATTAGCGAAGTTGCGGGGCGAACACGACGGCCGACTCCGCCGCGAGCCGCCAACCCTCGGCTTCGGTTTCAATCTCGCCCACGCCCGGACCATCGTACTTCGGGTCGTCCGTACTGAGAACCAGGTTCCAACGCGTGCCCTTGGGCGGTGCCAAGAGCGGTTCCGGTACTTGCGCCAGGTGCAGGTCCGGACCCAGGTTCACGAGCAGTAAGCGATCGAGGCCATCGGGTTGAAAGTAGCGGAGCAGGAACGCATGGTTGCCGAGGACGGCACCATCGACGCCCCGCCGCTGTTGAGAACGAAAGGCGGCATCGTCGCGCCGCAGGTGGAGCAAATCGCGCGTGAGCCGATCGAGGTGCGCGTTCCGTTCGCGCTCGGCGAAATCGAGTTTGCACCGTTCGAACGTCGCGCGGTCGTGAGGAGCGTGGTACTTGGGCCGCAGTGCCGGGTCGACGAGGCTGCGGAACTGCTCGAGGAATTCGACTCGGCCTCCCTCGACGAGCTTGCTGAGGTCGGAGTTGTGATCCGCGAAGTACAAGAACGGCGACGACGCGGCGAATTCCTGCCCTTGAAACAGCATGGGCGTGCCGGGCGCGAGGAGCAAAAGCGCCGTCATCGCGCGATAGCGCCCCGGACTCGACATCTGATGCGCGCGCAGCCCGCGCCCGGAGTTAGCGACTTGATCGTGGTTCTGAATGAAGTTGATGAAGGAAGCCGGATCGAGGTCGAGGCCCGCTTGTCCGCGGCCCTGCTCTTGCCACGAATACCATTGGCCCTGGTACAGGTAGCCGAACTTGGCGACCGAAATGAACTCTTGAGGCGAACCGAGATAATCGGTGCGGTAGGCTTCGCGCCGGCCGGTGAGCGCGACGTAGGCCGAGTGGTGGAAGTCGTCGTTCCAGAGCGCATCGAGCCCCTTGCCACCTTCCTTCTGGGGCCGCACGAGATCCGATTCTTGCGGTTCGTTTTCCGCGACCAAGAATGTCGAACGCCCCGGCGCGGCCGCACGGACCCGACGAGCGATCTCCGCGAGGATGTGGTCCTTCGAGTCGTCGTAGATGTTCTGAGTCGCGTCGAGCCGCAAACCGTCGAGGTGATATTCCTCGATCCAATACTCGGCATTGGAAGCGAAGAAGTCGCGGACGGGGCCGCTGCGTTCGCCGTCGAAGTTGATGGCCCGGCCCCAGTCGGTCTTGTGCTGATCCGTGAAGTACTCGTCCGCGAAGAGCCCGAGGTAGTTGCCGTCGGGCCCGAGGTGGTTGTACACGACGTCCAAAATCACACCGATTCCCACGCCGTGGGCCGCATCGATGAAGCGGCGGAAGTCGTCGGGCGATCCGTAGAGGTGGGTGGGTGCGAAGAGGTTGACGCCGTCGTAGCCCCAACCGAATTCGCCGGGGAACTCCGCCACGGGCATGACTTCCAGACAGGTGATTCCCAGGTCGGCCAGCCCGGCGAGTTCGCGCTCGGCGGCGCGCCACGTGCCTTCCTTCGTGAAGGTGCCGACGTGCATTTCGTAGAGAACCTGCCCGGTTTTCGCGGTGCCTTTCCAGTCGCGATCCGTCCAGGTGAACGAACTGGGATCGACCACTTCCGAGGGGCCGTGCGGTCCCTGTGGCTGCAAGCGCGAGGCGGGGTCCGGGTAGAGTTTTGCATCGCCATCGAGCCGATAGCGGTACCGCGCTCCGGCCGCGACCCCCTCCGCAAAGATCGAGAAGTAGCCATCATTCTCGGGGGTTAAGAGAAACGTTTGCTCGCGATCGGCGCGTTCGATCGCGAGTTCGACTCGGGCGCATCGCGGGGCCCAGACGCGAAAGTGCGTGCCCTCGGGATGCGGTTCCGCGCCAGCGGGAAAACGGCGAGCCTGCGTCATTTCAAACCCTCAACGGTTGCAGTCCACACGGCGACGGGAAACGTTCCCAGAAGGTCTGCGACGAACTGATGTCGATTCGCAAAATCGGCCGAGCAGCCCGTGAAGGCGTTCGTCCAGGTTGCGTGCGAAGCCCGATCGGGAAGGGCGATCGCGGTCTCTCCCCACACCTCGCGGCCGATCGGCAGTCGGTGCGAATCGCCCCCGAGCCCGACGGTGAGTCGCGGGACCACGACGAGTACCGCCGAGGTGCCGAGCGTGCGGAGGAAGCAAAAGACGCGGCTGGCGAACTCGCCCTCCGCCGCAAGCGGCACGTAGTTCCCTTCGCGAAAGAGCGTCGGGAAATTGCGCCGAAGGCGCAGCAAACGCGCCGTGGTGAAGACCTTCGCGCGCGGATCGGCGAGGCCGCCGTCGCCGGGTAAGCCCGTCCCTTCGACATCGTGCAGCCACGCGGTGCGGGATGCATAATCCACGGCACGGCGATTGTCCGGATCGACGAGGCTGTAATCCCAGGCTTCGGTCCCCTGATAGGAATCGGGCACGCCGGGGGCCGTGCAGCGGAGCACGGTTTGCGATAGCCCGTTGAGCCATCCCTGCGGCGCGATTCGATCGACGAACCGCTGGAGGTCCGTCAGGAATGCCGCCGATGAGTTGGGATCGAGTATCCGATCGACGAACGCCGTTGCCGCGTTCTCGTACTCCTGATCCGGGTTGATCCAACTGCTGTGAACTTTTGCTTCCCGCAGGGCTTTCAGCGCATGGGCTCGGATTCGCTCCCGGAACGTGTCCGAGGGTGGATCGCTCGAACCGGCCGGCCAGATTCCCACGAGCGTCTGGTACATCGCGTACTCTTCATTCGCATCGGGCGACGTGACTCCATCCTCGAGTTCAGTCTTGTGCGCCGCGTTCAAATCCATCCAACGATGCACGAGCCTCGCCCACTCGTCGGGAATTTCCGACAGCACGTTGAGTCGGGCCCGCACGTCTTCGCTTCGCTTCGTGTCGTGCGTCGAGAGCGGCGACATTCCTCCGGGGTATTTCGCGGCTCGATCGGCGAAGTAACCGTGGACGCGATCCGGCGTCCAGCCCCAGCGACCGGGTTCGCCGCCAACTTCATTCAGGGAGAGCAGGCGATTGAAGTGGTAGAACGCGGTGTCTTCGACTCCCTTGGCGGTGACCGGAGCCGTCAGTTGTTGGAAGGTGCCGACGAATCGCTTCTGAAGCGCGCGGTACTCGTCGCTGGTCGGGCCCGAGGGAGCATCCTTGAGAAGCAGCGTGTCGCGGATGAATTCGAAGATGGCGGCCCCGAGCATCGGGTTGTTTCGCCTTGCCCGGCGAATCGCTTTTCCGATCGCGGCCTTGTCGGTGTCGTGAACGCGATCCGTCACGAAGGAACGGTAGACCGAGAAGTTCGCGATCACCTCTCGAAGGGCCGTGCGCAACCCCGCGAGAGTGAAGTCGCGGCTACGGCGGTCGAGCCGTGCCAGGCGGTCCAAACGATAGGCCAGCGAATTCAACTCGCTGGCCAGCGAGGTCGCAAGTACCAGCGATTTCTTCTCGTACACCACCTGCGCGTAGGAATCGTTCGACCCGAGGATCTCGCGGTAGAGTTTCGTGAGCGGTTGTTCGCCGGCCGGATCGACGAAGAGATTGTTGACGGCGTTGAGAAACTTGTACCCGGTCGCGCCGTCGCAGGCCCAGTCGGTGGGAACGGTTTCACCCTCGGAGAGGATCTTCTCCACCACGACGTAGAGCGGCCGCGCTCCGCCATTGACGTGACGCGAGAGTCGTTCCAGAATTGCCGCCTCGTCGCGCTCCCACTGGATTCCCGCGTAGGCCCCCGCATCTTGGGCCAGCAATCGCTTCGCGACGGCGAGGAGGTAGTGGGCCTGAAGGCGGTCGAGGTACTGCTTGGGATCGTAGAGTCCATCGGGATGATCGATGCGGACGCCGTCGGCGAGGCCCTCGGCCAGCCACTCGAAGCACTTCCGGTGTACCGCGCGAAAGACGTCGTCGCGCTCGGTGGCGAGCGCCGCGAGTTCGTTCACGTCGAAGAATCGGCGATAGTTAATCTCGTCGGAGGCCACGCGCCAGAAGCAGGGGCGGTAGGCCTGGAGTTCGAGCCAATCGTCGAGTGGGGCGAAGCTGGCCGGGTTGCCGGGCATGCCGGCGATCTGACTCACGGCGTCGGCAATGGCCTGCGCGGCCTGGGGGAAGCGTTCGGGAAGCTCGCGAAGCCGGCGCTTCATAGCTGCGATTTCCACGCGGCCCATCGCCAATCGACTCGGGTCGGCTTCTTCCCGCGAAGGCAAGTGAGCGATCGCGTTCAAGATGCTGGCGAGTTCGATCGTATCCGGATGAACGTCACCGAGGCCGCTCATCATGGCGGCGACCGCCGGAGAGATCGCGTGACCGTACGTGCGCGGATCGATGGGCAATCGCGTTTCGTAATACTGGAGCGAGAACAGGCCGTTCTCGACGGTCAACTTCAAGAGGCCGCTTTCGAGCACCTTGCCGTACGAGTCGCCCAGGACCGGCAGCAGCAGGCGGCCCCGCATTCCCGGCCGCGGAGAGTCGAACCAGGCGATGTCGAAGAACTCGGCGTACGGCGACGACGGGCCGTGTTCGAGAACGTCCGCCCACCACGCGTTGTCGCCGGCGATGCACATGTGGTTGGGCACGACGTCCAAGATCAGGCCCATGCCGCGTTCGCGAAGGTCGTGGACCAGCGCCTCGAATTCGGCCTCCGTGCCGACTTCGGGATTGATGCAGCTGTGGTCGATCACATCGTAGCCGTGATGGCTACCGGGGCGGGCTTTGAGAAACGGCGAAGCGTAAAGGTGCGTGATGCCGAGATCGTGCAAGTAGGGAACGAGCAGGCGTGCGGCTTCAAACGTGAACTCCTTGCGGAATTGCAGTCGATAGGTGGACACCGGCGTTTCGCGGCGCGACATCGCCGTGTGCAATGCCTCGTCGGCAAGCCGCTCAATTGAAACCGACACGTCGATGTTCGGGGAGTCGGTCATAAACTGTTCAGTCGGGAGCTCAGAAAGTAGTGAAGCGCACTCCTCCGATTTTGCAATTCATGTGCCTAAATCCGTACCCTTTCACTCTTTCGGCATCTTTCTCGCTACGGAATCACGCAACTCGAGGTTCAAAATGCGAATCAAGCCCGGCCACCCTTACCCGCTCGGATCCACCTGGGATGGCGCGGGGGTCAACTTCGCGCTCTTCTCCGAGCATGCCGAAAAGGTCGAACTCTGTCTGTTCAACTCGCCGGACGATCGAACCGATGCTCGCCGGATCGTGCTGACGGAGCGCACCGATCAGGTCTGGCACTGCTACCTCTCGGACATCCTTCCAGGTCAACTCTACGGCTACCGGGTTCACGGCCCGTACGACCCCACGAAGGGCCATCGCTTCAACGCGAACAAAGTCCTGCTCGATCCGTATGCAAAGCTCGTGGGGCGGAACGTGCGCTGGGACGATTCTCTCTTCGGCTACAAAATCGGTGGAGACGATCTCACGTTCGACGACCGCGACAGTGCGGCGTTCGCCCCGCTCGCGGCAGTCGTGGACACGGCATTCACCTGGGGCGACGACCGCCCGCCCCGCACACCTTGGCACAAGACTCTGATCTACGAAATGCACGTGAAGGGGTTCACGGAGCGCCACCCGGCCGTGCCAGATTCGCTCCGCGGAAGCTACGCAGGCCTCGCGACGGAAGAGGTCGTCAAATACCTCAAGGATCTGAACGTGACGGCCGTGGAACTTCTGCCCGTCCATCAGAACCTGAACGACCGGCACCTCGTCGAAAAGGGGCTCGCCAATTATTGGGGCTACAACACGCTCGGCTTCTTCGCCCCGCAGTCGAGCTACGATGCACCGGGCCATTCGCTGGGGGCGGTGCATCAATTCAAAATGATGGTTCGGAGCATGCACGCGGCCGGGATCGAGGTGATCCTCGACGTCGTCTATAATCACACGGCGGAAGGGAGCCAACTCGGGCCCACGCTTTCCTGGCGCGGCATCGATAACGCCAGCTATTACCGCCTTTCTCCCGAGGATGCGCGCTACCACATGGATTTCACCGGCTGCGGCAACACGCTCAACATGCAGCATCCGAAAGTGCTCCAACTCATCATGGACAGCCTGCGCTACTGGGTGACGGAAATGCGCGTGGACGGGTTCCGGTTCGATCTCGCCTCGACCCTCGCCCGCGAACTGTTCGAGGTGAACAAGCTCGGGGCCTTCTTCGACATCATCCATCAGGACCCGATTCTCTCGCAGGTAAAGCTGATCGCCGAACCGTGGGACGTGGGACCGGGCGGCTATCAAGTTGGGAACTTCCCGCCCGGCTGGACGGAATGGAACGGCAAGTACCGCGACAACGTCCGTCGCTTCTGGAAGGGGGACGGCGGAACGGCCAGCGAGTTCGCCACGCGCTTGTGCGGTTCGTCCGACCTTTACGAGCAGAGCGGCCGGCGGCCGTACGCCTCGATCAACTTCATCACCTGCCACGACGGCTTTTCGCTGAAGGATCTCGTTTGCTACAACGGGAAGCACAACGACGCGAATGGGGAAGGAAACCGCGACGGCGCGGACAACAACGACTCGTGGAACTGCGGCGTCGAGGGGCCGACCGACAACCTGGAGATCATTGCTTTGCGGGCTCGGCAGAAGCGGAACTTCATCGCCACGCTGATCCTTTCGCAGGGCGTGCCGATGCTCCTCGCGGGAGACGAGTTCGGACACACGCAGCAGGGAAACAACAACACGTACTGCCAAGACAACGAACTCAGCTGGCTGAACTGGGATTTGGCCGAGGATCAGAAGCGGTTCCTGACTTTCGTCCGCAACGCCACGCAGATTCGCCGGGAACAGGCCGTACTGCAGCGCCGGTCGTTCTTCCAGGGTCGGTCCATCCGCGGAGAAGGCGTGACGGATGTCACCTGGTTCGCGCCGTCCGGAAAAGACATGACGGACGACGACTGGGCCGCGTTCGTGAAGTGCTTCGGGATCCGGCTGGCGGGCGATCTCATCGGAGAAGTGGATGAGAATGGCGACCCGATCGTCGGCGACACGCTGCTCATGCTGATGAACGCAGACGCCAATACGATCCCGTTCACCTTTCCGCAGACGAACCCGCACCATCAATGGCAGCGGCTTTTCGACACGGCCGACGACGATGCGCCGGCCGCGCTATTCGATGGAGGCGATGTTTACGATTTGCGCGATCGCTCGTCGGTACTCTTCCGAACCTACTTGGCGATTTCCGCCGAGCCGTCCGTCACGTTCATTCAGGCTGAAACGATGCGGAAGGAGATCAAGCGAGGCACGCCCTGAACACGATGGCCAAGTTCATAACCCGTTCGCGCTGGCATTCCGCGCGAATGTCGATTATACTTCAGTCGTATTCCCGCCGACGCTCTCTCCCGCCCGACGACCCGCCTTCGAACCCACCGACATCGACAGGAGCAAGTATGCGGCTCCGTCTCGCTTTAGCCGCCACCCTCACGTCCTTCGCTTTTGCGATGGCTGAATCTGCACGTGCCGAGGTCGCCGATCGACCCATCGAAGCGGTGATCGATCAGTCCATCGATGAACCTATCGCGGCCGCCAATGTCGCACCGGCCCCGCAGGCCGACGACGCCACGCTGATTCGGCGGCTCACGCTCGATCTCGTCGGTCGCATTCCCACAGCTACCGAAGTCAACGACTTCACGAACTCGAAGGAATCGCAGAAGCGAGCCAAGCTGATCGAGCGGCTGCTCGCGTCGTCCGGTTTCGCCCGCCATCAGGCCGCTCAGTTCGAAGTGATGTTCAGCCCCGATGGCGAACGCCGCGGCAGCGGGGCCATCCGCGATTACCTGATCGGAGCCTTGAAAGACGGCAAACCCTGGGACAAGATCTTCCGCGAACTCATGCTTCCGGACGAATCGGACGCGAAGCAGAAAGGTGCCGCGGACTACCTCCGCCCGCGCCTCACCGACTCGGACAAACTCGCCAACGACGTCAGCGTCGCGTTCTTTGGCGTGAACGTGAGTTGTGCCCAGTGCCACGATCACCCACTCGTGAAGGACTGGACGCAGGACCACTTCTACGGCATGAAGGCGTTCCTCGCCCGCACCTACGATGCCGGTGGCATCGTGGCGGAACGCGGCTTCGGGCAGATCAAATACAAGCCGCACAAGGGCCCCGAGAAGACTGCCGGTCTGATGTTCCTCACGGGCTCGAAGCTCGACGACCCCACCGCCCGCGAGATGACCAAGGACGAACAGAAGAAAGAAAAGGACGCCCAGGAAGAGGCAAAGAAGTCAAAGAAAGCGCCGCCGAAGCCCGAGTTCAGCGCTCGCGGCAAGCTCGTCGAGGTGTCGCTCGCCAAGGGCAACTCGGCGTTCTTCGCACGGTCGATCGTGAATCGGATGTGGCATCGCTTTTTCGGGGCCGGCCTCGTCAACCCGCTCGATCAGATGCACAGCGAGAACCCCGCCAGCCATCCGGAACTGCTCGCCTGGCTGGCCAAGGACACCGCCGACCACGGCTACGACCTCAAGCGCCTGATTCGCGGCATCGTCATGAGCAAGGCCTACTCGCGTTCGAGCCGCTACCCGACTGAGTCCATGCCGGACGCCCGGTTGTTCGCCGTAGCCAAACTCAAGCCGCTGACGCCCATGCAACTGGGGACTTCTCTCAAGATCGCCGCCGCCGATCCCGCTTCGTTCGAAGGCAAGAAGCCCGAGGACTTCGAGAAGGCCATCGAGGGAATGGAAGGCTCGGCTCGGGGCTTCGCCTCGCTCATCGCCCAGCCGAACGAGAACTTCCAAATCGGCGTCGGCGAAGCCCTGCTCTTCAGCAACGGTGACCGTTTGATGAAGGAGTTCCTCACTGATGGCGGCGTACTCGCCAAGGCGAAGGCGATCAAGGACGAGAAACTCGCCGTGTCGCTGCTGGTGCAGTCCGCGTTCGGCCGCACTCCGACCGACGAGGAAGTGAAATCGCTGGTGGCTTACGTTCAGAAACGATCCGACCGGCCGGCCGACGCTTACCGTCAGGTGCTCTGGGTGCTTGTGACCAGCCCCGAGTTCCGGTTTAATTACTAAAGGCGAGCGGCTGGCGTGAGCCGGCTGTTCTCCTCACTAACAGCCGGCTCACGCCGGCCGCTCGCCTGGAGTTTCCCATGCCCTCGAAGCATTTCTGCGGTTCGCCCGAACACGCGATCAGCCGTCGTGGCTTTCTCGGCGGCGCGGCAGCCGTTGGTGCCGCTGCGGCCGCGGACATGACCGGCCTTTCGATCCTCGGTTCACCCGCACTCGCTGGCGAACTCAAGAAAGGTCAGAAGCGCGTCATCCTGCTCTGGCTTGCCGGCGGTGCCAGCCAACTCGAAACCTGGGATCCGAAGCCGGGAGCCATCACCGGCGGCCCCTTCCGCGCCATCCCCACCGACGTGCCCGGCACCCACATCTCGGAATTGATGCCCGAGATGGCCAAGCGCATGAAGACTACCTGCGTGATCCGCGGGCTCAACACCAAGAACGGCGATCACGGCAGTGCGGCCATCACCATGATGCGCGGCCGCCGCAACGAGGCGAACCTCCGCTACCCCGATCTCGGTGCCGTGCTGGCCCGCGAAATGGGCCGCGCCGATAGCAAGGTGCCCGATTACGTCACCTTCTACACGCAGACCGAAGGCCGCGGCATGGCCCCCGGCGACCCCGGCTTCCTCGGTGCCCGCTTCGGACCGATGGACCTCACCACGAACAACGCTCCCGAGTTCATCCGCAAACTCGACTCCATCACCGATCTGGATCACAAGGAACGCGGCGACCTCCGCGACCTCCTCGGCAAGCAGTTCGCCAAGGGTCGTCAGTCCGACGCGATGAACAGCCAGGGCGAAGCCTACGAGCGCGTTCGCGGCCTGATGGCGAGTGAGAAGCTCTTCGACATTTCGCAGGAGCCGCAGAAGGTCCGCGACCGCTACGGCAAGACGCAATTCGGCGAGCAAACGCTGATCGCTCGTCGATTGGTGGAAGCGGGCGTGCCGTTCGTGCGCGTCGGCCGCGCCTGGTGGGACAGCCATGGGCAGAACTTCGAAACGCATCAGGAGATGGTTCCGGAACTCGATCACGTGATGGCCACGTTGATCGACGACCTGAAGGATCGCGGCCTGTTGGACGACGTGATGATCGTGACGCTGGCGGAGTTCGGCCGCACGCCGAGCATCAATTCGAGCCTCGGCCGCGATCACTTCGCGAGTGCCTGGAGCATGACGATGACGGGCGGCGGCGCGAAGGGCGGTGCCGTGTACGGCAAGAGCGACCCCAAGGGCAACACGGTGGTGTCCGAGGAAGTGGACGCGGGCAGCCTATTCGCCACGATCTACGCGAACCTCGGCATTAACCCGAACAAGAACTACTACGTTGGCTCGCGCCCCGTGCCGCTGGTGAACCCCGGCATCGAACCGATTGCGGCACTCGTGAAGTGAGCCACCTCAAGCCCACCCAAAGCTTTGGGTGGGCTTCTTCACCCTCCTTACCCACCGGCCAATCATGCCAACGCCGAATCTCGAATCCCTGAAGCAAGTCAAAGACTTCTCCCGCCCCGCGGCGATCTTCGCGATCGCGCAGGCACCGAAGTCCGAGAAGGCGTACCTCGCTTCGCAAGACTTCAAGGTCTACGAGGCCGACTTCGCCGCCGCGAAGTTCGAACCCAAGGAACTCTACGCTCACGGCAGCTACGTCACCAGCGTCACGCTCGCCGGCAAGGTGCTCGTCTCCGGCAGCTACGACGGCAAACTCACGTGGTGGGATACCGACGCTGGCAAGATCGTCCGCACCGTCGATGCCCACGCCAAGTGGATTCGCAAAGTCATCGCTTCGCCGGACGGCAAGATCGTGGCGAGCGTTGCCGACGACATGATCTGCAAGTTGTGGGACGCGACTTCGGACAAGATGATTCGCGAATTGAAAGGTCATCAGGAGAAGACGCCGCAAGGCTTCGGCTCCATGCTCTACACCGTCGCGTTTTCAAACGACGGCAAACTCCTCGCCACGGCAGACAAGGTCGGCCACATCGTGGTCTGGGACGTGGAATCCGGCAAACAACTCGGCACCTGCGAAGCCCCGATCATGTACACGTGGGATCAGGTGCAGCGGCTCCACTCGATCGGCGGCGTCCGCTCGCTGGCCTTCTCGCCGGACGGCAAGCAACTCGCCGCCGGCGGCACCGGGAAGATCGGCAACATCGACCACCTCGAAGCCAAGGCCCGCATCGAAGTCTTCGACTGGAAGGCCGGCAAGCAAATCGCCGAGTTCCCCGGCGACAAGCATCAAGGCATCGTGAACAAGCTGGCATGGTCCCCGGACGGTGCCTGGCTCCTCGGTGCGGGCGGTGCCGGCGAAGGCTTCCTCATCTTCCTCGACGGCACGACGAAGAAGCCTCTCAAGCAGGAGAAGTTGCCGATGCACGTCCACGATTTCGCGCTGAGCCCGGATGCGACGAGCATCACGAGCGTCGGGCACAACAAGATCGTGATTCACAAGCTGGGATAGGGTGCTAGAATCGTGGAAGGAGTAATGACATGGCCGAACTCAACCTTGCGGACGCCTCAGACGATTTGCAGGCCATCGTCGCCGACCTCAAGGAGGGAAGCGAAATGATCCTGACCGTCGAGGGCCTGCCCCTGGCCAAAGTTGTGAAGCTCGAGCAAAAGCGTTGGCCGTGCAAGGCTGGTTCCGCGATTGGAAAAGTCCTGTGGATCGCTCCAGACTTCGATGCTCCGCTTGAAGACTTCAAGGAGTACGTGGAGTGAGGCTCCTCCTCGACACGCATACATTTCTCTGGTTCGTGCTGAATGACGCATCCTTGAGTTCGGTTGCACGCAACGCAATCGAGGATCCGATCAACGAAAAACTGTTCAGCGTCGCCAGTAGCTGGGAGATGGCGATTAAGGCAGGATTGGGAAAGCTTGGCCTCGTTGAACCCGTTGATGAGTTCTTGAGGCGAGAATTGGCGACGAACCATTTTCAATTGCTCGACATCTCGTTCGCTCATTCCGTCGCGGTAGAGTTCCTGCCACGGCATCACAAGGATCCGTTCGATCGGATGTTGGTAGTCCAGACTCAAATCGAGAAACTCACGATTGTCGGTGTGGATGCAATCTTCGACGCTTACGGCGTACCTCGTATCTGGTAAGTCATGCCCCTGCCGCGCATTGCCATCACGATGGGCGACCCCGCCGGGGTCGGTCCGGAACTTTGCCTCCGCTTGTTAGCGAATGAGAGCGTGCGCGAGTTCTGCGTTCCCGTCGTGTTCGGCGATACAGGGATCTTGGATCGAGTTGCGAAGCAACTCGACTGGCCGCAACCCGATTCGCGAGACATTTGCGATCTCAATCGCGAAGCCGAAAGCGTCGTGGAACCCGGCAAGGTTTCCGCTGCGTGCGGTGCCGCCGCCTATCGGTACTTCACCTTCGCGATTGATGAAGCGCTGGCCGGCCGCGTCGATGCCATCGCGACCTGCCCCATCAATAAGGAATCGCTTCACGCGGCCGGGTTCCCGTTCCCTGGGCACACCGAGATTCTCGCGGAATTCTTCCCAAACATACGCTATTGCATGATGCTGACTTCGCCCGAGATCACGTGCAGTCTGGTCACGGTTCACGTCGGCTACCGCGAAGTACCGGCACTCCTGACCACCGAGCGCATCCTCGACACGATCGAACTCACGGCGACGGCGATGGAGCGCATTCGCGGCAAGAAGCCGCGGCTGCTCGTGTGTGGGCTCAACCCGCACGCCGGGGAACACGGCCTCTTCGGCGACCGCGAAGAAGAGCGATTCATCGTTCCCGCCATCGAAGCCGCGCGTGCGAAGGGCATCGACGTGGACGGCCCGCTTCCGCCGGACACCGCGTTCCTGCCGAAGTATCGCAAGTCCACCGACGCGTACATCTGCATGTACCACGATCAGGGGCTGATTCCGTTGAAGGCGCTGGCCTTCGAGGAAGCCGTGAATGTGACGCTCGGGTTGCCGATCGTGCGCACCTCGGTCGATCACGGCACCGCGTTCGACATCGCCTGGCAAGGCATCGCGGATGTGTCGAGTTTGATTCACGCGGTGAAGTTGGCGGCGAAACTGGCCCGATGATCGAAACCCGGTTTCTGCTTTGGAAACCGGGTTTCTTCGGCGCTGCAAGAAACCCGGTTTCCAAAGCAGAAACCGGGTTTC
>JAYTGN010000335.1:0-3540 GCA_043733485.1 Gemmataceae bacterium
CTCCGAAGACTCCGCGTCGCGGCTAAACGTCATCCGTCAAGCGCTTGCGGCGGAGCATGTGGTGGTAGTGCTGCGCGAAGCGGTGCGACTCGTCCCGGACATATTGCACGAGTCGCAGCGCCGCGGATCGGCGGCTCAGCTTGATCGATTCACTCTCGCCGGGCCGGAAGATTTCTTCCTCCTGCTTCGCCAGCGAGATCACGCAGGGCGGTTCGATGCCCAGCGCCTTGAACGCCTGCATGGCTGCGTTCAACTGGCCCTTCCCACCGTCGATGAGCAGGATGTCCGGGAAGACTTCGTCTTCCTCGCGGAGCCGCCGAAATCGCCGACTCACGACTTCGCGCATCGAGGCGAAATCGTCCACGCCCTCGACGGTCTTGATCTTGAAGCGTCGATAGCCCGGCTTGAATGGTAACCCGTCCAGGAACGACACCAACGACGCGACCGTGTCGGTGCCGCTGATGTGCGCAATGTCCATGCCTTCGATCGTTCGCGGCCGCTTCGCCAGACCGAGTACCTGTTGCAAGCCCTTCAGTCCCTTCTTCGGATCGATCGGAAAGACCTCGGGCTGGGCGTCGCGGTCCTTGTCGCCGCGCAGATCGAGGTTTTGCAGCGCCACGATTTCATCGCGTAGACGCTTCGCCTTCTCGAAGTTGAGCGCCTCGCTCGCCACCCGCATTTCCTTTTCCATCCGCGCGATCAGCTTGCTCTTCTTCCCTTCGAGAACGAAGATCAACTTCTTCACCTGTCGGCGATACTCGTCGCGGGTCACGCGGAAGTTGCACGGCGCGGTACAGCGGCGAATGCTGTGGAGCAGGCAGGGGCGGAACCACTTCCAACGCTTTTCATCCGATTTGATGTCGAGCGTACACGTGCGGAACTGGAAGATGCGCTGGAGCACGTGAACCGCGGCACGCAGGCTCGTGGTGTTCGTGAACGGCCCGTAAAGCCGGACGCCCTTTCGCCGCGGCGTGCGGGTGATCTCGACTCGCGGGAACTCCTCGCGCGTCCGGATTTGCAGGTACGGGAAGGTCTTGTCGTCCTTCAAGCTCTTGTTGAATTGCGGCCGCAGGTCCTTGATCATGCGGGCCTCGACGAGCATCGAGGCGATCTCGTCTTCGGTCTCGATGTAGTCGATCTCGACGACGAGACCGATCCAGTCGCGGATGCGGGCGTCGTTGGGCGCATCCTTGTTCCAGTAGCTGGAGGCCCGGCTGCGGAGGTTCTTGGCCTTGCCGATGTACACGACCCGGCCCTCGGCATCCTTCATGAGGTAGATGCCGGTGCTGGTGGGAAAGGTCCGGGCTTTTTCCGCGGGAAGGAGCGGCGCGGGGGTCGGCGAATCGTCGGCCATATGGGAGCATTCTACGCAGTCGGGCCGGTCGCCGGGTTCTTCATCTCCACGCCGCGATAGACTCGTGCGAGTGGAATCCGAGCCGTAACCGTGCCGAGAACGAAATCGCCGTTGGGGTCGTCGAACGTCGTGAGCACCCAGGTGCAATCCGGCTGGCGGACGAATCGTTCGATTCGGAACTGGTCCTGCGAGACGTAGACAATCTCGCGAATGGTAGGCTGGAGCCGGTACTGGGCGAACTTGAACCCGCGCTCGTATCCCTCGTTGGAGGGCGACACGACTTCGATGACGACCTGTGCGTTTGCGAGAGAGTTCTTGTTGCTGGCGAGAAACTGCGGTGGTTCGCAGATGATCACGATATCCGGGTAGGCGTACATCCCGGTTTCGTTCAGGCGAACGCGCTGGTCGCTGGAATACGTCTGGCAGGGGCCATCACCGAAACGTATTCCGAGTTCGACGATGAGATTCTCCTTGATCCGGTTGTGGAACGGGTTGGCACCGGCCATGGCCGTGATGCCGTCCCAGTGGAGCGGATACATCACGCCATCGTAGAACTCGCTCTTGAACTCGGCGGCCTCTTCGATGGCCAGGTACTCGGCCTCGGTCAACTTCTGCTTCGGAATTTGCAGCGCGGACATAAACGTACTCCGATTCGCGGTTCTGCTTCAGTTTAGCGTAAACCGCGACAACGTCATTTACTTTCGCACCAACTTCGTGATGGACGGATCGCGAAGCGTCGGGGCGTCCGGCGGTGCCTTCAGGCTTCCGAGGAAGCCGATGAGTGCCCCTTGATCCGATGGCGAGAGTTCCTCAAACTTCTTGGTTACACCCTTGGCGTCGCCGCGGTGTTTGAGGATGGCGTCGCGGAGCGTCGGAGCCGAGCCATCGTGCAGGTAGGGCGCGGAGTCGGCCACGCCCCAGAGAGCCGGCGTCTTCCACTCCGAAGGTTTGGGATCTTCGTCCGGGCGCGACGGGAGTTGCAACCGAATCGGCGGCTCCGAGTACTCGTTGCGGCCTCCCGGCGGCGGTGGGTCTGCCACCGTGTAGAGCAAGAAATCGCTGTACACGCCTTTCACGCCGCCGAGGTTCGGCACGTGGCACACCGCGCAACCGACGGTCGCGAAGAGTTCCCTCCCGCGTGCCGTGTCGCCTTCGACTTCAATCGGCTTGGGGAGCGTTTTCACGAAGGAAACGAGGGCGCGGAACTGCTTCTTGTCGAGGTCCGCTGGGGAAGTGCGTTCCGGGCCGGTGAGGGGTTTGGCTTGTTCGGTTGAGGGGGTGCCGAGCCCGAGTTCGTTGGCGCAGGCCGCGCCGACGAACTCATCGAGGCGAGCGAATTGTGCTTTCCAGCCGAACTTGCCCACGCCCCCCGCGACCGAGCGAACGCGGCCAACGGGAACGCCGTCGAACTTCAAACTCATTTCCTGGACCGCTTCTCGCAAACCGCGATTTCTGGCATTCTTGAGGATCGCCCGGTCGGAGATCAGATCGATCCAGCCCGCGCCGAAGAGAGCCGTGGTTTGCACGCGTTCGATTCGTACTGGGTCGAAGTCTGGGATGGTCGTGGTCATGTTCGGGCAACCGGGCGTTCCCGATTGGACCGTGCGGCCCGGAACTATCGGGAAGAGCGTTTTGAGTTGCTTCGCGGATTCCTGTTGGGAAGCAACCACGCTGAAGTTGTGAATCGTTCCGTTGTGGAAATTGTGGTCGCCGGGACGGGGCTGGATTTCAAAGCTCACGGCGTTGTGCTCGAGATTGCCGCCGCCTCCGAGCCCGCCCTGGAAGTGGCAGGTCGCGCACGATTTCGCGTTGAAGACGGGGCCGAGGCCGTCTCCGTGAGCGAGTGGGTCGTTCGGCGTCCATTCGTGTTCGAACAGATCGCGGCCCTCCGCGATCTCGGCCGCACTGGCCGAAGGGCCCCAAAGTATCGGCAACCCGTCCGAGAAGAGAAACCAGTAGGCGAGTACGAGCGTGCTCCCGAATATTCCCCAGCCCACGATTCGCCTTTGAGCGCTCGGCGAAAGATTGACGGCATAACGGCTTTTGCGTCGAGGCATGGAAGGGCTCCCCACGAGTCTCAGCCAGTATCGGAAGGCACTGGAGTAGAAACGTCAATGGGGAGCAGGCATTTCAGGAAGTGAGAAAATCTTCGCTTCAATCCAGGACGCGGCGACCCTGGAGGAGGC
>JAYTGN010000336.1:0-9536 GCA_043733485.1 Gemmataceae bacterium
CGCGGATGGGGCCGGCAAGTCCGCAGTGCTCTGGTCGGCCCTCGTAGGCCTACCCTTGGCGCTGGCCGCATCCCTGGTGGCAGCGGTCAAGCACATACCTGTGTTCGACCGGGTGCCCCGCGCCGGGTGGGCGAGGCGGCAGTAGTCGGAACTGGCCGCGCGGGCGCATGCGATTCGGTGCCGGAGATCACTACCCGCGCCGAACCCAGCGCTGCAGGGGACCGGCGAGGTCACTCCAATTTCATAAGTCACTCGGGTAGCCGCCGGCCCCTGAGCTGGGTCGTTCGGCGGTGGAGGGTTTCGGGGTGGCATCGCTGTTCGTGGTGGACGACCCCTACGAGATGAACGCTCTGCTGCGGGCGCTGTTCGCGGCCAAGTTCCACGCCCCGGACGACGGCCCGGAGTTGGCCGGCAGCCCGATCCTGGCCCGGCTGTGCGAGCGGGCGATGGACGGGTTTACCGCTGCCCAAGAGGCCGGGCGACTGCCGGGTAGCGTCGCGCAGACCCGCGCGGTCTGGGCGCTGCCGCCGAGGGCGGAGGTGGTCGCGTCCGTCCGCTGCCACCTGGCAGTAGTCGCGGCCAGCCGCGGCAACTTGGGGCCGCTGGTCGCCGACGGAGCGGTCCGAGTACGTCCGGCTGGTGTTCCGGCCGTATGTGGCCGAGGAGTCGTTGGTGCGGGAGCTGGCTGGGAGCGCCCCAGACGCCGTACCGCTCGCATGGACTCCGGACTCGAGGCAATAGTTCCCCGGGCGGGTTTGGGTGGAACTCGAACAGTGACAGTACGTCGTCACTGGAACCGGCGGCCTCTTCACCTCGTGCCGCGCGTCCGCTTGTGGCTTCGCGATCACATCACATTTTCACAGCGTACATCAATTCGGCCAACAAGCGGTGCGTCCAGGGCCTTCTGATAGAGGAAAAGCAGTGCGGAGAAGGCCTGATCTGGGGTACTTGCGGCTAGCTTGCGCTCGACGGCCAGGTGCGTGAGGAATACCTCGATCTTGGCAACGCCCATCGTGTTCGAATGCCGTTTGCCGTGAAACAGAATGAATCGCGTGGACCAATCGACGTAGGCCTCCTCAGGTGCGAATGGAGTAATGCAGCAGCCTCGTCTTGGCCCTGAGCTGATCGAGCAGCCTCAGCGGCTTCGCTGCTTGGGAATTCTGATGGGAATCGGACATTTTTGTGTTGACATCCCAATTGGAGCGTGGACAATGCCGTTGAGAAGCGGGAGCCGTGCGGTTTCCGACTCCGACCCGCCTAATCTGGATTATACAGAAGAGCCGGTCGGAATAGACAGAAAAATTCTGTCCACTTATAGTTCGGCAACAGCCGCGGAGGAAGTTCATGATTCGGTTCACGATGTTGGCGGTGGCGCTCCTGACCCTCGTCGGGGCATCGAGTGCCCGCGGGCAGGACACAGACGAGGTCACGCGGCTGAAGGAGAAGATCGAACTCCTCCAGGCCAAGCTGGAGACCGCGGCCCTGAAGATCGAGAAGCTGGAAAAGGAGTTGGCCCTGACCACGAAGGGCGGCGAAAAGTCGGCGGCGGCGAAAGCGACACCCCTCAGCGACATCCTGGTCGCCGGGGCGGAGCTGAGCAGCAAGAGCGAGCACACCGCCGGACCCTTTCGCGGCGGGACGGGAAAAGGGACATTAACCATCACCTCCAGGGAGGGCAACTCCTTTAAGGGGACGACGACCTGGGTAAATGACCAGGACAAGTCCAGCGGCTCCGGGGAGATTGCGGGGACCATCTCGGGGAACTCGGCGACATGGAAGGCGGTGGACAACCCCGTGCAAAACGAAGTGAAAGGGACATTGCGGGCGGACGGGTCGTACATCGACGCCATCGCGAAGAACGCGAAGGGCACCATTATCAAGGTTACCCTCAAGGTCGAGAAGAAGTAGCCGTGGGCCGTGCAAAGCGTGCATGGCGTGTGGGGCGGCCAGCTGCGGCATGTGCAAGGCACGCCGAACCGCTCTCATGGCCTCCCAACTTTAGACAATAAGTCCCCGGACCGGCAGTTCGTTTCACTTCACGAACGTCGGAGTCGCATTTTCCGAGGCGTCACCTTCGCAGCCACTCGAACATCAGCACCGGGATGGTTCGTTCGTCGGTCTCCAACTCGCGGGCTCGGCACGACAGGCAGTGTCGCGGGCTGCGGCGGGACCAAACCGCTCTACGGGGTCCGGCCAGCGCGACAACTGCGACGCCAAAAAGACGCCGCGCCCCAGAAACCTCTCCGTTCCGCCGGGCCGTCCATTCAAGAATGCGGGCTCGATCCCCGAAGGGGTCGCGGTTGCGGAGAGGAGTCGCTGCGGGAATCGAGACCCGCGTGCGCTCGCTCGAAGAGCGGCCGGGACGGCCGCGCTCCCAGGGTTCGGCCGGCGGGCCGCAGCGGGCGGTAGGCGAGGTCGGTCTGGGCGCGGGCCATGACTTGACGATCCGAGAGCCGGTAGTGGAAGCAAAGGAAGAAGATCCGTTGATCGAGTTCGGGAAGCGCGAGGGGGGTTGGGGACTTCAACAGGATATTCGCCTCGTGTGATGGCGATTATCGTTGTACGCCAAGACCAGGAAAACAAGATCGTTCTTCGGCACTCTCCAAAGCCGGGGGCGAGGTGAAGAAGTCGACGGGTCTTACCCCACGGTCAAAACAACTCGCTGATCGGCTCCGGCTGATCGAGTACGTTCACGGGGCGGCCGCTCGGATCGAGCAGTTGCAACTTCGGATCCATGCCGAGCACTTGGTAAATCGTGGCGTGGATGTTCGACGGCGTCACGGCCCGCGTGTGCGGCACCGAGCCGAGACGATCCGTCGAACCGATCACCTGGCCGCCCTTCACGCCGCCACCGCCCATCAGACAGAACATCGAATTGCCCCAATGATCGCGGCCGGGAGTGCCCTTGCTGCCGGCCGCGCCGCCGTTGCCGCCATCGTTCATCTTGGGCGTGCGGCTGAACTCGCCGCACAACACCACGAGCGTCGTGTCCAGCAAGCCGCGGTCGTCGAGATCGTTGAACAGCGCCGCCACGGCCCGGTCAACAATGGGCAGGTTGTTCTCGTAACCGGCCTTCAAATCCCAGT
The DNA here is from genome assembly GCA_043733485.1 of Gemmataceae bacterium. Lineage (GTDB taxonomy): Bacteria > Planctomycetota > Planctomycetia > Gemmatales > Gemmataceae > Urbifossiella. Next base: position 3,087 of record JAYTGN010000336.1, read on the forward strand.
GGTGATCCCAGCCGCCGAAGTGGACGGTCACGAACGTGGAGCCAGCCTCGACCAACCGACGCGCGAGCAGCGTGGACTGCCCCCAGCTGTGGCGGCCATAGGTGTCGCGGAGGCGGGGGTCTTCGCGGTTCATGTCGAAGGCTTGCCGGGCGGCGCGACCGCCGACGAACTCGAAGGCTTCCTGCGCGAAGCGGTCCATCGCCCGCGATTCCGCAAGCGGAGTCAGGTCGCGGCGAGCGCCGTCGAAGTGCTTCATCAGCGAACGGCGGTCGTCGAGTTTCTCCAGGCTCAGGCCCTGTGCGAGGTTCAGATTTTGCACGGTGAACGCGGGGGAGGACGGATCGCCACCGGTGTCGAAGGGGTTGTGCTGGTTGCCGAGGATGCTGCCGCCGAAGTAGCCGGGCGTGAGGCCAATGCTGGAGGAATGGGGGATGCCGACGTAGCCGGGCATGCCGTTGCGGCGCGGGCCGACTTCGCGGTTCGCGATGGCCCCGATGCCGGGGAACTTCTGGCCGTTGTTCGCGCCGCTCACCCCCATGTCCTTGGTCGTGAGCATCCGGTGCCCGCCGGCAAAATGGTCGCCCGTGTCGTGGTGCAGCGACCGCACCATCGAGAACTTGTCGGTGATTTTGGCTTGCAACGGGTAGAGTTCGGTGACGTCGAAGCCGGGCACCTTGGAGCGGATCGGCTTCCAAAGGCCGCGATACTCCGCCGGTGCGTCCGGCTTCATATCGTACATGTCCATGTGGCCGGGCCCGCCATCGAGCCAGATCAGGATGACCGACGTGTTTTTGCTCGTGGATTGCGAGTTCGCCTTGGCCCGAAGCAGTTGCGGCAGCCCGACGCTGGCCATCCCGGCGATGCCGAGTTGAAGGAAACTGCGGCGATCGACGCCGTCGCAATAGCGGCTGGTCGATCCCAGATCGAGTCGGAACATGATGGGCTCCAGGCGGGAGAGGTCGCTAGCGGCGGGAGTCTGGCGGGCGGGCACGAGCAGTGGGACACTATTTACTGTGCCAGAAGTCGAAGCGTGCGTCAAGTTTCTTTCGGCTACTTCTTCTCACCGATGCACCAGAGCGATCGAGGCCGCGGCAACTCCACGGTGAGGCGCGCCTTCCAACCGAACCTTTCTTGCCTTCAACCCACAAATCGCCGACAATGCTACCACCCGCCTTCCTTCTGCTCTCATTCCCGCCCGAGGGGCGACTGATGCAACTGCCCTGTCCCGGTCCGAAGCTCTCCCGCCGCCAGATGATTCAGGCCGGGGCCGCGTCGATGCTCGGCCTCAACCTGCCGAAACTCCTCCGCGCCGACGAAAGCCGCAAGACCGACGCGACTGCCGATTCGTGCATCATTCTGTTCCTGAACGGGGGGCCCAGCCACCTCGATATGTGGGATCCGAAGCCGGAGGCACCCGCCGAAGTGAAGGGCGAGTTCAAACCGATTCCGACGAGCGTGCCCGGCGTGATGTGGGGCGAGCACCTGCCGAAGTTCGCCCGGCACATGCACCGCAGCACGCTGATCCGCTCGGCCCACCACAGCGTGAACAACGCCCATGCGGCCGGCGTGTACTGCGGGCTCACCGGTCACGATCGCGGCGAGATCGGCGGCGGAGCCCGGCCCGACGACTACCCGGCCATCGGCTCCGTGATGGGAATGCATCGACCGCCGAAGGCCGCGGTGCCGCCGAGCGTGATGCTGCCGTACATCACGAAGGAAGGGGCGGGCGGTCCGCCGCAGCCCGGCTTCTACGGCGGCTGGCTCGGGAAATCGCACGACCCGATGATCATCCTCCGCGACCCGAACGCTCCAGACTTCGCACTGCCGGAACTCACGCTCGGGCCGGACATCGACCCGAGCCGCTTCGACACCCGCAAGGCACTGTCCGCTCAACTCGGCCTGGGTCGCGGTTCGCAATCGACGCTCGACCGCACGCTCGCGGACATGGACGGCGTTCGCGCCAAGGCCTACGACCTGCTCACCTCACCCGCGATGCGAGAAGCCGTGCGAATCGACCGCGAGCCGCCGAAGGTTCGCGATTCCTACGGCCGCAACATCTACGGACAAAGCGTGCTGCTCGCTCGCCGCATGATCGAAGCCGGCACGCGCGTGGTCACCGTGTCGTGGGCACCCGATGCGAACGCGACCTGGGACACGCACGGGAACAACTTCAAGAAGCTGAAGGGCGAACTGCTGCCGCAGTTGGATGCGGCCGTGTCGAGCTTACTGGACGACCTCGTCGATCGCGGGATGCTAGGCCGCACCTTGGTGTGCGTGATGGGCGAGTTCGGTCGCACGCCGAAGATCAATGGGGCCGGGGCGGGCCGCGATCACTGGAACTTCTGCTACTCGCTGGTCATGGCCGGTGGCGGCCTCAAGGCGGGTTACGTTCACGGGGCCAGCGACCGCATCGGGGCGAAGCCGAGCCGCAACCCCGTGACTCCCGCGGAAATCGTGGCGACCATTTACGAATGCCTTGGCGTGCCTCACGATCTGGAACTGCGGGACCGCTTGCAACGGCCCTTCACCCTCGTGCCCTGGGGCAACCCGATTCGCGAACTGATGGCGTGATGCCCATCCGAACCGACCGACGCAGTCCATCACGCCAGCGCTTCGCGGATGACTTCGCCGTAGGGTAGGAGCGGCACGGGCCGGGCCTGGCGATCGATCACCGTGGTTTGATGGTCGATACCGAGCAGGTGGTACGCCGTAGCGAGTACGTCCTTGGCCTTGAGTGGCCGATCGATCGGCGAGCCGGCGATGGAGTCGGTCTTGCCGATCACGCGGCCACGGGCCGCGCCCCCGCCGGCCATCAAGTTGCAATAGGCTCCGAGGCTCGCGATGATAACCAACCCGCAGTCGGCGGCAATTGAGGCTGTTTTCAATAACGACATTGGAATCGGCGACCCAATCGCCACAATGAGCGAATGCTCCTTCGCTCTTGCTCATTGTGACTCAGCATATGCCGCACACTTTGGCACCATCCCGTTTGAAACCTGCGAATCTTGCCTCCTACCTACCCTCGTCGACTCGGCGGATGGCCGACCCTCAGAGGGAGATCCCGCAGCTTGCGAAGAACCGAAAAGTAACCGATGAGATCGAACAGATTCTGACCCAGATCCCAACGAGCCACAGTCTTCACAGACAAGATGCCCGAGATCTGAAGCTGGCTCCGGAAAGCATTCATCTCGTCGTGACATCGCCTCCTTACTGGACGCTCAAAGATTACAATCGCGTCGATGGGCAGCTCGGGTACATCGCCGATTACGAGCAGTTTCTCGACGAACTCGATTCGATCTGGAAACACTGCTTCGATGCCCTCGTGCCCGGCGGTCGCTTGATTTGCGTCGTCGGAGATGTCTGTCTTTCGCGTCGACAAAACAAAGGCCGGCACACAGTCGTTCCGCTCCACGCCTCGATTCAGGAACGTTGTCGTACCATTGGTTTCGACAACCTGTCTCCCATCATCTGGCACAAAATCGCGAACGTGAAACTCGAAGCAGAAGGAAATGGTTCCGGGTTTCTCGGAAAGCCATACGAACCGAACTCCGTCATCAAAAACGATATCGAGTTCATCTTGATGCAGCGTAAGCCGGGTGGCTATCGAGCGCCCGATTTGCCCACTCGCGTCCTGAGTGTGATCCCGGAGGACAAGTACCAGATTTGGTTCCAACAAATATGGACTGGCGTAACTGGTGCCTCGACGCGACTTCATCCAGCGCCTTATCCACTTGAACTCGCGACTCGCCTCATCCGGATGTTTTCGTTCGTCGGAGACACCGTCCTCGATCCATTCTCGGGAACCGCCACGTCGGCTCTCGCGGCGGCTCAATGCGGGCGCAACAGCATCGGAACGGAGATCGACCCCGATTACTTCGAACTGGCCTGCAAGAGATTGCTCGCCAAGACACGAGGGCTATTCTCGTCCGCGACCCTCGAGTTTAACCCTTAAATCCAGACGCATCATGCCCAACCTTCCAAAGAACCTTTCGGCGCAACTGCGTAGTGCGATTGCCCACTTCTGGAATGCCCGAGGGACCCAAGCCGATAATCAAGGAGGGGCGGAGGAGGAGAAAGACCGAGGTGAGCGCGGGGCTGTCACCGGTGGGAAACATCTCGATGGTTTTCTCAAGTTAGTAGCCTCCCTTCTAGAAGGTGCAGGCCTCCAGCGATCGCACATCTATTGGCAAGCAAAAACCGAACTTCCCGGCTGGTTCCGCGCTGAGAAGAATTGGGATCTGCTCGTAGTCGCCGATGGTAAATTGATCGCAGTCATCGAATTCAAATCGCAGGTTGGATCGTTTGGGAACAATTTCAACAATCGGTCCGAGGAGGCGATGGGAAGCGCGACCGATCTCTGGGCGGCTTACGAAGGGGGAGCATTCAAACTGTCTGAAAGGCCGTGGCTCGGCTATCTGATGCTTCTGGAGGATTCGCCGAAGGTCAAGACGCCGGTAAAGGTCAAGCAACCGCACTTCGAGGTCTTTCCCGAGTACAAGGGCGCATCGTACCTCGAGCGATACAACCAGCTTTTCACTCGTCTCGTTCGCAAGCGACTTTACGATTCGTGTTGCCTCCTCTTGTCCCCGAGAGATCGCGGAATCAGCGGAATCTACACTGAGCCCAATCCCGAACTCTCATTCGTCACTTTTGTTGGTTCACTGTTCGCCAAAGCCGTCGCAGTGGCTCAAACGCAACCTCAAGGCCTTGCTGTCGCTCCAATCATCGAAGAAACTCGACAGTAGAAAAACAATTCGACCTCACCCCAGCGCTTCGCGGATGACTTCGCCGTAGGGCAGGAGCGGCACGGGGCGGGCCTGGCGATCGATCACCGTGGTTTGATGGTCGATGCCGAGCAGGTGGTACGCCGTCGCGAGTACGTCCTTGGCTTTGAGTGGCCGGTCGATCGGCGAGCCGGCGATGGAGTCGGTCTTGCCGATCACGCGGCCACGAGCCGCGCCCCCGCCGGCCATCAAGTTGCAATAGGCACGGCCCCAGTGGCCTCGGCCATCGCCTTCCAACTTCGGCGTGCGGCCCATCTCGCTGAGTACCAGTACCAACGTTTCGTCGAGCATGCCGCGCTGCGTCAGGTCTTCGATCAGGGCCGAGAAGGCGAGGTCGAAGCCGGGGAGCAGGTCGTTCTTCAAGCGGTTCCGCTGATCGACGTGCGTGTCCCAGCCCGTGTTCAACTGGCCGAACTCATCCCACACCACCGTGACGAATCGGCACCCGGCTTCCACCAAGCGGCGAGCCTGTAGCGTGCCCTGCCCGAAGAGCGTCATGCCGTATTGCTGGCGGAGTTTGTCCGGTTCGCGGGCCAGATCGAGGGCCGTGCGAACCTTCGGCGAATCCATCAGTGAGAAGGCGAGCGAACGGTTCTCATCGAGCCGTCGCGCGGTTCGGGTACGGTCCGCTTCATAGCGCATCGCATCGAACTGATCGAGCAGCGAGCGGCGGGTGTTGAGCCGATCCAGGGTCATGCCGTCGGTGAGTGCGGTGCCGGCGGCGAGTTCGAAGCGGCTCTCGGGAGTGATCCCCAAATGCGGATCGGGGAACTCTTCCGCCGGGCCCCAAGACGTTCGCGTGATGCTGCGAGTCGCTTTGCCGCGGAACTCGCCGACGATGGGATCGTGCTCGCCGCCGAGGTAAGCGGCATGGGGCCGGCCGTATGGCGGCATCGTCCTTTTGGAAGAAAGCAGCCACGGCAGGAAGATATTGTCCGGCAAGCTGCCCTTCGGCTTCGGGCCGTTGCGCTCGTGGTTCAAGTAACTGAACACGGAACCCATATACGGCCACTGCTCGGGGTGCAGTTGCGTTTCCTCGATCGGGATCGCGCCCTGAGGCAGGCCGGTCGTGGCGTACTGCATCCCGTGAAAGTTCCAGGGATGATTGAGCGAGCGCAGGAGCGTGACGCGATCCATGACGCGGGCGATGTTCGGCAACTTCTCGCAGATGTCGAGGCCGGGCACGCGGGTGTGGATCGACTTGAACTCGCCGCGAACCTCGGCCGGTGCATCGGGCTTCGGATCGAAGGTGTCGAGTTGGCTGGGGCCGCCGAACAGGTAGAGCAGGATGACGTTCTTGGCGGTGCCGGCGGGCTTGGGTTGCGGGGAGGCACCGAACGCCGGTGCGGCGAGACCGAGGCCGCCGGCGATGAGCCAGTCGCGCCGCGTCGGGCCATTACAAAGTCGCTTGGGTGATCCGAGGATTCGCAGCATGATCTGACTTTAAGCGGGAACCGGAACCGATGCAAGGAGCAGAGCCGCGAGGGTGTGTGCCATTCATTCTTGGAGTTTTGTACCAATCGGAACAAATCGAGGCTGTTCGATCTTCAGGCTGAAAGCCTGGGATACCTTAGCCCAGGGCAACGCCCCGACGCATTAAACATCTTCGGGAGCGTGCAAAAGGCCTGGAAATCGTGAGATTCGCGACAACTTGACGAGCTACCTC
>JAYTGN010000337.1:0-22807 GCA_043733485.1 Gemmataceae bacterium
GCCGGGTGTGCGAGAAACCCGGCGACTTACGTCGCCGGTTCGCCAGGAAAATCAGCGAGTGCCAAAATCTATAGGTACACCCCTGGGCATCCCGTTCAAGTTCCCCCACTTCTCCCGTCGATACAATCGTTAACTGCGCGACCGTCTGACTGGCATGGGTTGAACCCGGTGCCATCTCGATCAGTGCTGGCACCCCGGAGAGCGCATGTGGAAGAATGCCTGGCTTACTTCCGAAGGGCGATTGCCGACCCGCTGAGCGTGCCGCCGTGGTCCGAGTGGTGGGCGGCGAACGTCGGCAAGGCCGAAGCGGTATTCCCGCTCGTGGATTACGTGCGGTTGAAGCACCGGAAGTTGCTCGGAGCGCAGCAGATTTTGCAGTTCGCCGGCGAGTTGCCCGCGAACTACCAGCCGCCGAGTCCGCGGTTTTCGGGCTCGTGCGGGCAGTGTGGCGAACGGACGACGAACCCTCCCACCGAAAGCGGCGGCTATGTTTCGTGCCCGACGTGTGGCGTGATCGACACCTTTGTCAATGACACCCCGCCGCCCGAACAGAATGATGCGTAAGTTCGAGATCTTCTGGGGACAGGGATGGGAACCCGGTTCGTGCTGCTGTTGATCTTGGCCGTAATCGCAGTCCCCGGCTGCGCGCGGCGCAACTGCGTTCCGATCTCCATCTCCGCGGATCGCAACCTCATCGACCTCGGAGCGACCCCGAACGCACACGCCAAAGCCGACCCCGATGCGATTCGTGCCGTGGAAGCCGAGTTCCGCAAGCGAATCGCCGAGAAACAACCCGTCGGTGCGAAGCCCTACAACTTCCTCGCCCTCTCGGGCGGCGGTATGTACGGTGCCTTCGGCGTCGGCGTGCTCAGCGGTTGGACCGAAACCGGCGAACGGCCTCCCTTCGACGTCGTCACCGGCATCAGCACCGGCGGGCTCATCGCCACCTACGCCTTTCTCGGCCCCACCTACGATGCCAGACTTCGCGCGAACATGCTCGGCGTCACCCGGCGCGACATCCTCCGCACCCGCTCGGTGGTCCACATCCCGTTTGCGGATTCGCTCTACAACTCGCTGCCCTTGGAACGCCTGATCGAGAAAGAGATCACGGCGTCCGTGCTCGCCGATGTCGCCGCGGCGTACGCGGAGGGTCGGCGCCTCTACATCGGCACCACGAATATCGACACGCACCGCCTCGTGATCTGGGATATGGGCGCGATCGCCTCCCGCGGCACGTGCGAATCCGCCGCGCTCTACCGCCAGATCGTTCTCGCTTCGAGTTCCGTCCCCGGCGTCTTTCCGCCCGTGCGGATCGAGATCGAAATCGACGGTCGGAAATACGAAGAACTCCACATCGACGGCGGCGTGAGCGACGAGGTGATCTTTCGTGCCTTCATGGTCGCGGATTTGAACGAGGCCCTGGGCCGGCCCGGTGCCGAAGCACCCGCCGGATCCACGTTGTACGTGGTGTGCAACGGCAAACTTTACGCCGACCCGAACTGCACGCGGCCTTACGTCACTAACATGCTCTCGGCTTCGTTCCGCTCGATCATTTACGGGAAGACGCGGGACGAACTCTACCGCATCTATTTGAACTGCCTCGGTAGCGGCGTCCACTTCCGGCTCACCGCCGTGCCCCAGGATTTGAAGCTGGAAATCGCGGGCGGGTTGGCACTCACCGCGCAGGATCAGCAACTGCTCTATGGCGAAGGGTATCGTGTGGGTGCCAACACGAAGATGATGGGCAGCGGTTGGCGCGACCTGCCGCCGGGAACCGATCCGGCCGAGCAAACCATGCCGCGAACCGGAACCAAGTTCGCGACGCCGGGGAAGTGAATCGCGTAAGATGGCGAGCGAGGAGAACGAAGATGAACTCGACTGCGACGATCGACGTGCCCGTCGTGACGCCTTTCATGACGGCCGAGGAGTTCGTGCAACTTCACGGCGACGATTCGAGCGTGGAACTGGTGAAAGGCCGCGTAGTGAGGTGCCCCATGCCTGGAGCGAAACACGGTGAAGTCTGCAGCAAAGCCAACTACTTCCTGACGCACTATGCGATGGAGTCGAAGAGCGGACGCGTTCTGGGAAACGACACGTTCATCCGCACCGGCAAGGAGCCCGACACCTACCGCGGTGCCGATGTTTGCTTCATCAGTTACACGCGATTGCCCCAGGAGCAGGCGCTTCCGAAAGGCCCACTCGAAGTGGCTCCGGAGTTGGTGGTCGAAGTTCGTTCGCCGACCGACCGCACGAGCCACATCCTCGGCAAGGTCTCGGATTACCTGAAGGCCGGGGTCGTGGTCGTGCTCGTCCTCGACCCCGCGATCGAAGCGGTCACGATCTACCGCGAGACCGAAGACATCCCGCAGCGGTTCTCGAACGGCGACGAACTCACGCTTCCCGATTTGCTGCCGGGCTTCACCGTGCCGGTGCGAAAGTTCTTCGAGTGAAGCGGCCTCTCGCGCTTTGGACTATCATTTTGAGGCGTCGCTCCTATAGTTCCTGCGGGTAAATTCGGCACCAATCGGAGGGGATCGCGTGGCCGGGGTTCGGCTCTTGGTGGCGGCGTCGGAAGTGAGTGGGTTCGCCAAGACGGGCGGGCTCGCGGATGTGGCGTCGTCGCTGCCCCAGGCCCTGGCTCATCTGGGCCATCAAGTCGCGGTTGTGATGCCGCTGTACGGCGCGGTGCGCCGCTCCAAGCTCGCACTCGAAAAAACCGGCGCGGCGCTGCCCGTGCCGATGGGCAATCGCGTGCTCGCCTGCCCTCTGTTCCGAGCCCGCTTGCCCAACTCGAACGTGCCGGTCTACCTCGTCGAACACGAACCGTTCTTCGAACGCGACGACGGTGCCCGACGCGGGCTGTATCAGGAAACTCACCCAGGTGGGTCGAAGGCCGACTACGCGGACAACGCCGAACGCTTCACCTTCTTCTCGCGGGCCGTGCTCGAAACCGTTCCGCACCTCGGCTTCACGCCGGACATCATCCACGCCAACGATTGGCAAACCGGGCTCGTGCCCGCGTACCTTTCCGAAGCCTACCGCTCGAAGCCCGGCTACGCGAAGATTCGCTCCGTCTTCACCATCCACAACATGGCCTTCCAGGGCGAGTTCAGCCGCGAGGCGATGAAGTTCACCGGCCTGCCCGACCGCATCTTCAGCATGGGTCAGGTCGAGTTCCACAACAAGTTGAACTTCCTGAAGGCGGGTATCGTGTACGCGGATGCGATCGCGACCGTGAGCCCGACTTACGCGAAAGAGATTCGCACGCCGCACTTCGGCTGCGGTCTCGACGGCTTGCTTCGCGGCTTCACCGACAAACTCAGCGGCATCGTCAACGGCGTCGATTACGCCGAGTGGGATCCCGCGAACGATCCGCACATCGCGGCCACATACACGCCCGAAACCGTCTTTGAAAAGAAGCCGCTCTGCAAGGCGGACCTGCAGAAACACTACCATCTGCCCGCAGATCCAAAAGCACCCTTGCTCGGCCTCGTGGCGCGACTCGCCTACCAAAAGGGCATCGACATCGTGTTGAGTGCCGCGAAGGGCTTCCTCGATCTCGGTTGCCAGATTGCGATCCTCGGCGACGGCGAACCCAAGTACCACGCCGAACTGCGGACGCTTCACGAACGTTATCCCGATCGTATCGGCCTACACCTCGGCTTCGACGAGGCACTCGCGCACAAGGTCGAGGCGGGTTCCGATTTGTTCCTCATGCCGAGCCGTTACGAGCCGTGCGGTTTGAACCAGATGTACAGCCAAAAGTACGGCACGCCGCCCGTGGTGCGGGCGACCGGCGGCCTCGCCGATACGGTCGTGAATGCGACCGAGGAGAACTTGAAGGCGGGCACGGCAACGGGCTTCACCTTCGACGCCGACACTCCGGCCGCACTCTACGACACCGTGAAGTGGGCGCTCGCGCTCTTCCGCGATCTGCCGAAGGATTTCCACCACGTCGTGAAGAATGCGATGGCGTTGAATTGGAGTTGGGACCGCAGCGCCGCCGAGTACGAGACGCTCTACCGCAAGGTGATCGGGCGGTAGCGCTACGGGAGCAAGTCGCCGACCAGAATGGTTTCAAGCTTTCCCCAGTACCAGATCGACGACACAGCAACTGCAGACGCGCAGACTCCGTGTTAGTTGGAGTTATTGCGGATGCAGGGAGTTGCTCTTGTGACGGAATTCGTGGTAAAGTGACATGAAATGGGGGATTGGATCATGAGTGTGGATGCGCTGGTCAAGCAAATCGAGGAACTGCCGGTCCAGCAACGAAGTGAGCTGCTCGACCGGCTCGAACAGCTTTACGGCGAGCCTGAGGAACCGATCGAACTGTCGGACGTGATGAAGGAATTTCTCGACGAACGAGAAGCGGAGGACGAGTCGGATCCTCATCCTGGGTACACCTGGGATGAGGTGGTGGCATATGTCAAGAGGAAGAAATGAACCGCGCTTACCTCATTCGGCCCGCCGCCAGGACGGATATCGACGCAGCTTACGACTGGTATGAGGAGATTCAAGTTGGTCGAGGTGATGAATTTCTGGTTGAACTGTACGAACGTATCCAGGACATCCGCGAAATGCCGGAGCGATTCGCTCTCGTCCGGAAAACCGTCCGTGCCGCGATGCTCCCCAAGTCCAAGTTCGTCGTCTACTATCGGATTGCGGACGACGTCATTTTGATCGGAGCAGTTTTGCACGCCCGCACGCATCCGAACAAATGGAAACGCCGCAAGTGACTACGACCCTGTCACTGTTTCCCGAGAACCAAATCGACGACCCAGCAACCGCGAACGTGAGGTCCGTCGCCTCGGCAATGAGCGAGGATGTCCGCGTGGTCGCAGCCGGCATCTTCGAGCGCGTCGGCAAGAATCGGCATCGGCGAGAAGTCCCGCGAATCGTACGTGGTCTTCGCGATGGCGACGACGGTGGATGTTCGCCAATTTGGATTGAATGAGACGGGGCGGAAGGGATTTGAGCCGATCAACTCGAGCGAAAGCCAGCGGCCGTATCGTGCAGCTTCCGCACAGAATTCCTGATATACCGCGGTCCCGACCGTGTTGGCCAAAGTGCGCAAGGCGCTGTCTTTCAGCCCGGCGAGGATGTCGATCATCTTGTTGAACAACTCCTGTGATGTGATGACTCCTCTCAAGTAGTGACCGCACTGATGGCGAATGCCGCCGCGGCCACAATCGCAATTCTCGGGCACGGTTTCACTCGACAATCGCTCCGGATGAAAGCCCGACTCCGCAATCATTAAGCGGAGAAGTGCCGAGCATGTGCCGCATGTGATGAATCGCTTGCCGAACCATGAGAGGGAATAATGTCGAGCCCAGTTCGCCTTATGGCTCCTTTGGGGTTCCGGGAATGCTTCCACGCCCCAAAGATCCGGGCGGGCGAGCCACTCCGGTTCGTCCTGGATCGTGAGCCGCCACTGACCGCGTTCGCCGGTTCGCTCGTACCTCGGTTGGTATGAGTCGGCTTTGGAACCGCGGAAAGTGCCGAAGTCGTAGTAGCCTCCGATGAGGTCCTTCGGAATGCGTGGCGGTGTCGGCTCGTTCATGGCTCACCCCTATCCAAGAACCAGATCGACGACCCTCATGTCAGAGATTAGCCGCGACGCGGAGTTTGCGGAGCGCGCTCCGCTCCGCAGACTCCGCGTCGCGGCTAATCGTTTACGATCACGCGGTTCCCAACTTCGCGCCAATCGCATCCACATCGTAGACGCAGCCGCCCCAGACGCCGCCGCTGGCGTTCTGCATCAGTGCCCACAACTTCGTATCGGCGGGAAGTTGCGGGTCCGGCGCCAGGTCCGGGCGCGGCGAACGCTTCGCCAGTTCTGCCGTGCCCCAGGCCGCGTCGTGAATCGCGGCCGCGTCGCCGACCAGGTCGATCGTGCCCTCCAGCTTGTTGCGGTCGATCGCGATCTGAATGCGGTCGCCGTCGCGGAGTTTGCCGATCGGGCCGCCGGCCAGCGCTTCCGGTGAAACGTGCCCGATGCACGCGCCGGTACTCACGCCGCTGAACCGCGCGTCGGTGATGACCGCGACGTGCTTCCCCCACGACAGGAACTTCAAGGCACTCGTGATCTGGTAGATCTCCTCCATGCCGCTGCCCATCGGCCCGCGGCAACACAGCACGAGCACGTCGCCGGCCACCACGCGCTTCGTCCCTTCGCCCTTGATCGCCGCAATCGCGGCCTTCTCCGTGGTGAAGACTTTCGCCGGTCCGAGCTTCCGATACACGCCGTCCGCATCCACGACCGAAGGATCGATCGACGTGGACTTGATGATGCAACCCTCCGGCGCGAGGTTGCCCAGCGGGAAGGTGACGGTGCTGGTGAGCCCGCGCTTCCGGGCCACTTCCGGCGACATGATGACCGTATCCGGATCGACGCGATCGTTTTCTTGCAACATGGTGCGGAGCCGCGAACGGCGTTCGCTCGTCACCCACCAATCGAGAACCGCGCCGAGCTTCTCGCCGCTGCTCGTGAGGGCGTCGAGTTTGAGCAGACCGAGTTCACGCAGGTGCAGCATGACTTCGGGCACGCCGCCGGCCATGAAGACGCGGACGGTGGGGTGACCGATGGGACCGTTCGGCAAGGCGTCCACGAGCCGGGGCACCTTGCGGTTGATCGCGGTCCAGTCGTCGATGGTGGGCCGCTTGACACCGGCGTGGAAGGCAATCGCCGGCGTGTGAATCAAGAGGTTCGTGCTGCCGCCAAACGCGGCGTAAACGGCCATCGCATTGTGGACCGCGGCTTCCGTAAGGATGTCTTTCGTCGTGATTCCCTTGTTGCTCATGTTCACGAGCGCCTTCGCGGATCGGCGGGCCATGTCGAGCCAGATCGATTGACCCGAGGGCGAGAGCGCCGAGTGAGGCAGGCTGAGCCCGAGTGCTTCGCCGACGACCTGCGACGTGGCCGCGGTGCCGAGGAACTGACAACCGCCGCCGGGCGATGCGCAGGCGTGGCAACCCGCTTCCGCCGCCTGTTCGAGCGTGATTTCACCGTTGGCGAACCGTGCCCCGATGGACTGCACCTTGCCAGTGTCCTCTTCGCCGGCTTCACCTGCGAGCATGACGCCGCCGGGCACGAGGATCGTCGGCAGGTCGTGCTGGCTGGCCAGCGCCATCATCATCGCCGGCAGGCCTTTGTCGCAGGTTGCCACGCCCAACACGCCGGTGCGAGTTGGCAAGCTGCGCATGAGCCGCCGCATCACGATGGAGGAATCGTTGCGGTAGGGCAGGCTGTCGAACATGCCGGGCGTGCCCTGGGTGCGGCCATCGCACGGATCGGTGATCGCGCCGGCGAACGGCACGCACCGCAGTCGCTGGAACTCTTCCGCCGCCGCCTTCACGAGCAGGCCGACTTCCCAGTGCCCGGAGTGGAAGCCGAGTGCAATGGGCGAGCCGTCTTCGGCGCGGAGCCCGCCGTGCGTGCTGAGGATGAGGAACTCCTTGCCCCCGAGCAGTGCGGGGTTCCAGCCCATGCCGACGTTTTGCGACCAGCCGAAGAGATCGCCGCTGGGAGCGTGGCGGAGCAGGTCCGCGTTGAACGGAAGCTGCCCGACGGGGCCCTTCTTGGTGGTGATGAATTCGTACACGCTGGAATCGGCAGACGAGAGAATGTCGGTGGACATGGTGGGGACCGGTGGAAGTGAAGTAAGTGATCGGGCCGTCGCGTTCACAGGATTAAAAAACGGAAGCACCAACGAGCAACTTCTCGCCGGTGCTTCCGTTCATCCCGCAAGAATTACTTGCCGCGAGCCCGCAGGCGAGCCACGAGGCCCATGCGGGTCGGGGTCGGGGTCGTCGTGGCGGGCATCACCACCATCGTCGGGCTGGCCATCGTCACGGTGCCCGAGGCGGGAACCACGGCGCTCAATGGCGTGTCGCCCGTTGTGGCACCGGCGGGGAGTACGATGCTCGGCTTGCCCATCGGCATGGGGATCGGCGTCGGAATCGTCGTGCCCGGCGACGTGGTGGTGCTCGGGGTCACGATCGTGCCGATCGTGGTCAGTGGCGAGGTCGTCATGGTGCCACCGGTGCGGCGATCGCGGAGCCGACCGATGAGGCCGCGACGCGAGGCCGGTGCCGACGTCACGACGTCGGGAGTGCTGCTCACCACCACGGGGGCGCTACTGGTCGTGGGCACTGGCTTCGGCTCGTCGGCACGTGCCGGCGAAGCCGCGAACAGGGCTGCGCCCGAACCCACGACCACGGCGAGAATCATCCGCTTCATGTTGTCTCCTCCTGAAACAGCCCGGTCCCTGAGCCGACCATCAGCCCGGTCGCCGGGTCTCCGAGATTATATCGCTGGAGCCGCGGGTGAAAACCCGTACTCGCGGCAATTGCACTCAACCTGCTGGGATGGATGGTCCTGTCGCGTTTCGTCGGTGGCCCGGTCCGGCTCAGCTTCCCAATTCTAGACAGCACCCAATTCCCGCACCACTTCGCCGCCGTTGGGTAGCAAGTTCAACACGCGGCCACTCACGTCCGAGTAGGTCGAATCGAGCGGCACGCCGAAGTGGCGGTAGATGGTGGCCGCGAGGTCGCCGGGGGTCACGGGGCGTTCCTGGATCTGACCGCCTTCCTTATCCGAACTGCCGATCACCTGGGCGTGCTTGAGCCCGCCGCCGGCCAGCAGCATCGACATCACGAACGGCCAGTGGTTGCGGCCATCGGTGCTGTCCTGCGTGCCGAGTTGCGGCGTGCGGCCGAACTCGCCCATCGCGATCACCAGCGTCTGTTCCAATAACCCGCGTTGATCGAGATCGCTCACCAACGTCGTGATGAGGTGGTCGAATAGCGGCAAGAGCGGCGTGAGGCCCTTCTTGATGCCGCCGTACGGTGGGATGTTGTCGCCGTGCGTGTCCCAGGTTCCCGAAGCGGTGTGGTAGCTGAGATCGAGCGTGATGAAGGCGGTGCCGGCCTCGACGAGCCGTCGCGCAAGCAGAGCCTGCTGGCACCAGAGGTGCTTGCCGAACTTGTCGCGCGTGGCCGCGGGTTCCTTCGACAAATCGAGTGCATCGCGAACGCGGCCGCCGGTGAGCATTCCCACGGCCTGCTGTTCGTACTTGTTCAGGGCCGCCATCGAACCCGAGGCATCGACGTCGGCGCGAAGTCGGTCGAAGTTGCGGAGCAGCGATTGGCGATCGCCCATGCGGGCGGCGGGCACGTCGGCCGGGAGTTCGAACATCTTGCCGCCGGAGAGCGTGCCGGTGTCCTTGCCGACATGGTCGTAGACGGGAAGCCGGGCCGCATCGTTGGCGACGAACGGGTCGTACTGCTTGCCGAGGTATCCGGCGAAGGCGAGGTGGCTCCGCGACCTCATGAACGCGACGTACGGCGGCACCGCCGGGTGGTTCGGGCCGTGGAACTTCGACACGAGCGACGCGATGGCCGGATAGTGCCGGGCCTCGGGGTTCACGCGCGGCTCGGCGAGGCGGTTCGCCGTCTGCATCACCGTGTTCGGCTCGTGATTACTGTCGCGGCAATCGACCGAGCGGATGATGGTGAACTTGTCGAGCAGCCCGGCAAGCTTGGGAAGGTGCTCGCAGACGAGGACGCCGGGAAGTCTGGTCTGGATGACGCCGAACGGCCCGCGGTTCTCGGGCGGCCGGTTCGGCTTCGGGTCGAGCGTGTCGATCTGGCTCGGCCCGCCGGCCATCCACAAAAGTATGACGCTCTTCGGCGAGCCGTGAGCCGTCAAGCCCCGGGTTCTGGCTTCGAGCAACGCCGGCAGCGTGAGCCCGCCGAACCCGGCAAGCCCCGCCTTGAGCAGGTTCCGCCGCGAGAGCGTGAGCCCTTCGCGGGTGCGGGCATTGAGGAAGCCGAAGGCGTGTTCGTGCGAATGGGGCATGGTGGAAATGCTACCAGCTTTTAGCCCGAATCGCCATCATTCCGAGATGTCGACGGGCCGGTCGTCGCGGAGTTTCAAGAGCCGTTGGAAGTCGAGGTCCACCACGCGGCCATTCGAATCGATGAGAGTCGCGGCTGCGAACGGACGCTTCGCGCCGCTCTCCCACACTTGTCGCGCTCGCTGCGAAGCCGCGGCTCGGCTCGCGGGCGGCCCGACGAAATCGTACGGGAACTCCGCGAACCCCGGCAAGCGCTTCAACGCCTTGTGCGCGACGAACCGCACCCCATCGTAAGGGTCGTCCAAAAGCTGACCCAGGAACGCCGCCTGCCAGTGGTTCCCGGACGCGCGATGCGCTTCCGGCCAGCCGAAACTCCACGCGGTGATCGCTCGCTGTCCGGCGTCGCCGCGAAGTGCCCACAGCACGCTCGCTGCGATCCGCTCTTCGTCCGCATTCAGCTTCGGCTTCGGCTGCTTAAACCAACTCGTGAGCTTCTCTCCCGCCCAGGCCAGCGTCTGGTCTTGATGGCACTGATTGCACGCGTTCGGCCGGCCCGTCTGCACGCTCACCGCCACGCTCGGCGAACTGACCTGATGGCTCCGCGTCGCCTTCAACAGCCCATACGTGGTGTGGGGCATGTGGCAGTTGTAGCACTTGCTTCCGGATGAATCGGCCGCGTGGTGCGTGTGCTGCGCCACCTTTGCCGCGTCGTTGAATCGCTCGTGGCACTGAATGCACGCGCGGTTCCCATCCATGCCCGGCTTCAGTTGTCCGGCCGTCCACTCGGCCCGACTTCGCGTGTCGGTGCCCTTCTGATGCATCTCGTGGCACGACAGGCACGACATCTCGCCGCGCTGATAGCAAGGCGACTCCATCAGCCCGTTGAACTCCCGACCCGTGACGCGAATCATCCCATCCGACCAGAAGCTTCCGGACTCCGCGGGGTCGGCGATGTGCGTCGGCCGCTGCGGCATGAGGTCCGCGCGACCGCGACCGATGAACCGTACTGGGTCCGCGAACAGATCGTCGCCGGGGCGGAACGAGTAGCCGTGTTCGACCCACTTGTCGTGCGATTCCTGGTTGCGGTGGAAGAAGACGGAGTGGCACTGCCCGCAGACTTGCGACGAGCGGTCGTGGGCGAGCCGGGCCGGGTTGATCATCGCGCGAAGATCGGGAGTCGGTTGCTGCTTGGCGCGGACGTGTGCCGCCCCGGGGCCGTGGCACGCCTCACACGAGATACCGAACTCCGCGACGCGCGGCGACGTCGCCGGCACGCCCGCTTCGTCCAACGGTTCCGGTGCCCCTTGCGTGGTGTGGCAGCGGATGCACACGGCCGCCCAGCGCCCGCGCTCGGCTTCAAATTGTGCGATCTCAGGGCGATCGCGCTGCCACATCGTGCTGATGTACGCGGCATGTCGTGGAACCCATCGCTGCTCGGCCCGCAAGTACATGTACGGGAGAATCTTGAGTTGCGAATCGTTCGGGTCGGACAGCCAGTACGCTTGCCGATTGTGCGAGCCCGTGGTCATCACCACGGAGTAAAGGTTCGTCGACTCCGGGTTGTGGAGTTTCATCTCGACGAGGAACTTGCCCTTCTCCTTGAAGAGTCGCACGTCCAAATCCTTGCCCGCTAAGCGAACGTCGTTGAAGTCGCCGAGTACGCTCGTCTCGGTGGCGAGTTGGGTCATGGTGCGATGGTAGGAATCGTGCCAGGAGCCGTGCTGATCGGCGTGGCAACTTTGGCATGCCGCCGAGCCGATGAACTCGCCGGTCGGCGCTTCGACGGGCACGTTGGTGAGCGGTGCCTCCCGCTTACTCTGCGAGTAGATGGCGATGAACAGAACGATCGCGAGGAGCACCGCGAACCCGCAACCAGCGTAGCGCATGACGCGATGCCTCCACGGGTGCGGTGCGAATGGGAATGGGCGGCGAGTTCCGCTACTTTAGCAGACGGCCGATGCCCTCACCAGCGGGCGCGTTTACTTTCCGGCCCGGATGAGGTAGCGTGTCGTGCGTTCGTCGAATCGAAAACGGCGAACGCACACTCACTTTCCCCGGAGCTTTCTCATGGCGGTTCAACCCATCCCGGCCGGCTACCACACCGCGACAATCTACCTCATCGTCAAGGGTGCGGCGCAGGCGCTCGAGTTCTACAAGAATGCCTTCGGTGCCGTGGAACTGATGCGGATGCCGGGGCCCAACGGCACCATCGGCCACGCCGAAATCAAGATCGGCGACTCGCCCATCATGCTCGCCGACGAGTTCCCCGAGATGGGGCACAAGAGCCCGACCACTCTCGGCGGGACCGCCGCCGGGATCATGATCTACGTTCCGGATTGCGACGCGATGTTCGCCAAGGCCGTGTCCCTCGGCGCGACCGTGATGAAGCCGCTCGCCGATCAGTTCTACGGCGACCGCTCGGGAACGATCACCGATCCTTTCGGCCATCAGTGGACCATCGCCACGCACATCGAGGACGTGAGCCCCGAGGAGATGGAACGCCGCCACGACGACATGAAGAAGCAGATGGATAGCGGTGGATGAGTAACTGATCGTCAGATTTCCAATGACACCGGCATGGGATCGGACGCGGTTGGTCGCCGCGGATGCGGCGTCCGATGGTAGCCAGGGGTGAAGCGCAGCGGAACCCCTGGTCGTGGGCTTCTTCCAGGGGTTCCGCTCGCAAAGCCTCGCTTCACCCCTGGCTACCATCGGACGCCGCATCCGCGGCGAAAACTGCTGACTCTGGCTTCCTAACTGTCACTCGCCTGCCGCAACTGTTGGCTTCCGTTCGCTTCGCGCCACGAAGACCGCGGTCGTGAGGTCTGCGGTCACGTTCACGGTGGTACGGCACATGTCGAGGACGCGGTCAACGCCCAGCACGATGGCGATTGCTCCGGCCGGCACGTTCACCTGAACGAGGATCAACCCGATTAGCGGGAGCGAGCCACCGGGCACGCCGGCCATGCCCGTCGCCGTGAGAATGCACAACACCAGCACCACGATTTGTTGTGTGAGCGAGAGATCGACGCCGAACACCTGCGTGAGGAAGAGCACCGTCACCGATTCAAAGAGGGCCGTGCCGTTGTGGTTCATCGAGGCGGAGAGCGGCAGCACGAAGTTCGACACTTCCCGCGGCACGTTCAGGTCTTGCTCGGCACACCGAATCGCAACGGGAAGCGTGGCGCTGGACGAACTCGTGCTGAACGCCGTGAGCATCGGAGCCTGAACCTTCTTGAAGAACTCCCAAGGCGACATGCCGCCCAGGAACTTGACTAACAGCGGCAGCACGACGAACTGATGGAGCGCGAGCCCACCGATCACGGTAAGTACGAATGCGCCGAGGGCGATGAGCAGCCGATAACCGAAGAGCGAGGTTGTGGAGAAAATCAGGCAGAAGACGGCGTACGGGGCCAGGACCATGGCCCAGTGGATGACGGTTT
Source organism: Gemmataceae bacterium (assembly GCA_043733485.1). Classification (GTDB taxonomy): domain Bacteria; phylum Planctomycetota; class Planctomycetia; order Gemmatales; family Gemmataceae; genus Urbifossiella. The sequence continues at coordinate 13,301 of JAYTGN010000337.1, forward strand.
CCGCGATGCGGTTCGCGCCTTCGAGTACATCGATGAGCACCTTCGCGGAGTGGGTGGGAATTCGCGTGAGGGCGAAGCCGACGATCAGGCCGGTGAAGATAATCGCGAGCATGTCCTTCTCGACGAACGCCTTCATGGGGTTGGCCGGCACGATGTCCACGAAGGTTTGAATGCCGAACTCTTTCTTCTTGGCGTCGCTGAGCTTCTTGTCGGCCTCGGCACCGAACTGGGCCATGAGCCCGTCCTTCTGATCGCGGGCATACTGGCCGGGCTGGATGGCGTTCACGAGCGTGATCCCGATGACGGCGGCGAACGCGGTGGTCACGAGAAAGTAGCCGAGAGTTTTGGCACCGATGCGGCCGACGTTCGCGGTGCCGCCGAGCCGCGTGACGCCGAGCGCAAGAGAGGCGAACACGAGCGGCACGATCGCGAAGAAGAGCAAGTTGAGGAAGATGTCGCCGACGGGCTTGGTGACGTTCTTGACGATCCAGACGACCTCGGCCGGCGGTCCGGGCGGCACGGCAACGGCCGCCGCGCCGAGGGTAGCCGCGAGGCCGTTCTCGGGTGGCAGAGGCGGCGGTGCCGTGAACGCATTCACAAGGCAGCCCACCACGGCACCGAGCACGAGGCCGGCCAAAATTCGCGTGTGCGGAACGGACGCGGAACTCATGTCAATTGTTGGGGTGGTGAGGTCGCGGGTCGGTGAATACGTTTCTATTCACGGCCCCACAACCTCACCACCCCACGCGCACACATGTTCGATCTCATCATCCGAGGCGGCCGCGTCGTCGATGGCACTGGCTTGCCGTGGTTCCAGGCCGATGTCGCGATCGAAGGCAGCAAGATCGCCGCAGTCGGCGCACTCGGGAATGCCGAGGCCAGGACCATTCTCGATGCGAAAGGGAAGGTCGTCTGCCCCGGGTTCATCGATGCCCACGTTCACGGCGACCTCGCACTGCTCGTCGATCCGTACCACGAGGCCGCGGTGCGGCAGGGCGTGACCACTTATGTGCTGGGACAAGACGGCGTCGCGTTCGCGCCGGGTTCGCCCGACACGCAGCAGTACATGCGCCGCTACACGGCCGGGTTCAACGGCAACTTCCCGACGCCCGGAAAGCAGTGGAATAGTGTCGCCGAGTATCTGGCTCTGTTCGACAAGCAATGCGCGATCAACGTCTGCACGCTGATTCCCAATGGGAACGTGCGGATGGAGGCAATGGGTCTCGAATCGCGGCCGCCGACGCCGGACGAACTGAAAGTGATGAAGCGACTCGTCCGCGAAGGGATGGAGCAGGGGGCCGTCGGCGTGTCGAGTGGCCTCGACTACGTGCCGAGCATCTATGCCAATGAGGATGAACTGGCGGCGCTCTGCGAAGAGATCGCGCCGTTCGGCGGCATCTACGTCACGCACATGCGCGGCTACAACTTGCAGAAGGCACCGGCCGCACTGCACGAAGTATTCAACATCGGTCGGCGGGCCGGGTGCGGAGTTCACGTCTCGCACTTCAACTGCGTCGCCGAGCAAACCATCCCGCTGCTCGACGCCGCACGTGCTGGCGGCGTCGATGTCACCTTCGACCTTTACTGCTATCTCTACGGCAGCACGCTCGTGGTCATGCTCACGATCCCGCCGGAACTCCTGGAAGGCGGCATCGACGCGACCCTGGCCCGCCTCGCCGATCCCGCCGTTCGCACGTCGCTGGAAGAAGCCTTCGCCAACCCGCGCTTCCCCATCGAAACGATTCGCCTCGCCTCCATCCCCAGCGACGAATACCGACACCTGGAAGGAAAGGGCCTCGTCGAGGCGGCCGCCAGTGCTGGGAAGTCGCTCGTGAACTTCACTTGCGATCTACTCATCGCCACGAACCTCGCCGCGGGCTGCGTCATCCGCCACTTCGCCCAACGGCAAGAACTCGACATCCCATTGCTGATGAAGCATCCCCTCATGATGGGCGGGTCGGACGGCATCTACGTCGGCGGTAAGCCGCACCCGCGCGGCACCGGGTGCTTCGCCCGCTACCTCGGCCACCACGTCCGCGCCGGCGACTGGACCCTCGAAGAGGCCGTCATGAAATGTTCCTACCACACGGCTCGCCGCTTCGGCCTGAAGGATCGCGGCCTCCTCCGCGAAGGGCTCGCCGCCGATGTGGTGGTGTTCGATCCGGAGACGATTGCCGACCGCTCGACTTACGCGGAAGGTAAGCCGTTGGCCGTCGGTGTGGAACACGTATTGGTGAACGGCGAAGCCGTGTTGCGAGATGGCGAACGGACGAAGTCGCTACCGGGGCGAGGCTTGCGGAGGGGGTAGAAGACTCGTGCTATTCTCCACGCTTCTTCTTCCTCTTCCGTTGCCGGGCCGCGAGCCTCTTCAAAACGCCGATTCCCTTTGCTTCCAGATGTTCGAAATCGGGTCGCTCTTTAATAGGAGCGATCAGAGCCCCCGGCTCACCGTTCATCGCATCTCCCAGGCTTCCCACGAAGTTTGCCACAATCGCGTCCCACTCCCGCAACGAACGCAGCAACCGATCGACGTCGCGATGCTTGGCGTACCGGCTATCGTCGCGAACGCGCACCGGAATACCGCTCGCTCGAATTTGGTCGAGTAGTTCGATCAGCGAAAGATGGGCTTTGAGGAAGTTCGCCTCGCCGCCGAGTTTGGGGTTGGCGGCGTATTGCGTCTTGCAGAACGAGTGCCAGGAGTAGTAGCCGCGCCGGCGGGTGGGAAACTCAACGGCCTCGCCGCGTTCGAGAAGCCTTGCGCGTTCCGAGCCATCCTCGTTCCGTTCGATGACATCTTCGCGGTACACGACGACCGGCGGATGACTGGCCAGGCCGATCGAGACGCTTTCCGCCCCCTCAACGCGGGCGTGAAAGAAGATTGCGTGCCGTGCCGGAACGGAGACCAATTCTTTCTCTCCGTCGCTCCGCGTGCGGGAAAGGTACAAGTCGCCCTGACGAAACGGATGATCGTATAACTCGAATCGGGATTTGTCGTCTGGCGGGTCTTGTTCGTAAACCTCGGAAACCTCATCGAACGGCAACGTGAGCGCGAGGGTCCGAAACCTCGCGACCATTCGGCGAGCAGCCGACACGTCGACTTTCGTTTTCCAATCGTAGTAGATGGTGAGGCCCACGAGTTACTCCAAATGTCGGTCGATGTTCGAGGAACAGAATCGGCGGGTGAATCGCCTGAAGTTGTGTTTATGCGTTTGGCGAAGTCCTCGGCGACGAATTCGCCACCACCGGTAACGCACTCGACAAAACCCAGGCGGCGAAAGAAATGAAGGCCGTCGCGGATGCAATCGCCAAGATCGCTTACGAGTGAACCGCTCAGCCCGGTTCGTCTTTCGCCCAGGCTTTGTTCGCATCCGCAGCCAGTTCCCGGCCCACCGCACCGCGAAGCAGAATCTTCGACCCAGACTTTTTCGCACGGAACTCCATCCACTCGCCGAAGACCCACAGCACCTTCCCGTGAGCCGCGACGATGTCCATCCACGGGATGAACAAGGGCGGGTGGCCCACCCGGAAGAGGAACATCACCGCGAGGTACAGGCCCTCCGAATTCGCGCCGACGGTGAGGCAACCACTGTAGTTCGACCAGCCGATCTTGCCGCTGCGGAAGTGGCGGAGTTTCCCGGTGAAACGATCCGCGGCGCGGTAGTGGCGAGCGAGGGACGACCAGCCGAAGAGGTGGGCGATGCCCCACATCAGGAAGCACCACCAGAGTGCGAAGGCGATGGGAATCGCGATCGGCCAGGCCCAGGCAGGCATGTGGATCACACGGCGGAAAGTGCGAGCGAGCAGTTGTGCCCGCCGAAGCCGAAACTGTTCGAAAGGATTTTGCGAACGCGGGCCTGGCGGGGCACGTTCGGGATGTAGTCGAGGTCGCAGCCGGATTCGCGATCTTGGTTGTCGAGGTTGATGGTCGGGTGCAGGATGCCGTGCTGAAGGCTGAGGCAGCAGGCGATGGCCTCGACTCCGCCGCTGGCCCCGAGCAGGTGCCCGATCATGCTCTTGGTGCTGGACATCAATAACTTTTGGGCGTGGTCGCCGAACACGCTGCGAACGGCCTTGGACTCGGCAGCATCGCCGAGGCCGGTGCTCGTGCCGTGTGCGTTGATGTATTCGACTTCGTTCAGGTTCCACCCGGCTTCGCGAGCGGCGGCCCGCATCGACTCGGCGGCCCCGATGCCTTCATCGTGCGGCGCGGTGATGTGGAACGCATCCGCCGTGTTCCCGCAGCCGACGACCTCGGCGTAGATGTGAGCTCCGCGGGCCTTCGCGCGTTCCATCTCTTCGAGCACGAGAATGCCGGCCCCTTCGCTCAGCACGAAGCCGTCGCGGTCTCGATCGAACGGGCGGCTGGCGCGGGTCGGATCGTCGTTGCGTTCGGACAGTGCTCGGCAGGCGATGAACCCGCTGAGCCCCATCGGCGTAATGGCGGCCTCGGTGCCCCCGCTCACGATCACATCCGCGAAGCCGTAGGCGATCTGATGCATGGCGTCGCCGAGGGCGTGGGCCGCGGAGGAACACGCCGTACTCACGGTCGTGTTTGGGCCCATGAGGTGGTAGCGGATCGAGATGTTCCCGGCGGCTGCATTCGCGATCATCTTGGGAATGACGAACGGGCTGAGCCGCGAAGGGCCCTTGGTCATGAGGGTGGTGTGGCCTTCTTCGAATTCGGCCATGCCGCCGATGCCGCTGCCGAGGATGCACCCGCAGCGGAAGGGGTCTTCCTTCGAGAAGTCGATGCCGCTCTCGGCAATGGCTTCCGCGGCGGCGAAGAGCGCGAATTGGCTGAAGCGATCGAGCCGTCGAACGGTCTTCGAGTCGATGAGCGTTTCGGGGCGGAAGTTCTTCACTTCACCTCCGAAGCGGACTTTGTAAGCCGTGGTGTCGAAGAGGGTGATGGGCGCGATGCCGCTGGCACCGGCGAGCAAGCCTCGCCAGTAGTCCGGAACGTTCAGCGCGATGGGATTGACCGTCCCGAGTCCGGTGATGACGACCCGGCGGCGCGGTGTGAAACTCACGGAACCTGGGCTCCCTGGACGCCACAATCGGAGAGGCACGCCCGGCACTCGGAGAGTGCGAGGTCGGAATGTCGATCCGCGCCCTGAATCACTGCGGGGGCTTGTTCTTCATGGCGATTTCGATGAAGTCGATGGCTTCGCCGACCGTCTTGATCTTCTCGGCCTGATCGTCGGGAATCTGGATGTCGAACTCTTCTTCGAGTTCCATCACGAGTTCGACGATATCGAGCGAGTCGGCCCCGATGTCCTCGATGAACGCGGTTTTCCGGGAGACGGTTTCTTTATTCACCGCCAGGTGTTCGCACACGATTTCGATGACGCGTTGCTCAACGGACACGGTTCGACCCTCCACGCGGTGGCAACTCCACCGCAAGCCCCGCGATTGGTCCGGCTCCGACCGGCGGTCGCGGCAACCGGGACCACAACGATATTGGCCAACCCCCGGCCTGCGGAGGGCCGGAGGGGATCGCCCTCGCGATGAATGCAATTCCGACGCAAACGGGTTCGACACGCCAAAATCTACTGACGCAGCCCGGAAAAGGAAAGATCGACCCGGCGCGTTATCGCGTTTTGTTTCGCATCCTCGCCTTCGGAACCTTCCCCGCCTTCGCAGCTCCCCACGGAATACACTGAAACGATGCCCAACTCGCTGAGCCCTCCCCAAGTTCGGGTAGGGCTATCGCTCGTTCACCACGAAAGCACAAAGTTCACACGAAGAAACACGAAGTAGGGCGGAGAGGAAAGAAGACGGAGCGGACTTCATTTTCACTTTGTGTTTCTCTGTGTGAACTTTGTGCCTTCGTGGTGAGTTCTTATTCGCCGTCGAGTCAGCCGTATCGCGATTCACCAACAACTCGAACCACCAGTACACTGCTAGCATGCCCCATGTCGTAATTGTGGGCGGTGGCCTCTCGGGCCTCACCACCGCCTTTCGCTTGAAGCAACTCGCACCGGGCGTCTCCGTCACGGTACTCGAAGATCGCGCCCGCGCCGGCGGCAACATCGGAACCGAGGACCACAACGGCTTCCGAGTCGAGATCGGCCCGAACGGGTTCCTCGATCGCACGCCTGCCGTGCCGCAACTCTGCACCGACCTCGGTCTCGCCGATCGGCTCGTCGCCGGAAGCGAGATCGCCCGCAAGAATCGCTACCTCTTCCTCGACGGCCAGCTTCGCAAGCTCCCCGGCGGGTTGTTCGGCCTGCTCACGACGAGACTGCTCTCGACCCGCGGAAAGTGGCAACTCCTCACCGAACCGTTTCGGGCGAAGCGAACCGAATCACAAGAAGAATCGGTGGCCGAGTTCGTGACCCGACGGGCCGGGAAGCAAGCCGCGGACATTTTCGCCGATGCACTCGTGACCGGGATTCACGCGGGCGATCCGAAGATGCTCAGCGTTGCGGCAGCGTTCCCGCGCCTGCCCAAAATGGAACGCGAAGCGGGCAGCGTGATCCGCGGCTTCTTGCGCGCCGCGAAGCAACGCAAAGCCGACGCTCAGGCACACGGCGAACCCCCGCCTGGACCGCAGCGGATGTGGTCCTTCCGCGAAGGTCTGCAGGTACTCACCGATTCACTCGTCGAGCAGTGCGGTGCGAAGTTGCACGCGGGCGTTCGCGTTCAATCCCTCTCGGCATCGGCGAGCGTGTCGCAGTGGAAGGTGTACGCCGAGAACGGTCGGGCGTGGTCCGCGGATGCCGTCGTGCTCGCGTGCCCGGCTCGTCAGCAAGCCGAGATTCTTTCGGAACTCGATCATCCGCTCGCGGATGAAATTGCCGGCATCCCGTACAACCGCGTGGCCGTGGTCGCGCTCGGCTATCGACAGGCCGACTGCCCCCGACCCGCGGATGGCTTCGGCTACATCGCCCCTCAGAACACCCGCCGCGACGTGCTCGGCGTGCAGTGGTGCTCCTCCGTCTATCCCGGCCGCGCCCCGGAGGGCTTCGTACTCTGGCGGGCACTCTGCGGCGGCGTTCACCGGGCCGACATGGTGAGCTTGAGCGATGCGGACTTGCTCCGCGCCGTGCATGCGGAAATGAAAGTTGCCATGAAGGTGACGGCCGAGCCGGTCTTCTCGCGAATCGTTCGCTGGCCCGAAGCCATTCCGCAGTACGTACTCGGCCACCTCGATCGCGTGGCGCGAATTGAAGCCGCCGCGAGCCGACACGCCGGTCTCTTCCTCACGGGCAACGCTTACCACGGGGTCGCCATGAGCGATTGCGTCGATCGGGGCTCTTCGACCGCCGCTAAGGTCGGTTTGTATCTGTTCGAACGAGCGTGAAAGCTCAAGCGGACAATTGGCCTCAATCGTCCGAATCCAGCACCGCGAGGAACGCCTCTTGCGGCACCTCCACCTGGCCGATCTGCTTCATGCGCTTCTTGCCCTCGGCCTGCTTCGACCAGAGTTTGCGCTTGCGGGTGATGTCGCCGCCGTAACACTTCGCGGTCACGTTCTTCTTCATGGCGGCGATATTTTCGCGGGCAATGACCCGCCCGCCGATGGCCGCCTGGAGCGAGACTTCGAATAGGTGCCGGTCGATCTCCTTGCGAAGTTTCGACAGCACCTGCCGTCCGCGTCGTTCCGCACTCGAACGGTGGACGATAATGGAGAGCGCGTCCACCTTGTTGCCGTGGACGAGAATGTCCAACTTCACGAGGTCGGCTTCGCGGTAGCCGAGCACTTCGTAATCCATGGTGCCGTAGCCGTGGGTCACGGATTTGAGCTTGTCGTAGAGGTCGTAAATCACCTCGGCCAACGGCATCTCATACACGAGTATCACGCGCAACTGGCTGAGGTACTCCGTGCGAACGAACGTGCCGCGGCGATCCGTACACATACTCATGATCGAACCGATATTCGTTGCCGGTATCAAGAAGCTGATCCGGACGATCGGCTCGCGGAATTCCTTGATACCGCCGCCCTCGGGCACGTCTTGCGGGCCGTGAACCTCAATGACTTCGTCGTTTTGCTTCAGAATTTGAAAGGTCACGTTCGGGGCGGTTTGAACGAGGTTCAGTTCGCTGTCGCGTTCGAGTCGCTGCTGGATGATTTCGCGGTGGAGCATGCCGAGGAAGCCGCAGCGGAAGCCGAAGCCGAGTCCGTCGGAAACTTCGGGCATGAACGTGAAAGAACTATCGTTGAGTTTGAGCCGACCGAGGGCTTCGCGGAGGTCTTCAAACTCGTTGTTATTCACAGGGAAGAGCCCGGAATACACCATCGGCTTCGGTTCTTTATAACCGGCCAGCGGCACGGTCGCGGGGTTGAACGGATCGGTGACGGTGTCGCCGATGTTGACGTTGTCGATGTTCTTGATATTGGCGGTGAAGTAACCGACCTGGCCGGCGGCGAGTTCGTCGCACTTCTCCATCCCGGGGCGAAACTGACCCATCTCGGTAATCACGTATTCGCGGGCCGTACGCATGAGTTTGATGCGCTGCCCCGGCTTGAGCAAGCCATCCATCATGCGAATGTACACGACGACGCCCTTGTACGTGTCGAAGTGCGAGTTGTAGATCAGTGCTTTGACGGGTGCGTTGATGTCGCCGGGAGGCGGCGGGATGCGATCCACAATCACGCCGAGCAGTTCCTCGATTCCCAACCCGGCCTTCGCACTCACCTTCATCACGTCCGCCGGGTCGGTCATCAACGCGGTTTCCATTTCGCCGACGACGAAGTCCGGCCGAGCGTGCGGCAAGTCGATCTTGTTTAACGTGGGAATGATCTTGAGGCCGCCCTCGATGGCGAGGAAGGCGTTGGCGACCGTCTGCGCTTGCACGCCCTGGAACGCATCGACGAGCAGGATGGCCCCTTCGCACGCGGCGAGGCTGCGCGAAACTTCGTAGTTGAAGTCCACGTGGCCGGGGGTGTCGATCAGATTCAGTTCGTACCGCTGGCCGTTGTGCTCGGTGTAAATCGTGACCGGATGCATGCGGATGGTGATGCCGCGTTCGCGCTCCAGGTCCATGCTGTCGAGGGTTTGAGCCTTGATGTCTCGTTCGGAGATCGTGCCGGTCTTGAGCAGGAACTGGTCCGCGAGGGTGCTTTTGCCGTGATCGATGTGGGCGATGATGCAGAAGTTGCGGATGTTCGAGGTCGGCGTCGACATGCAGCGGGCTCGAGAAGGCAAGCGAGCCGCGAGGAGTATCCCCGCGGACTGCACTTAGTTTAGCACTCGCGCTAAACACTGAATAGAGCTGCGAATCCGGGAAGGTGTACCGACGGTTGCGAAAGGGTGTGCCAACCATTCTTGGAGTTCAGCCAATCGGAACAAATCGAGGCTGTTCGATCTTCAGGCTGAAAGCCTGGGATCCCTCAGCCCAGGGCAACGCCCTGGGATTCCGGCAGCAGTCCTGCACCTGAAGGGGTGCGATTCCGAGCCTTACTCGCGTTCGTCCCGGTCGCAGCCCTTCAGGCTGCTGCTCGCGTCACGCCTTACCCAGGGCTGAGGGATCCCAGGCTTTCAGCCTGAAAACCACTTCTAT
>JAYTGN010000338.1:0-22795 GCA_043733485.1 Gemmataceae bacterium
AGCAGCCCGAAATTCCTCTGGAGCCGGAGTTTGACGATCGCTCGGGCAAGAAGCGAGTGACGGGTCCGTCGTCCTATGCGATCGATGGCAAGGAAGAGACCGCATGGGGCATCGACGCCGGTGCGGGTCGCCGCAACGTTGAGCGCGAGGCGATCTTCATCCCCGAAAAACCGCTGGAATTCCCCAAAGGGGCGATCCTCACGTTCAGCCTCAAGCAGAACCACGGCGGCTGGAACAGCGACGACCACATGAACAACAACCTCGGTCGCTTCCGGCTGAGCGCGACGGAGGGCAAAGTTCCCGACGCCGACCCGCTTCCGCCGCGTGTCGAGGACGCGCTCGCGATCCCCGCCGCGAAGCGCAGCCCCGCACAGGTTGCCGTCATCTTCGACCATTGGCGCACCACTGTGCCCGAGTACAAGGTGCCGAACGAAGCGATCGAGGCGCTGTGGAAGCAGTGGCCGGAAGGCTCGACGAGCTTGGTCGTGCAATCGCGCGAAGAGCCGCGAACCACGCACCTCTTGAAGCGCGGCAACTTCCTGAAGCCCGGCGACGAAGTAGTCGCCGGCGTTCCCGCCTTCCTCCACCCGCTGCCGGACAAGGCGAAGGCCGACCGCCTCACCTTCGCCAAATGGGTGACGGACAAGAAATCGCCCACGACGGCAAGAGCCTTCGCAAACCGCATCTGGCAGCAGTATTTCGGGACGGGCCTCGTCAACACGTCGGAGGAATTCGGCACGCAGGGGGAGAAGCCGAGCCACCCGGAACTGTTGGACTGGTTGGCAGTCGAGTTCATGGAACCGACCCGGCGAGCCGAGGGCCGTGAGGCCCCGGGTGCTTGGTCCATCAAACACCTCCACCGCCTGATCGTGACCTCCGCCACGTATCGGCAATCTTCCAAGGTCACTCCGGAGTTGCTGGCGAAGGATCCGCAGAACCGGCTGTTGGCCCGTGGGCCTCGCTTCCGCGTCGATGGTGAAATCGTCCGCGACATCGCCCTGAGCGCGAGCGGGTTGCTCAACCCGAAACTCGGCGGACCGAGCGTGTTCGCTCCCGCTCCGCAGTTCCTCTTCCAGCGGCCGGTGAGCTACGGCCCCTTCGAGTGGATCGAAGCCACGGGTGACGAACGCTATCGCCGCGCGCTCTACACGTTCCGCCGTCGCTCCACGCCCTACCCCGCGCTCACGGTTTTCGACGCTCCCATCGGCGAACAATCGTGCGTGAAGCGAACCCGCACCAATTCGCCGCTGCAGGCGCTCACGGGTTTGAACGAAACGGTCTTCGTGGAATGCGCTCGCGGGCTCGGCAAACGCGCGATCCTCGAAGGCGGCAAGGCCGACTCCGAACGCATCGGGTACGCCTTCCGCCTCTGCACGGCACGCAAGCCCAGTGCCGAAGAGTCGAAGCTGCTGCTGGCGCTGTTGGAGAAACACCGCTCGCGTTTCGCCGCGGGTGAAGCCAACGCGGCCGAGGTGGCAACCGGCGAGAAGGCACCGAAGGCGAAGTTGCCGGCAGGCCTGGAGATGAACGATTGGGCGGCGTACACCCTGGTCGCCCGGGTTCTCTTGAACCTCGATGAGACCATCGCGAAGGAGTGACTTGGGAGCGCGGCCGTCCCGGCCGCTGAATCATCAGTGGTGGTGATCGTGTAAGAACGCTTGCATGTCGGTGCCGAAGGTCTTGGCCAAGTTCCCCGGCGTGAGGATTTCCTGCGGCGGACCTTCGCACGAAATCTTCCCATCGGTCAAACACAAGACGTGGTGCGAGTGCCGGCTGACCATGCTCAATTCGTGCGAAACGAGCAGCACCGTGACGCCCGAGTTGCGGTTCAGGTCCGCGATCAAGTCGTAGAACTTTTGCTGGCTCTTGAAGTCGATGCCCGCCGCCGGTTCGTCCAACAGCAACAACTCGGGCTGCGGCTCCAGCGCGAGCGCCAGGAGAACGCGCTGCAACTGCCCGCCGGAAAGCACCTCCACCGGCTTGTCGATGTGTTCGAGCATGTCGACGCGACCGAGTAACTTGTAAATCGTGTCGTTCGTTGCCTTCGAGATGCCGAGGAAGAGCGGCCTCCGCGAGAGCGCGAGGGCGAGCAGATCCCGGACGGTGAGCGGAAGTCGGGCGTCCAGCGTGAGCTTTTGCGGCACGTAGCCGATGTGCTCGGGCGTGGGCTTGGTGTGATCGTGGCCGCAGTGGAAGCGGACCTCGCCGCGGTAGGGGTGCTCGCGAACGAGGGCGCGGAGGAGCGTGGTCTTGCCCGAGCCGTTGAGGCCGATGAGTGCGGTAATCTTGCCGCGGGCGATGGACGTAGTGATGCCGTTGAGCACGGCCCGCCCGCCGAGCACCACCTGCAAATCGCGGATCGTGACGAGCGGCGAATCGGGCGGCACGTCGAGCACGGGAAGCGACTTCATTTCATCGCGTCTCGAAGGGCCTCGAGGTTCGCCTTCATCTTCTTCTCGTACCAGTCTTTCGTGAGCGCGTCGGGCGTCACGGTTTCCAACGGGTCGAGTTCCACGATGGCCGCATCGGTAAGGCCGTTGCGTTGGAGTTCCTTCAAGATCGTCGCTGCGGAACCGGACGAACCGTACTGCGGCTCGACCGCGATGAGCCGCACCTTCTTCTCGACGCAGAGCTTCACGAGAGCGTTCAATTCGTCGCTGTTCGGCTCCACGCCTGGCTTCTTCTGCACGACGCCCGCGATCTCCAGGTCGAAGCTCTTGGCGAAGTAATTCAGCGACTCGTGGAAGGTCACGATCTTGCGGTCCTTCTTGTCCTTGAGTGCGGCCTTCCCCTTCGATTTCATCATGTTCAACTTCGCCACGTACTCGCTGGCTCGCTTGTGGTAGTTGGCGGCGTGGTCCGGATCGGCCGCCTTGAGTTCGTCGCGGATGCCCTCGGTCATGATGATCGCCATGTCGGGGCTGAGCCAGACGTGCGGATCGTGGCCGTGATCGTGATCGTGGGCGTGGCCTGCGTGGTGGCATTCGCCTTGCATGAGTTTGTCGTCCGGGATGCGGCTGCCGAGATCGACGAGGTTGAGCCCCTTGTTGCCGCTGCCGCGCTTCATGGTCTCGGCGAGCGCGTTGTCCAGATCGAGCCCGTTGATGAAGAACAGGTTCGCCTTGCTGAGCAAGCGGGCTTCGCTATCGGTGGGGTTGAACTCGTGCGGCCCCGTGGTGGTCATCACGTTCTTGACCTGGGCATCGTCCCCGGCCACGTTCGCCGCGAAGCAGTAGATGGGTGCGAACGAGACGACGACCTTGGGGCCGGATCGCGGTTCCCAGGTGCCGTCGCTGCCTCCGCCGCAGCCGAGGCCGAGGAAGGCGAGCGAACCGGCGACAACGACAACCCCGGCGGCAAGCCAGCGCGTGCTTGGCGAAGTCGACATGGCGGCAACTCGGAAGAGGAATAACTTCGTAAAACCGAATGTGAGTTTAGCAGCGGTCGCAGTGCAGGGCAAGGGGAGGAACTACTTCGCATCCAGTTCGTCCCGCTACCGGATGCCGCCTCGCCCGGTAAGATAAACCGCGAATCGAACTCTACCGGAGCTACCTGTGAGCAGTGCGACTTTACCCCTCGACGATCGCGACGGCACAATCTGGTTCAACGGCAAACTCGTCCCGTGGCGCGAGGCCAAGGTTCACGTGCTCGCGCACAGCCTGCACTACGGGAACTCCGTGTTCGAAGGGGCCCGCATCTACAACGGCAAGGTTTTCAAACTCACGCAGCACTCCGCCCGGTTGATTCATTCCGCAAAGATGCTCGCCTACGACCTGCCCTATTCGGTGCAAGAACTGGACGCCGCGACGAAGCAGGTCGTGGCCGAGAACGGTCTCGATTCGGGGTACGTTCGGCCGCTCGCCTGGCGCGGCTCCGAGGTCATTGGCGTCTCGGCAATTGGCACCAAAATTCACGTCGCCATCGCGGCCTTCCCCTGGGGGGCCTACTACGAGCAGAAGGCCATCAAGCTCGCGACGAGCCGATGGAAGCGGCCGAGCCCCGAGTGCGCCCCGGCCGGCAGCAAGGCCGCCGGGCTCTACATTATCTGCACTCTCGCCAAAGACGAGGCGCTCGCCGCCGGGTGCCAGGACGCGCTCATGCACGATTACCAAGGCCGCCTCGCGGAAGCCAGCGGTGCCAACCTCTTCCTGCTGATCGACGGCGCACTCCACACGCCGACGACCGAGTGCATCTTGAACGGGATTACGCGGCAAACCGTGATGGAACTCGCCCGCCAGCGCGGCATCGAGGTGATCGAACGCGAAATCTGGCCCGACGAACTCGCCAAGGCCACGGAAGTGTTCCTCACCGGTACCGCCGTGGAGGTTCAACCGGTCGGTTCGATCGACGCGCGCGAGTACCCGCTGGGCCCGGTCACGCTGCAACTGCAAGCCGACTACGCAGCCTTGGTACGAGGTGGTGTACAATGAAATCGGCGGTATCCCAATGTCGTTCGGTCTTTGTTTCGACTTTTCGGGGGGATCGGTCCGCGCTCGCGAAGCGGGTGCGGAAAGAACTCGACGATCAGAAACATGGCCGCGGGAACGGACCCAAACCGATCGAGTGCCTGCTATATGCAGGCCATACCGGCGTCTCCATCGACCGGAAACGGACGATCTACGGCTTCAATCCGAATTTCGGCAAAGCTCCTCTTTGGCAGGCGATGGAACGTCTGAGAAATGGCGAGGCTTTCCGTGGTGTTGTCTTGGATGACACCCAGGTCTTCCTTGCTGCCGCACAACAGGGACTAACGGTGCTGACGTTCGAGGTCATCTTGCCGAATCCTGGCTTTCGAGCTTTCCAGAGAAAGCTGTCCGCTGAGCGCACACGGAGCCGGTTTTCGTACGGATTCCCCGATGGGAATGGCGACTGCAACTGCACGACGTGGCTCGAACGGCTGTCGCTGCCGCTGCTGACTGGGAGCATGGATGAGTTCACGGATTTGATCGGATTCAATCTCTACCCAAGCCGAAGGTTTGGCGAGTGTGTGTGAGGAGCCGTGATTCATGAATCGCATTCAACAGCACGAAATCCCGCTCGCCAAGATACTGGGTGTCTTGGCCATGGAGTTCCGCGGCACGCGAGATGATGCGGAACGTACACGCATAGCGGCGTCGTACTCCTCCGCCGTTTCACGGCTCATCAAGAGTGGAAAGTGGGACGAGCTTCCGCCGATGGAAGATCAACTTCCCGACGACAGCATGCCCGTGGAGTTCTTCAAATACTGGTCGCTGACCCCTCCCTCGCATCGCTCGGCACGACGCGCATAAGCTGTCAACATGAAATCCGCCGTCACCATCTCGCTCGTGCCGGAAGCTCGCGGTGGGCCGTTCGTCTTTTGGGACGATCTCGCCGCCGGGTGCCACAGCGCGAAGACACTCGGGTTCGACGCCGTCGAGATCTTCCCGTCCGGCCCAGACGCCATCGACACCATCGAACTTCGCAAGCTGCTGAGTGACACCGGGTTGTCAGTCGCCGCGGTCGGCACCGGAGCGGGCTGGGTGAAGCACAAACTCGCGCTCACGAGCCCGGATCCCGCCGTTCACGGGCAGGCGATGGCCTTCGTCGAATCGATGATCGACTTCGCGGCCGTCTTCGATGCACCCGTCATCATCGGCTCGATGCAGGGCCGTTGGGGCGAAGGGATTTCCCGCGAAACCGCCCTCGGCTACCTCTCGCAATCGCTCCTGAACCTCGGCCTTTACGCTTCGAAGTTCAACCTGCCGCTGCTCTACGAGCCCATCAACCGCTACGAGACGAACCTCATCAACCGGTTGGACGACGGCGTGGCACTGCTCAAGGGATTGGGCACGAGTAACGTGAAGTTGCTGGCCGACCTTTATCACATGAACATTGAGGAAGTGAATCTGCCGGCCGCGATCCGCGCCGCGGGATCGTTCATCGGACACGTTCATTTCGCGGATTCGAATCGTCGGGCGGCGGGTATGGGCCACACCGATTTCGCACCGATCGTGGAGGCTCTGCGCGAGGTGAACTACGCGGGTTACCTCTCGGCGGAAATCCTGCCCCTGCCCGATTCGCTCGCCGCCGCGAAGCAGACCATCGAATCGTTCAGGAAGTACGTGAAGCAACAGTCCACTGCCAGCCGCTGATCTCCGGCCGATCGATGCCGTGCTCCACGATGTAGACCTTGTGCTCGGCCAACTTTTCGCGAACCATCTTCGCCACCAGCTCCGCTCGCTCCGCCAAGCCCGGCACGCGGCGAATCACATCCAGCACCAGATTGAACCGATCGATCTGGTTCACGACGCACATGTCGAAAGGCGTGGTAGTGGTTCCTTCCTCCTTGTAGCCGCGGACGTGGAGGTTTTCGTGATTGCGTCGGCGATAGGCGAGCCGATGGATGAGCGAGGGGTAGCCGTGGAAGTTGAAGATGATCGGCCGGTCCACGGTGAACAGCGCGTCGAAAACGGCGTCGGAGAGCCCGTGGGGGTGCTCGGAATTCGGCTGCAACTTCATCAAGTCGACGACGTTCACGACGCGAACTTTCAAGTCCGGGAGATGTTGGCGGAGGAGCGACACCGCGGCAAGCGTTTCGAGCGTGGGCACGTCGCCGCAGCAGCCCATCACCACGTCGGGTTCTCCGGAACCATCGTTAGAGGCCCAGTGCCAGACTCCGATGCCGGCCGAGCAGTGGGCTTCGGCTTCGTTCATGGTCAGCCATTGCGGCGCGGGCTGCTTCCCGGCAACGACCACGTTCACGTAGTTGCGACTTCGCAAACAGTGGTCCGTGACCGAAAGCAACGTGTTCGCATCGGGCGGCAAGTAGACGCGAACTACCTCGGACTTCTTGTTCACCACGTTGTCCAGGAACCCCGGATCCTGGTGGCTGAAGCCGTTGTGGTCCTGCCGCCAGACGTGGGAACTGAGCAAATAGTTGAGGCTCGCGATCGGCTTCCGCCACGGCACCTCGCGGCAAACTTTGAGCCACTTCGCGTGCTGGTTGAACATCGAATCGACGATGTGCGCGAAGGCCTCGTAGCAACTGAAGAACCCGTGACGACCCGTGAGCAGATAGCCTTCGAGCCAGCCCTGGCACTGGTGCTCGCTGAGCACTTCCATCGCACGACCGTCCGGTGTTACGCGAGTGCCGTCGGTGGGGTCGATCTCGCCGGTGAAGCAGCGGCCCGTGGCGTCGAGCACGTCCTGCCAGCGGTTCGAGGCGAGTTCGTCCGGGCTGAAGACGCGGAAGTTCTTCGAGGCGTCGTTGAGTTTCATGACGTCGCGGAGGAAGTCGCCCTGGATTTTGGTGGCCTCGGAATTCACGCTCCCCGGCGAAGGCACGACGACGGCGAAGGTGCGATAGTCCGGCAGCGAGAGTTCCCGATACGCACCGTTGGCGTGCCGGTTCGCACCCATGCGAAGCGTGCCCTCCGGAGCGAGTGCGGCGAGTTCCGGCTTCAGCCGACCCGAGTCGTCGAACAACTCCTCGGGCCGGTAGCTCTTCATCCAACTCTCGAGCACGCGGATGTGCGACTCGGTGGTCATGTCGCTCAGCGGTACCTGATGGCTGCGCCAGTTGCCGACGACCTGCTTGCCGTCGATCGTTTGAGGGCAGGTCCAACCCTTCGGCGTGCGGAGTACGATCATCGGCCACGACGGTCGAAGCTTGAAGCCGTTGGTGCGGGCCTCGGTCTGGATGCGGCGAATCTCATCGAGCACGACGTCGAGCGTCTCGGCCATCTGCCGATGTACGAGGACCGGATCGTCGCCTTCGACGAAGTGCGGCGTGTAGCCGTAGCCTTCGAACAGTTTCTGAAGTTCTTCCTTGGGAATGCGGGCGAGCAGTGTCGGGTTCGCGATCTTGAAGCCGTTCAGGTGCAGGATCGGGAGCACGGCACCGTCGCGGGCCGGGTTGAGGAACTTGTTCGAGTGCCAGGCGGTGGCGAGTGGGCCGGTCTCGGCTTCGCCGTCGCCGACGACGCACGCCACGAGCAGATCGGGGTTGTCGAAGGCGGCACCGTAAGCGTGCGAGAGCGAGTAGCCGAGTTCGCCGCCTTCGTGAATCGAGCCGGGCGTTTCCGGCGTGCAGTGGCTACCGATGCCGCCGGGGAAGCTGAACTGTTTGAAGAGGCGTTGGATGCCCGCTTCATCTTGCGTGATGCTCGGATAGACCTCGCTGTAGGTGCCTTCGAGGTAGACGTTCGCGACGATGCCGGGCCCGCCGTGCCCCGGTCCCGCGATGTACAGGACGTTCAGGTTGCGTTCGCGGATCGTGCGATTGAGGTGAACGTAAATGAAGTTCAGGCCCGGTGTCGTGCCCCAGTGCCCGAGCAGCCGCGGCTTGATGTGTTCGCGCTTCAACGGCGCGCGCAGCAGCGGGTTGTTCATCAGGTAGATTTGCCCGACGGAGAGGTAGTTCGCGGCTCGCCAATAGGCGTCCATCTTGCGAAGCAGATCTTCGGAGACGTTCATCGCGACGGTCCTGGTGTTGTGTTCTTCAACGTGCGCAGTGCGATTCGTGCGATCATCTGTTCCTCGTCCGTCGGGATGACGCGGACGGAGACACGACTTCCGTCAGATGAGATCACGGGTGCATTCGCGGTGTTGGCGGAAGCGTCGAGGTGTAGGCCGAGGAAGCCGAGATCGCGGCAGATGCGTTCGCGAATCGGGGGCGAGTGTTCTCCGATGCCGCCGGAGAAGACGAGCGTGTCGAGCCCGCCGAGGGCGGCGGCGAGAGTACCGATCCACTTTCGTGCCTGGTAGCAGAACACGTCGAGTGCCTCGGCGGCACGCGAGTCCGTCGCTTCTCGGGCCAGCAGATCGCGAACGTCCGCGCTCGTCCCCGAGAGCCCAAGCATTCCCGAGTCGCTGTTCACCACGTCGTCGAGTTGATCGGTGGTGAGTCCTTCACTTCGCGCCAGATACAGCATCACGCCGGGGTCGAGGTCGCCGGTGCGCGTGCCCATGACGAGCCCGCCGGTCGGCGTAAGCCCCATAGTGGTGTCGATGCACTTGCCGCCGACCACGGCCGCCATACTGGCCCCCGAGCCGAGGTGCGCGAGAATCACCCGCCCGTTCGCAACCTCGGCTCCAGCCTGTCGCTCGAGTTCCTCCAGGAGGAAGCTGTACGAGAGCCCGTGGAACCCGAAGCGGCGAAGGCCCGCATCGGCGTAGCGACGCGGGATCGGAAGCAATTTCGCGACGGTTGGCAGGTCGCGATGGAATGCCGTATCGAAGCACGCAATCTGCGGCACGTCCGGCAAGCGTTGCCCGAACGCTTCGATGAGTCGAATCTCGGCGGGAAGGTGATTGGGGTCCAACGGCACGATACTTCGAAGGTCGGCCAACACTTCGGGGGTGATCAACTCCGGCTCAAAGTGGCGCGGCCCGCCGTGAACGACGCGATGCCCGACGACAGCAATCGAGCCGAGATCGATGCGAGTGTCGAGCCACTGACACAGTGAGTCGATGGCTTCCGCGAAACTGTTTGCCCCGACGGGCTGCTGTTCTTTCACCTCGTCGGAATTTACAACTTGGAGTGAGGCGTCGGTTCGTCCGATGCGTTCGATTTCGCCGTGGAGTACGCGCAGTTCTCCATCGAAGACCGCGAACTTGATGGACGAGGAACCACCGTTGAGCGTGAGGATTCGAGAGGAGAGAAAGTTGTTCGCCATCGCAAGACTCGGAGGTCTGCAGGTCCGAGTTTTAGCCGTTGGTTCGGAGTTTCTTCTCCGCAGATTCAGCTGGGGACTTGTCGTGCGCATTGCGCCCGAGCATCGCGGACGGGCTATTCTTGGGTCCACTTGGCTTGATCAGTCGGCGATTCAGATCGTCCTGGTCTTCGGGGTTGTCCATCGTCAGTTCAAAAACCTGAACCCCCGGCGTGCCCGCCGTCTTGTTTTCACGCTCAGCCATCGCTCTCTCCTACTCGGTCAACTCGAAACGCTGATCGACAACCCATTCGCTATCGTACCACAATTCAAGAAAGTAGATGCCCCGAACGGGAAAAGCGCAATCGTACACTCGTATGCAAAAAGCGGTCGCCTACAGCGAGTCGCTGTGTCGGACCGTGATCGGACGGAAAAAATACCGCCTGCCGGAATCGGCACGCATGAGCGCCAGCCGCACTTCCCCCGATTCTTTTTGGTCCGACAACTGGACGAAAACCCAGAAGGAGCGTTTCACGGGAAGTGGGTCCACGCACACCATCCGCGAGAGGCCTGCGCCTTGCAAGTCTTTTTGATCGCGGTTGGTGGGATGATCGGTAATGTTGTCGCAAATCACAAACGCTTTGAGCGTGGAGGCATCCATGCCTCTAAATCCTCGCTGGGGTAAGGGGAAAACGGCACCAGCTGCGTGAGCGACATCAGTCATCGAACCCCCCGCTGACCAACAGCGACCTGCACGCATTTGTGATGTTGAGGATTGGGAGCGGCTCGGCTCAATCGTCAGGAATCTTCAACCGCAACGTCATCACGGCGATTTCTTCATCAATCGCCTTCACGTAGTCCGGCACTTCTTGATAGATTTCAAGCGCCTTGATCTCTTCGAGTTTGGAAATCGCGAGGGCAAGGTGATTGTCCAAATCATCGATGGGCCAAATGTAGACCCGCCCCAAGGCGACGAGCATGAACGCGGCCGCGCGAATTTCTTCGTGAAACTCCTCGGTGTCGCGCTCGAGCGTCTCTTCGACGTACTTGGCTAGACCCGTGGTGTCGAACATCTCGCCGAACCAATCGGCGGCACCATCGTTGTCCCATGCGGCCATTGCCCATGCGCCCATGCTACCCTCACGGTGTTTTTTGGTGTCGAACTCCTCTAGCATCATCGCCAGAACTTGCATCTATTGCAAGCTATTGCAACTCAATGAAGTGGCGGGGGACGTGCTCTGAATCCGCCTCACTCGCTCAGCGGCATCCACTCGGTGACGTCGAAGCGGGCGTGCGGGTTGGTGTGCGGGCTGGCCAGCGATTGATAGTACGCCGGGAGGCACGCCGACATCAGCGCCATCAGTTCGGAGGGCTGCATGCAGCCCTGCTCGCGGCAAAAGAGCAAGTCGGTGGCCGAGCCCTGCACGGGAATCGTGAGGGCCGAGGGAAGCGTCTGCTTCACCACGCCGGCGAAGGCCTTGCCCGAAAGCGTGTCCGGCACGATCACGAACGTGCGGATCTCGGCGCTCGAGTCGCCGGGCGGATGCGCCCGCTCGCTGTAGTCGCGAATCCGAGTCGCGATATCCACCTTCCCCGCCTGTGCCGACGAGACTTCCACCTCGGTCACATCGGTGATCGGCAGCAGTTCTCCCAGGAACGCCGTGGTCTGTTCGATCATCGGAGCGAGCAGCGTCCGGAAGAGGTCCGCGTTGATGCGGCAAAGGCCGGTCAGGCTGCCGCGCGCTTCGAGTACCAGCTTCTGGAGGGCGTGTTCGAGGCGAATCAAATCCGGCGGTTTCACCAACTGCAAGACGCGGGCCGCGGAGCGATCGATGTGCTTCTCGCCGCTGGGAAGCACGACCTGCATCGTGTTCGTGGGTAGGATCGTCTGCTGAAGCGCATCCTCGGAAAGCGCGACGGGCGAATCGCCGAGCGCCGGAAGGTGGGCCAACGGCGAATCGAGTACCTGGAGCAAGTGGAGGAGCCGGTTTCGACAGAAGCCGAGGTCGCGGAGTTGCGTCTCGATTTCGCTCTGAAGGGCGCGGTAGCAGCGAGCGGTCGCGTCGAGGAGGTCTTCCTGAAGCCGCAACCGTGCGAAGGTGCGAAGTTGATCCAGGAAGTGCCTCATGCTGCGGTTGCTGCGGCCTCCAAAAAAGCTGAAGGAGCCGCTGCCGGCCTGGCACACGTCCAGCGCGGATTGCACGTCGGTTCGAGCGGCCTGCGTTTTGACTCCGAAGGTGCGGAGTTTCTTGTCCACGGCCTCGGCGAGTTCGCCGCACAGCATGGCAATTCGCCGCAGGGCCGTCTCGACGGCGGCGATGCGGTGGCCGGGGTTCTCCTGAAGCGGGCCGGCGATGGCCGCGAACTCGTTGCCCCACATTTGCGAGACGCGCCGAATCCCTTCGTCCAGCGACTTGCTCAGCCGGCCGCGGCGAACCGTGATGTCCTGTTCGTTGGTCGGCCGGACGCCGATGAATTCGCGCGCTTGATCCCAGGCGTTGCGGGACCAGCCTCCAGCATCCGATCGGCGAGAAGTCGCCTCGATCTGCCCTTCCAGGCCGTGCAGCCAGCGTTCGATTTGTTCCCCCGGCGCGCCTTCCGGCCCGCGCGGCATCTCGTGCTCGATGTACTTTTGCACCGATTCGGGCTTGAGCCGAGGATCGCCCATCACCTGCGTCACGAGCCGATCGACCGAGGCGGAATCCTTCGGCGGTGCGTCCTTGTGCCACTTGCGAATCAGATCGATGCAGATCTTTTGTGCGGCGGCGCGCAGGAGCAACCCGCGGGGGAACCAGACGCCGTAGGTTCCGAACCCGCGGAACGGGCTGCGCCCGAAATCGGCAGGCTGCTGACGAAGTTGTTCGAGAGCCGGGCCGAGCGGCGTCGTGAGATCGTGAGCCACATAGGCCGCGAGGTGCGCCACGCAATCGCGGAACGCTTCGGGCGTGCGATCCGCCATCGGCATGAGGTACGTCGAAGAAAACGGCAGGCCCTTTCCTTCCACCTTCGGTCCTTCCGGCCCGCCGTACTGGGCCACGAAGTTCACGTCCTCTTCGGCATAGTGATTGAGTTCGGTGAGCGTCGCGTACAGGTTGGCGAGTTCGCGATCGGGAGTGCCGGGGTCCGTGGGTGAAGCCGAGTAGAGGAACGCCGTGACCGGCGCGTCGGCGGCGTTCATCCGCCCCAGCACGCGCCGCACGGCGAAGCCCAGGTCGACGAGCATCCCGCCCGCGCCGCCCGTCGCACTCGCAAACACGTACACCTGCGGCATGTTGTCGCGCGGCAACAGCCCCGTCTGATCCGACGACTGCTGAATGGACTCGGGATGCGTGGCCACCTGAAGTTCGCGACGCAGGCGCGTCACGAAGCGGAGGTAGTTGTCGCAGAAGGCGAGGCGGCCGAGTGCCCGCGAGCCGCCGGCCTGGAGGTTCCGCGGAATCGAGTAGAGCTTCTCGCGGGGCAGCCAGTCGAGGATTTGTTCGAGTTGCCGACGGCGATAGCCCGTGACCGGCTGGAGCGGCACCGGGAAGACATCGTCGGGCGAGAGGGCCACATCGGACGGAGCCGAGGTGGCTTTGTGAACCGCGTCCGGATCGCAATCGACGTAGAGGAAGCGGACGGTGGGTACCTGGGCAACATCGCCGAGCCGATCGATGAGCCGACACCGAACCTCTTGAAGTGCCCGCCGACCGAAGCTGCCGACGCCGATGAGGATGGTCGGCCTCAGGATGCCAACTTCCTTTTGTACCGCCGTCATGCCGAGGAGGTGGTCTTCCTCGAAATCGAGTTCGACGAGCGCGGAGGAACCGCGACTGCCGCGGGCCTCGAGTACCGCGACCCCTCCGCGATCGAGGTGGCCCGGCGGCGTGAGATCGACATCGTGAATGGAATGCGATGGCCGCGCCCAGGCCGCGGGTTCCAGTATCCCACCGGTGCCGCTGCCGCTCGAATCGCCCGACCGCGGCCCCCCTTGAAGCGAGCGAATGAACAGCGTGCAACTCGGGAAGCGTTCGTCCGGATTTTTGGCCAACGCCTTCGCCAGAATCGGTCGATCCACTTCCGGGAGCATCGAGAGGTCGGGCTCCTCGGTCATGTGCTGGAGCGCGAGTTGCCGAATGTTCTTCCCGCTGAACGGCCTCAGACCCGTGAGCAGTTCGATGTAGACGATCGCGAGGCTGTACTGATCCGAGTGCTTGCTGATCTTGTTGGAGAAGGTTTCCGGCGCGGCGTAGATCGGGGTCACGCCGCCGAGCAATCCGGAACTGGACGAGCGTTCGAGTTGCTTGACGAGGCCGAAGTCCGCGACCTTCACGAAATCGGACATGACGAACAAGTTTCGCGGCTTCACATCGAGGTGCTGGAGGTTGTGCTTCTCGATGAGGTGATCGAGGCCGACAGCCGCGTTGTCCAGGAAGCCGAGGAGCATGTCGCGCGGAATGCCGGGGCGGCCGAGTTGTTGATACTCGGTGAGGGTGTCGTGGAGGTTCTTGTCGGCCAACTCCATCACGATGACGAGTTCGCCCCCGACATCCTCGATGCGCTCGATGGTGAGGACGAAGGGATGGCGAACCTGCTTGACGCGTTCGAGCGCCTTCATCTCTTGCTGGGCGCGGAGGTCGTCGCCTTCGAGGGAGTTGAGGTTGCCGTAGACGAATTTGATGGCTTTCTGGATGCCGCCGGGCGCGATGCAGCGCCAAACCTCGCCGAACCCACCGGTTCCGATCGGTTCGACGAGGCGGTAGCCAGGGATCGGTTCGCCGTCGGGCTCGCGAAGCCAGTTCATAGTCGGAGTCAACCTCTTGTGCGTCGGCAGCGAGTCTGGACTTCCCCAAAACCACTTCGCACCGACTCCTTCGGCTACGAGATGAATGGCTGAGCGAACGCGGGGAAGTGGCGGATGAACCGTAAGTCACGACCGGGGGGAAGTCCAATTTTCGAGGCGAGTTCTCGTGTGGCAAGAATTGAGAAGGATTGAGTTGCAAGTGGGGTGGGATTCAGTCGGTCACGCGTTCGTGCCAGTACCCGGGTCGCTGCCGGTGATGGGCTACGGCGAGAAACAGAATCTCTTCTCCAACTATCGCATAGACCACCCGATAGGGGAACCGCCCCAGGTGTCCGATGTTTCGGCATTCGATACCTTCGGGTGCGTCCTCCGCCAAAGGATACATTGTTGGAGACTCGAGAATCCAATCGATAGCAAGTTGATGCTGACGGGCAAACTCGATGGCAAGAGTTGGAACCTGTACGGCATACCATTCGGCCGCATTCTCGGCTTCACGTTCCGCGGCAGGATGGATGCGGTAGTTCATCATGGTCCATACTTCCTCATCATTTTTTGGAGCAAGCGAGCGGCTGAGCCTTGAGCGTCGATTGCCTCGACCCGACCGGTTCGCATGTCCTCGAGGCGGCGTGCGATCTCTTCTTTCCAGGCAGATTTGACCGCATCGGAATCATCGTTCGGCATCTCGGGAAGATCGCCGATGAACGGGCCTCCATCGAGCTCGTCCTCGAGCAGGATCACGAGTTGCTCCTTGGATTCACGCGACAACGCATGAATCTGCTTGGCGAGTTCCGACGTGATGCGCCCCGTCGGAACTTCGACTTCTGGCATCGTTGCGGTCGACATGCTTACTTCTCCTTCAGTTCGCGGACGAAGACGTTCATGATCTCCAGCCCTTCAGCAGGCTTGAATACGATCGGGCCCAGGTCGGGGACGGAATTGGACTTCGTCCCCTGGCGGCCGTTCAGCGATTGCGACACCCCGTCCTTCCCGACGGTCACGACGACCCGATTCCACTTTCCCCGGAAGTCGATATCGGGGTTCGTCTGCGTATACGAATGGTTCATCCCGAACTGGACGGACCAATCCGCTTTCGACGCGGCCGGGATCTTGCAGTCGAACACCAACTCGCACGGGCCGAACTTCTTTTCCGACGCCAAGTCGGCCTTCCCCGCCACCTTCAGCACACCACCGTCTGCCTTCCACGAATCTTTCTCCGTCTTCCAGCCATCGAGGTTCACGCCGGTGAACAGGCTCGTGTGGCCTTCCCAGACCTTGGCGATCTCCCCGGGCTTCGGGTTCGTGCTCGGCAACTCCTTGACCTTCAGATTCTTGAAGTGGCACTCCACGCCCTCGCTTTCGAGTGCGATGTAACCGTTGCGCGGCGAACACTTGCTCACCCCGGAGACTTCCTTCCCATTTACGTGCAGCTTGATCGCTCCATCGTTGGCGATGACCTTGTAGTGGTTCCATTCGCCGCCGCCCTTCACGCGATCCTCGCTGGGCAGGCAGCGTTCGTAACCCTTCGGGTGCGGGCGGTCCGGCGTGCAGCGGGCACCGTGAATGCTGAAGATGTCGCCGTGGCTCGTGGCCCAGCCATCCGCGGGCTTGTAGTTGATGAGCACCTGCACTTCGATCCCGCGCGTGTACGGCGTGCCGACGCCGGGCAGCGGATCGCCCCAGACGAAGAGCCCGGAGTTCGCCATCTTCACCTTCTCGACGTGCATCCAGTCCATCTCGAGCTCGAAGTTCTCGAATTGCTTCTCGAAGCGGAGGAAGCCGGTGGGCACTCCGGTGGTGATGATCTCGCCATCCTTCGCGAAGAAGGTGTTCGGCGCACAGTTCACGTTGGTCCAACCGGTGAGGTCTTTCCCGTTGAAGAGCGGCTTGTAACCGTCCGCGGGTTTGTCCTCGGCCACGGCCGGCAACGCGGCGAGAATCAGGCCGAACGCGAGTGTGAGAACGGCGGCACGCATGGCGAAGCTCCTGAAGTGAAGTGGGGGCTGGAAATTAGTTTATGGTTTGGCCGGGCTCTTCGCGGCGTTGAACTCCCAAAGGCGGCACGGAATCCTTCCGTTGAAGAACGGCACGTTGGACTTCACCTTGAGGCCGACCTTGCGGGCGAGCCAGTCGTTGCCGGTGAAGACGAACGCGCGCCAATCCGACCAGTGCTCGCCGAGCACGTCGCCAATCTTGCGGTAAAGCCCGACGAGTTCCTGCTCGTCGCCGAGTCGTTCGCCGTAGGGCGGATTGCAGATGAGGGTGCCGGGCGCGATGCTCCCTGGGCGAGCGTCCTTCACTTCCTGCCGCTCGAAGCTGAGTAGGTGGCCGATGCCCGCGGCACGCGCGTTCTGCTTCGCCAGTTCCAGAGAATCGCGGTGAACGTCTGAGCCGCGGATCGGAGCCGGCAGTTGCTTCAGCATTCCTTGCCGCGCCTCGTCGCGGATCGCGTTCCAGAGCGGCCGGTCGAAGCTGAGCCAACCCTGGAAGCCGAACCATTTTCGCGTTAATCCCGGGGGCCGCTTCAACGCGATCCAGGCGGCCTCGATGCAGAACGTCCCCGATCCGCAGAGGGGATCGACGAGCGGCGTCGTCGGATCCCAACCCGATTGCAGGAGCAGCCCCGAGGCGAGTGCCTCGTTGAGCGGCGCGATGGTTTGAATCGGGCGGTAGCCGCGTTTGTGGAGCGAGCCCCACGAGCTATCGAGACTCAGCGTCGCGCGGTCGCGGTAGACGTGCAGGTTCAGCCCGAGCATCGGCTGTTCGACGTTCACGCTGGGTCGGCGGCCCGTCTTGTCCCGGAACTGATCGCAGATCGCATCCTTCACCCTTCGCGAAGCATACTGCGAGTGCGTGATTCCGGAATCGCGGACGTTGCAATCCACGGCCAACGTGTGATCGGGCGTGAGGAACTCGGACCAGTCGATGGTGCGAACGGCTTCGTAGAGTTCGTCCGAGTTGAAGACCTTCTCTTCGAGGATGGGCCGGAGCACGCGAACGGCGGTGCGCAGCCAGAGGTTGGCTTTGTAGAGGAGGGCATCGTCGCCTTGAAAGGCGACGCCGCCCCGGCCCGGATCGATGTTCTCGGCACCGAGGGCAAGCAGTTCCCGCGCGAGGATCATTTCCAGCCCGCGGGCACAAGTGGCGAAGAAGTTCAGCATGGCGCCCCGAGACACTCAAAGTGTCATTATGGGTGGGCCGGCCGATTTCGGAGTGAGGAAGCGAAAAACGCGACCCACTTGGGCCGCGCTTTCGTGGAACAATCGAACTGCCTCGGGTCACTGGCTTGGAGGAAGCACGATGAGAGAGGGTGAACGCATGGGCTGGATCAGTTCGACGGCGCGTTCGAGGGCCACTTCCCACTGACGGGCCGGATCGGAGACGAGGAAGTCGGGCGCGATTCCGACGCCGTTGATGGCCGTGCCGTTCGGGGCCATCAACCGCGCGATCGTGATGCGGACGACTCCGGACTTGTTCCGCGGTTTGCCCGCGTCGTCCGGCTCATCCGCGGCGGCGAGCCGGAGCGGATACTGGATCGTGCCCTTACCGAACGTCGGCATGCCGACCAGCACCGCACGAACGGTGCGTTGATTGTTATCGCGCAGCGCCGCAGCGACCACTTCCGCCGCCGAGGCCGTTTCCGAATCGATCAGCACCACGACCGGCACGTCCACGGCGCGCATGCCGAAGTCGGACGAGAAGGTGCGATCGGCGACTTCACCGAGTTGGCCTTGCGTGGTGACGATCTGCCCGGCCGGGAGGAATCGCCGGGCGACCTCAACCGCGGCGATGAACGAGCCGCCGCGATTGCCGCGGAGGTCGAGTACGATGGCCCGCACCTCTTGGGACTTGAGTGCGGCCAAGGCCAAGTCGAGATCGCGGGGCGTCGCGGCGTGGAACTCGCCGATGCGAACGTAGCCGATCCCATCCTTGGATCCGACGACGCGATGCCAGACCGTTGGCAGCACGACCGGTAGGCGAACCAAAGTGCCTTCGGTTTGGCCGGGGCCTGCCACTTCGAGTTCGTGAACTCCATTCATGGATTGCCGCAAGGCATCCGCCAAGGCTTCGGGTGCTGCCATCTCCAGGCTCTGGCCGTTGAGTCGAGTCACGCGGTCGCCCTTGTTGATCTGCTGAGTGTTGAAGGCGATCCAGGAACCCGGCAGCACGCCTTCGACTACGAGGCTACCTTGCTGAAAGCGAACCTGCAGCCCGTAAGCCGAGAGATCGAGCGGTTCGGAAACTTCGACAGTTTGGGTCGGGCTCAGGAACACGGTGTATTCGTCGAGCCCGCTGCACGCTCCGCAAACGAACTCGACGGCCAACGCCGCCGCAGTGCGGACGGGGAAACTGTCTTGGGCCGCGGCGAGGAGTTGCTTCAACGACGAACGCGCTTCCCGCGCATCGGCGATGGTCCGCTTCGACCAGTCGGACTTCAATCGGATGCGGAACGGTTCGACCTTGGCAACCGCGGAGCCGTCCAGGAACGTCCGTCGAAATGCGGGGCTGGCCAGCGCCCGATCGAGTTCTTCGATGCCGTGCGACCAAAGAAGTTGCGGGGTCGCCTTGGCGGCTTCGGCAAACACGCCGGGCACTTTCGCCGCGACTTCGCCGAACAGATTGATCGCATCCGCGGGCGGCAACCCATTCACGAATTGTTGGTATCCGGCATCGCGGTGGCGTCGGATCTGTTGAACCCGGCGGAGGGCCGCGTTCACCTTCTCGCGAACCTCCGGCGCGGTGCGATCCGCGATCGGCAACTCGCAGTACGCCGAGAACGCGGCTTCCCAGTCTCCAGCCTTCTCGGCCTTCCCCGCACGAGCGAGGAGCTGAGCCGAAGTCGGCTTTTTCTCGTGTGTGTCCGCACTTTTGAGGGCGGGAAGGGGTTGCGCTTTGGCTTCAAATAGCTGCGAGCGCCGATCCTCGGCGACGACCGAGGTCGCCAACCCAAGTACGAGCGCGAGTGAAATCGGACGCACGATCATGACGAGGTCTCCCCGATCGCATTGCCGGACGGGAGAGGATTCACAAGCCGATCATATCCAGAGTTGCCGGCTGCCGTCAAAGGAATGTTACGCCGCAGTGACAATTTCTGGTCGCCTGAATGAAGTAATGAACGGCAGCGAGCCGCGGAGATCGCTCTCCGAGGCTCGCAAGGACGAGAGGCGACCTTCGCTCACTTCTTGATCCGGTTCCCGTCCTTATCGACCCACGAGAACGGCCGCACGACATCCACTGGCTTCGTCGAAATCTTCTCGCCGAGGATGTTCTCGAACACCGTGCCGTACACTCGCTCGATCGGTGCCATGGCGTGGGCCGCCATGATCTGGTGAACGAGGGATTGGTTGTTGACGACCACCCGGCCGCCCTTGGCACAGGCCTCGTAACGGGCACCCGGAGCGCCGTTCGCCGCATTCTGCCGGCGTTCGAACTCCTTCTTGTCGAGCGTGACATCCGGGCCATCGATCGGCGGCGGCGGCAGCTTCGGAGCGAGAGGCCGGCCCGTTGGATCCCGATAAGTGAGGGCGTCTTTTTCGTCCATCGGGTCCGGAGGATCGTAGATCACCGCCTCGACCACGATCCCCGCATCGTCGCGCAGTTTCGCGGCGTGCGCCTTGCGGAACATCTCCTTGAACTTGGCACCGTCTCCCTTGCTCCCCTCGATGCCCTTCTTTGCGGTCTCGACGACCCACTTCGCCTCGCGGAGCATCGTGGGAGCGTCCACGGGGCCGGCCACGACGTGCAGAACCCGGCCATCCGGAGCGCAGAAGTACGCGGCCACGTTCCCGCCCTGCTTCTGACCATTCACGATCTTGAACGTCGCGACCTTCTGGAACGACGAGACGAAATACTCGTTGACGAACTTCCCCACTTCGGGGTTGGCGAGGGCGTTCACACGGAGCGCCTCGGCGTTGTTTCAGGTCAGGCTCGGGTCTTCGAAGTACCCCGAGACGTGCAGGACGAAGACGAGCTTCTGCTCCTTCTTGGCCTGAGCGGCGGCTTCCTTGGGCGTGTCCACGAAGTGGATCTTCGTGCCGTGCCCGCAGGTTTCGCCGGCCGGGATCGCCGGGGCGAACGCCGCGGCGGCGGCCAGGGTTAATCCGAACGTCAACCGATTCATGAGGAATCTCCTTCAGCGACGCACTCTTTTGGGCCTCATGTCGATCCTATCAACAACGCGGGACGGCACGGTCGGGAATCGAGCGGACCGTTACAGGTTGTTACAAGTGGTGACCAGGTCATCGAGTCATTCCCGCCTCGAATGCGGGCAACCGGACGCGGAATCGACTTCCTCGGTCTGGAGCAGTTGCAACCGCGATCGATCCGCCGTGGGCCGTCGCGATTCGGGTCGCGACGGCCAACCCGAGACCGGCTCCCGGGATGCCGAGTTTTCGGGCCGAATCCGCTCGGAAGAATGGGCGGAAGAGATGCGGCAGGTCCTCGACCGCGACGCCGCTGCCGCAATCCTCGACCTCGACCCACACGTCGCGATCCGTTGAACCGGTTCGCACCACGACCTGAGTTCCGGGCGAACTGTACTTCAAGGCGTTGTCGATCAGCGCATCGAACAGTTCGCCGAATAGGTCCGGATGAATGCTCGCCGAGGCGAGCGCTCCCATTCCGGATTCGAAGATCAAATCCTCCGTTCGGCTATTCTCGTTCCACGTGAGAAGCCGCTCTCGAACCCACCGCGCCAAGTCGATCGTCTCGAAACCAACGAGTCCGGCCTCGCCTTCGGATCGCGCCAAAAACAGCAAGGCCTCGACGACGCGCTGCAGTCGCTGAGATTGCCCGAATACCGCCTGAAGCACCCGCTGGTACTCCTCCGCGCTGCGTTCCCGCCTCAGTGCCACTTCGACTTGCCCGATGAGTGCGGCGAGCGGGGTTCGAAGTTGGTGCGACGCTTCACCCGCGAACTGGCGCTCGCGCGCGAAGGCTTCGCCGAGGCGGTCGAGCAAGTCGTTGAAGGCGCGCCCGAGGTGCGCGAGTTCGTCGTGCGATGCTGGCACGGGAAGCCGTTCCGCGAGGTCCGAGGCACCCATCGCCCCGGCGGCGTCCGCCATTTTCGTGACGGGTGCCAGCGCCTTGCGGCAGACAAAACGGCTCCCGATCAATGCCAGGACCAGCACGACAATCGTGAGGCCGATCAGTGTCGCGGCCAGCGAGCGAAGCGCGGCGTGCACCGGTTCGAGCGGTGCCACAACCGTTAGGATCAGCGCGGGATACTTCTTCTCAGCGGCGATGCCGCCCGGCAACGGCGTCTCCGGCGCGAGGCGGATTCGAGTGACTTGATTGCGATGGCCCGTGCGTCCCGCTTGCTCGGCGTCGAGCATGAATTGGTCGACGTTCGCTGGCGAAGAGCAGTCGATCACGCGACCTTCATCGGTCGTGATGGACCAGTGGACCTCCGCGCCGAAGGTCGCGGGGCCGAAGGCGAAGGAGCGTCCGGCCGGTTCCCACTCGACGCCATCCGGTTCGATCTCCGCGACTCCTGCCAGCGTCCGTGCCGCCGCTTCGAGCCGGTCGTCCAGTTGTCGGTGTAGGTGGCGATCCGCAAGTATGTAGAGCGCTGCCGAGAAGCCGATGAGCACCGCGGCCAGGGCCGAAAGGAAGAACAGCGATAAGCGCGCGGTGAGGGTCATGCCATCATCCCAGCGTCGCCGAAGGTGTACCCGCGCCCACGCTGCGTGTGAATCAGGCGGATGCCCTGAACTTCTAGCTTCTTCCGCAGTTCCATGACGTGGACTTCGAGCGTGTTGAAGAGGCCGTCGAAGCGTTCGTCCCAGACGGCTTCGTAGATTCGAGTTCGGCTCAGGACCTCACCGGGGTGGCGCAGGAAGAAGGCCAGAAGCGATTCTTCTTTCGCCGTGAGGTCGAGCCTGGTTCCGGCGCGTTCGGCCCGATGGGTGGCGAGGTCGAGGCGAACGTCGGCGTGGGAGAGAATCGTGGCCGTCGCAGTTGCCGGCCGTCGGGCCAGTGCCCGGATGCGTGCGAGGAGTTCCTCGAACGCGAACGGCTTACACAGGTAGTCGTCGGCACCGGCATCGAGCCCGCGAACGCGATCGGAAATCGCGTCTCGCGCCGTGAGCATGAGAACGGGCGTGGCGTTGCGGGCTTGGCGCAGTCGCCGCAAGAGTGTGAGCCCATCCACACCCGGAAGCCACCAGTCGAGTAGGATCACATCCCAGGTCGCAGTGGAAAGCTCGTGCCAGCCGGAGTCGCCATCCGAAGCCCATTCCACGGTGAACCCTTCTTCACGGAGGCCTCGGACGACGAAGTCTCCGATCGCGCGCTCGTCTTCGACCAGTAAGATTCGGATGCTCATGCTTGTGAACCGGAGTTTTGCGGGTGGCACCGTGCTTCCAGCCGGTGCATGCTGAGCACCGGCTGGAAGCACGGT
>JAYTGN010000339.1:0-22728 GCA_043733485.1 Gemmataceae bacterium
ATCGACGGGCTAAAGCCCTCTTGCGTCAGTTGCAACTGTTCGTCGAGGGGGGAAAAACACGACCCGACAGGTCGTGCAACGCCATTTTTCTCGGGCCAATTCGATGGGCCCGGCCCGGGTGGTCAAGACCCGACGGGCGAGCGGGTCGCCGGGCTTTTTCACCCGGCGAGCGGGTTGCTGGCACTGGGGGCACGAAGGGGCTTCGACGGGGCGGGCGTCGGCTGCGGATTGCACGCGCTGTTCCAGGAGCCACGACTCCAGATCGCGCGTCAGTTGCGAGGTCTGTTCCTCGATGCGGTCGAAGGCGGGCAGGGGCACCGTGGCGTCTTCGGGAAAGAGGCGGTTGAAAATGGCATCGACGTGCTCGTGCAACTCGCGGTGGATGGTGTCGCGGCTCGACGGCGGGAGTGGGGTCGTCATAGCTGATTCCTTCAGAGGGAACGCAGGAAACCTGTCCCTCCTGCTTGCAGCTCAGAATACACCCGCCTCCAGCTCGCAGCTACGGGACTGCACCCTCACCAGTGCGCCCTCTGCCGCCGAAAGAAACCCTGCAAGCCTAGGCGTTCGCGCCTTGCTCCCGGTCGTCGGAGGCGAATCTTCATCCGCGCTTGTGCGGGCGCTTGCCGCTCGTACCGTACACGTCGGCAATCTTACCGCTCTCCTCCAGCGCGACGTGATACCGCTGCTCGCCTTCGAGCCGGTGAACGGTCATGTGGTACGCCTGACCGACTGCAGCGAGGTACGGGCGCTTCTCGGGAGTCGCCGGCGGGCGCAATTGGCCCCAAGAGCCGTCGCCCAGATACGGCACGCCGTACTTGTTCACCAACCCGTCGATCAGCGGGTGGGTGCGCTTGAACGTGTGGTCGTGGTGCTCCAGAACCGCGTCCACTCCGTGCTTCTCGAACAGCGGGCACCAGTGCTTCCGGTTCTCGTCGCCCGTCCCGCCTCCTCGGGTCTTCAAGCCGAGTGCGTCCAGCACCTTGCTTGAGGCATCGGGCTTCGAGATGCCCGACGCACGGAACGACGGATACGCGGGAACGTGATTGGCCACGATCAAGTGCGGTCGTTCCTCGCGATCCCGAAGGGTCGTTTCCAGCCAGTCGGTTTGCACGCCGCCGATGGCTGAGACGTGCCCGCTGTCGAGCAGCACGAGGCTCAGGTAATCGCCGAAATCGAGCGTACCGTAGGTCGTCTCTCGGTACAGTCCGTCGAAGAGCGGCAGGTAGTAGGTAGCGTCGGACCGCGTGCCCTTGTACCCGCCGCGCACTTCGTGGTTGCCGATGCAGGTGACCATCGGAATGAGCCGGCCTTTCGGGTCGATCATGTGCTTCGCGTAGTTCTGCAAGAACGTTATCGCGGTCTTCGCCGAGGTGCCGTTGTCGTAGCCGAGGTCGCCGCCGATGAGCGCGAAGTAAGGTTCTTGCTTGGCGGCGATCTGGTTGGTTCCGATCGCGTGTGAGCCGGTGCCGCAGTCGCCGCCGGACACCCACGTAAACGCGTTCGTGGCTTTCGCGGGCATCGTGCGGAACCGGTACACCTGCCCGCAGGTTCCGATCTGGAGCAGGTACTCCGTGCCGGGCGCGAGGCCGAGGAACTCGCACCGGTGAACCACGACTTCCGCGTTGCCGAAGGGCTTGGTCCGCACCTGACCGGTGACCCATTCGTCGGTGCTCTGCAACAGACCGCTCGCCCATCCGAACACGCCCAGGGCGCGGACGACGCGGACGCTCGTCGGAGCGCCCTTCGTCGGCCCGACCCACTGCGCGGTGATCGTGGTGGTCGGATCGCGCTGCCAGGTGAGGAACAGCGTGTCTTGCGGCTTGAGGTTCGCCGGGACGGACGAGATCGCCAGCCGCGGTGGAGGTGCGACTTCGAGCGAATTGTCGGCGCGGGCAGGTCCGGCATAGAGCACGGACGCGAGCCCACCAGCGGACGAGCCTAAGAATGCGCGGCGGCTAAGAGCAATCATGTTGGCAGCGGGAGGTAGGAGTGCGAGTCGGCAGGTAGATACTATGATGCGCGAAGCGGCGCGGGAAAGCGAGAAATTCCTGAAGATGATTCTTGGCGGGTATCGGGATTGTCGCGTTCGATGGTCAGAGTTTGGAGCGTGAGCCCGATCGACACGGTGCATGTAATTTGCTGAAAGGGCTGAGGGTGCGGTTTCCCCATCGTCGGTTATAATGGCGGCACCGCCTTACCGGAGTGCAACTCATGGCTTCCATTCCCGCCATACCGTCTGCCGAGACCATCGAACTTTGCGTTACTCGCTTGCTCGGCATCTGGCGGGAACAGACCGCGTACCTGTCATCGAGCAGCCGCATGACCGGACACCCCGCCTATCAAGAGTTGATCGCGCTGGGCCCGGCGGCACTCCCCTCCCTATTCCACGACATCGAACGGACCGAGGACGGCCACTTGTCCAAGGCGCTGACGGCCATCACCGGCGCTCACCCGGTGCCCGATGAAGACCGCGGCAACGTTCGTAAGGTCGCGGAAGCCTGGCTTCGCTGGGCCGAGGAGAACGGCCGACGATGGTAGAGCGACTCGACGAGCGGTTTCCGGGACTGCGGACCTCCGCGTTCCGCGTCACCAGCCCTACCACCCGCGACTACAACTGCATCGCCTGGGCGGCCTTGTATGTTCCTTGCGTGGCTGCGTTCATGATTTGGGTGCCAAACACATCGATGAGCGACAAGATCTCCTCATGAATGCCATTGTACTCCTCGGCATCGACGATTAGATACTCGCCATGTGCAATAGAATTGCGATTTCTGAGGAGCTGCTCGTCTATAAGCTTACTTTTTGTTTCGTAGGGAGAAAAGTCAAGCCCTAACATTCTCGTGATATTGTTGAGCACGCGAGAGGACAGGTTCGACTTCGTTGAAACGCGGTTTTCATAAGCGATCTTGCTACGGGTTGACATCCGACGTCTAAAAATATCAACTACCCGAATGCGCGATTCTATCCCTCTCGTTCCTTCCGCTGCAGACATCTCCTGATGCAGTGCTAATGCCACGAAACAATCCTGCATTTCCTCGTGCGCGAGTTTTTGGCGCGAAACGAACTCCAAGTATGCTTTCCCAACCGACTTGATAAATCCTTCCCAGTGGGCATACAAGACGGCAATGGCACTACGCAATAAAACTGGTTCTAAATATGAAGCGGCGTGTTGATTGAGAAGCGACTTAACGTTGTGTAGTTCTTTCTTCCTCCACGAGAGTTCTTTGCTCACAACCTGTTCCAGCTGCGAGAGAGTTTTAACTTTGCTCATGGCTTGAAAATCTTTCGGCCGAGTGGGACGACCTTTTGGATTCGAGATGACGCCCTCACTCCCGAGCCGGAATTGTCCAGGAATTCGCTATTTTTCCACAATTGCTTCACCTTCGACATAATATTCTGAACCTTCTGAACACGACCGTCGTAGTGGTACCCGATTGCCAATGCAATAGTCTCATATGCGGAAACTGAGAACCCGCCCGTAAACGCCTCTTTATCGCAATCATATCTTCGGAACCCATCAGAGCCCAGCGACTTTGCTAGGTACTCGAATGTTTCCGTGAATACTGCCTCTTCTTGGCGTCGCTGTTTACTGTCTAGAGAAGTGATATGTGATACTTGATTATTTAGAAATTCACCGATGTCGCCAACTTTTGTAAGTTCCGGGGCTTGCATCGTCCTGAAAATGAGAAATCGAAATACCAACTCCATATGATACTGCTCTTCGATGGATCGATCGGAGAGCCCGATAGCCTCAAGAAATGGCTCCATGTCGGACAGGCTGCGAAGCCATTTATAGGTCTCAGGCTTGGACATAACAAGGAGACAATTCCGCACCTCTTGCGCCGACAGTGCAGTTCCGCCAGTGTTTAACCGCATGAAGAGTTCGTACTTTGCATCGTCATCGCTTTCTTTAAGGACGATATTCACATCGATCTTGGCTCGCTTAATGAAAAGCTGCTCGTCTTTTGAGAATGATCGAGACTTATCTCTGCTCTCCCACACTTTGCCTTCCAATGATGGCAAGTACTTCGAGGATAGCAGAACGAGCGGATCAACAATCTCACCACCATCATCTCTGAGCAGTCCCATGAACTGCAAAATAGTTGATATCCGTTGTACTCCATCGATGACATCCCACACTCCGTCAGTACGCTGCGCTACGAATATCGGTGGCAGCGGGATGCCCAACAGCAATGATTCGATCAAGCGAGTCTTTTGTGGCTCGGTCCATCGGTAAATACGCTGAAACTCAGGATGAACGTCGAGTTCTTTGTCCCTGTAAAGATTCGACAACTCACCAATAGACATTGGATATGAGTCCGTCCGAATTTGTTTACTCTTAGTCTCAATCTCGCTCTTGAGTGTCATCGCGAAGTCCGGCGGATTCTGGATGTCAATTCGAAGGGCAAAGAAGAGGCCGCGCCAGCTTCTTCAAATGCCTAAGAGCTAGTGTCGCATACTTTACGCGTAAGTCAAGCTTTTAGACGCCATTCGGAAAATGCCCTGACGGTAAGTGCGTGGTTAGCTGTGCCTTATTGCCGTCCAGTTCCATTGTAGGATCGGGTTAGAACGCCCTACTTATAACTTCGCTCGGCCAGTTTCACGTTCTCGAAGACCAGCGGTTCCACGTTGCGGATCGGAGCCTTGTCCACGCCCGCGTGCTCCCAGGCCGCCACGTGGCAATAGTCGTCGTCGTTGCGCTTCGCCTCGCCGTCCGGAGTTTGATACTCGGTGCGGAAGTGGCCGCCGCAGGACTCCTCGCGGGCCAGGGCGTCGCGGGCCAAGAGTTCCCCAAACTCCATGTAGTCGGCCACGCGATTGGCACGCTCCAACGCCGCGTTCAAGTCCGCGTCCGAGCCCGGCACGTTGATGTTGCTCCAGAACTCGGAACGCAGTTCCCCGATGCGAGCGATCGCCTGCTGCAGGCTCTCCTTCGAACGGGCCATGCCCACCTTCTCCCACATCACGAGGCCGAGTTCGCGGTGCAGTTCCATCGCCGTCTTCTTACCCTTGATCGCAAGCATTTTCTTGAGCTTGTCCGTGGCCTCGACCTCGACTCGTTTGAACTCGGAATGTTCGTAGGTGACGCCGCCGGGCTTCTGACCCGCGAGCCAGTGCGTGAGCGTGTAGGGCAGCACGAAGTAGCCGTCGGCGAGGCCTTGCATCAGGGCACTCGCCCCGAGGCGATTGGCTCCGTGGTCCGAAAAATTCGCTTCTCCGACCACGAACAGGCCGTCGAGGTTGGACATGAGTTCGTAGTTCACCCAGAGGCCGCCCATCGTGTAGTGGACGGCGGGGTAGATTCGCATCGGCTGCTCGTAGGCACTCTCGGCCGTGATGCGTTCGTACATCTCGAAGAGGTTGCTGTACTTGTCGGCAATCTTGTCCTTGCCTTGCTTTTGAATCGCGGCCTCGAAGTCGAGATAGACGCCGCGACCGCCAGGACCCACGCCCAGGCCGTTGTCGCAGGCTTCCTTGGCGGCGCGGCTCGCGATGTCGCGCGGGGCCAGGTTCCCGTAGCTCGGGTACTTGCGTTCGAGGAAGTAATCGCGGGAAGTCTCGGGGATTTCCCGAGCGTGCTTGCCGATGTCCGAGGTATTCTTGGGAACCCAGACGCGGCCATCGTTGCGAAGGCTCTCGCTCATAAGAGTGAGCTTCGATTGATGGTCGCCGGTGACGGGGATGCAGGTCGGGTGAATTTGGGTGTAGCAGGGGTTGGCGAAGGCGGCTCCGCGCTTGAAGGCGCGGTACGTGGCCGAGACGTTGCAGCCGTTGGCGTTGGTGCTGAGGAAGAAGACGTTGCCGTAGCCGCCGGTGGCGAGGACGACGGCGTCGGCGGAGAACGATTCGATCTTGCCGGTTTCGAGATGCCTCGTGACGATGCCTCGGGCGCGGTTCTCGACCGTGACCACATCGAGCATTTCGCAGCGCGGGAACATCTTCACGTTGCCGATGGCGATCTGGCGGCTGAGGGCTTGATACGCGCCGAGCATGAGTTGCTGGCCGGTTTGGCCGCGGCAATAGAACGTGCGTTGAAGCTGGGCCCCGCCGAAAGAACGCGTATCGAGCAGGCCGCCGTATTCGCGCGCAAAGGGCACGCCCTGGGCCACGCACTGGTCGATGATGTTGACGGATTCTTCCGCGAGGCGGTGGACGTTCGCTTCGCGACTGCGGAAGTCGCCGCCCTTGATGGTGTCGTAGAAGAGGCGGTGGACGCTGTCGCCGTCGTTGCGGTAGTTCTTGGCGGCGTTGATGCCGCCTTGCGCGGCAATGCTGTGCGCGCGGCGCGGCGAATCCTGGAAGCAGAAGCAGAGCACGTTGTAGCCGAGTTCGGCGAGGCTGGCGGCGGCGCTGCCGCCGGCCAGGCCGCTGCCGACCACGATGACGGTGTACCTCCGCTTGTTGGCCGGGTTGATGAGCCGCTGATCTTGCTTGAAGCGGGTCCACTTCTCGGCCAGCGGCCCGCCAGGGATTCGGGCATCGAGCTTCATCGAGGATTCTCCGAGCCCACCCACCGCAGTGGGTGGGCTTTAAAGTGCTCCACCCAACTTGCTTTTCACGTAGCCGAACTGCACGGCCAGGACGATGGCGACGTTGCCGGCGAGGATCGTCAGGGCGATCGCGAGGCCCAAGAAATCGATCGCTTTTCGGAATCGGGCGTTCTTCAAACCCAGCGTCTGGAACGCACTCGGGATGCCGTGCCGCAGATGGACGAACAGAAACAATTGGGCCACGAGATAGAGCACGACGAGCAGCCCATTCGAGAAGCCCGCCACCATCATTTCGTAAACGTCGTGCCGGCCCTTGCTGTCCATCAGATTCAAGTAGTTCTCGCGAACCAAGCTTCCATTGCCATTGCGCACGTCTACGGTCGACACCCAGGCGAAGGTGTAATGCGCCAGGTGGAACAGCGTGAAGAGCAGGATGGCAACGCCCGTCCAGATCAGGGTGCGGCTAGCGACGCTGGCCTGCGCCGAACCGGGGAACGAATAGGCGATGGGTCGCGCCGCCAGGGCCCGGCGCTTCAGGCGAATCGCCAGCGCCAGGTGCAGCACGAAGATGCCGAGCAGCCCGGCCCGGGCGATCCAGATGAGTGCGCCGAGGTCGTGCTTGAGGAAGTAGGCGTAGCCGTTGATCGAGTCGGGTTCGCCACTGAGAAACTTCAGGTTGCCGATCATGTGGAAGAGAACGAACGAGACGAGCCCGGTGCCGGTGAGAGCCACGAGAACTTTGGAGCCGACCGAGGATTCGACGACCGCGCCCAGGAATGGGCCGGCCCCGGAACCGGGTCGTTCCTCGATTGCACCCTTGGGATGGCGAACGGTGGTCGCGGATTCCATGATTGGAAGGGGTTCCCAGGTCTCGACGGAGTGGCCGGAGTTCGTGCAGCAACGCACGGTTACATCTATCGCCGCCTGCCCGTGCGGCAATCCAATCCCGCCAATTCAACCGTTGCATCGTGCGGCTGACAACCGAGCGACCGTAAGAAACCGAACGCGGCGGGTGAATATTCGCTACCGCCGGGCAGTCTGGATCGGTATATTCGCTTCGCGGTCGGAGTGCCGACCCGCGATTCTTACCCGTTCGATTCGAGGAGTAGCTTCTATGTTGCGGAAGTCAGGACTGATGTTCGTCGGAATGGTGGCGCTGGTGATCGCGCTGGGCACCGCCACGGCAGACGAAAAGACGCCGACGGTCAAGGAGATCATGAAGGCGGTTGCGGGCTCGAAGACCGAGAAAGGCATCTGCGCGAAGTGCGCCACCGCCGGCAAGGATATGAAGTGGGAAGACGCTCAGAAGCTGGCGAAGTCGCTGACCGAGTGCTGTGCGAATCTGCCGAAGAACACCAAGCCCGGGAAGGGCGAAGCCGAATCGTGGGAGAAGCTCTCCAAGCAGTTCGCCGAGCAATCCCAGGCGGTCGCGAAGGCGGCGGACGACAAGGACTCGAAGGCCTTCGATGCCGCGATCAAGGCCTTCACCGGCTCGTGCATGGGCTGCCACATGGCCCACAAGGGTAAGAAGTAAGACGGGTGACAGCCGGCTTCCAGCCGGTGTTCTTCTCAAGATGGCACCGGCTTCCAGCCGGTGTTCTTCAAAGGGTGTCCTTTGAATGTCGCAGGACATAGGTGGCGCGCGTTGCAGGGACCCAGCTCGACAAAGGATCCGTCCGCCGGCAAGCCGGCGGCTAAATGTTCTAATACGTGAACACCATCTCGACGAAGCCGTCGAGCAGCACGGGGGACTTCGCGTGCTGCTTGTTGTAAAGCTGGCGGAAGCCGCCGCCCGGCAACAGCGCCGCGATCCCGCCGAGGATGATTGCGTTGTTGTTCAGACGCGGGCGGAACTCGAAGCCCGTACTCAAATCCAGACCGATGTCGCGGGCAATCTTGTCCTGGAACGTGAACGTTTCGAGCGACGCCGTCTTGTCGAACCACATGTAGTTCGCGTTGTTCACGAAGCGCAGTCGCGGCGTCACGTCGAAGTCCGCACCCATGTTCAACAGCCATAAGCCGGGGTTCACGAAGTTGCTCTGCCCCTGGATGCGGCTCGAGCGCAGGTTCGCATAAAGGCTCTGATCGTTGACCAGCCCGACGCCGAAGAGCGGGAGCCGTTGGCGGCGGAAGTAGCTGAACTCGCCGCCGAAGTTGGTCTGGTCGAGGATGCCGTCGAAGCCGGTGGCCTTACCGTTGTTCGGGTTGCCGTCGCCGGATTGGTAGAAGCCCGAGACGCGGAATCGCGCCCAGTCGCGGTCGTAGCTCAGTTCGAGCGCGGACATCTGAGCCGAAATGGATTGCGGCGTGCCCGCGATCGGGTTCAAACTATCGCGGCCCACCACCCAGTAACTGGCGTGGCTCACGTTGTACCGGCCGATGTGCCCGTCGCCGGCCACGCCGAGGTAGTAAGCCTCCACGCGGTGCGGCTGAAAGATGCCCACCGGATCGGGCCGCACGAGGAAGCCGTTTTTGTCGTACTGCACGTCCGGGCCGTCGTTGTTGTAGTGCAAGCTCGCCTGGGCCGTGTAGCCGGGGAAGATGAAGTCTTGCCGGTAAATGTTCGCGATGGCGATGTTCTGGTTGCGGTCGTTGAACGTGTTCAGCTGGCTGTTGGTGTCCTTCTCCTGCTGTCGGAAGTAGGCGAGGTTGTACTGGGTGCGGTTGCCGTCGAGGTTGCCGAAGAGCCGCACGCCGCGATTGATGTCGCTGAAGATGAACCCGCGGAAGTCGGACACGAACGGCTGCGAACCGACGCGGACCGAGAGGAAGTCGTACTCGGGGCTCAGGTCCGCGAGCTTGTACTCGGCGAACCACTCTTGCAGAGTCGTGAAACTACGGTCGCGGATCGTGCCCTTGCGAACGTCGGGGCTCACGACGGCCAATTCCTGCACGCTCAAGATGTTCAAGTTCGAAGCGACGGTCGCCTTCACGCGCCAATCCACGGGCTTGAAGGAGGCATCGCCGTGGAACAGGTCGAACGAAAGCGTGGCGAGGTCGTTGTGAACGTACTGCCCCGAGCGGCCGAAGAAGTCGGTCGTGAACGGGCGGGCCGTGCTCTCGAACGGCGTGGTCGCGGTGGGAATGTTGCGGCCTTCATTCAACATCACGAACGTGCCGGTGAAGTTGAAGAAGGTGCTCTGCCCGATGATCGGGTAATCGCCTTTGAGGACGTTCTGGTTGTACGGGTCGAGGATGCGGCCGAGGCGATAGGGATAGTCGAAGACGCGGGGGTGCCCAAGGCCGTAGCGATCCCATTCGGGGAAGCCGATGCGCCAGCGGTCTTCGACGGTTTCGTATTCGTTGTTGCCGCCGGAGCGCGGATAGACACCGCTGGGTCCGGCATAGCCCAGTGGCGGCGCGAACACGGCTTCGGTGAGGGCCGCGGCCGAGCCTTCGGTCGAGGGCTTGGGCGGCTGTTGCGGTTCGGTCAGTCGATTGAGCGGATCGGGCAACTGCGCGGGTTCTTCGGCCCGCGCGAATGCAGGCAGAAGCAGCACGCACGCCCAGAAGGCGAGCCCAGCATGGCGGCGAAGAGCCATCCCACTCCTGAAACCGAATCCGCGGTATCCCTTCTCAGATCGGCATCCGTGGTTCCGATCATGAGGGAAATGCCGGTCGTGCCGGTTGGGGAATTTGGGTAAGGATGCGACCCCGGTATCGCCGATAGGAGAGGCCAGGAGGCCTCTCGATGCTGACGTGTGACGAACTCGAACGCCGTGAGATGCCGGCCGTCACGGCTGCGGTCGTGGCGGGAATTCTCACCGTCGCCGGCACCGCGGCCGACGAACGCATCACCGTGTTCCGCGATGGCACGAACCTCATCGTACTCGACGGCACGGTGGAAGCACTTCGCACGCCCTCTGCGGGCGTGGCTAGCATCGCGATCGACGGCGACGGCGGGAACGATTCCATTCGCATCGCGCCGAGCGTGTCGCAACCCACGGCCATCGCGGGCGGCACCGGGCGGAACAAACTCGTCGCCGGCGCGGGCGACTCCGTACTCGTCGGCGGCACCGGCAACGACGCACTCTTCGGCGGTCTCGGTTCCAACTCGTTCAACGGCGACGGCGGACTCAACGCCCTCTTCAAAGTGAAGCCTGGGGACGCGGTCTTCCCCAACCCCGGCGACCGGATTCTGCGCGAAGCGAATCCGTATGCCGCCGCCGCACAAGAAACGATTACCTCTGCGGAAGTCGGCATCCTCCTCCAGCGGGCCGCCGCCGCCTCGGCGAGTACGGACGCGATCATCGTCATCACCGATCGCAACGGCCGCATCCTCGGCGTGCGCGTCGAGAGCGGCGTCGACCCCGCCATCACCGGCAACACCGCGAACCTCGTCTTCGCCGTCGATGGCGCGGTCGCACTCGCCCGCACCGGCGCGTTCTTCGGCAACAACCAGGCACCGCTCACCTCGCGCACCATCCAGTTCATCAGCCAGTCCACGATCACCCAGCGCGAGGTGGAATCGAACCCGAGCATCACCGACCCGAACTCGACGCTTCGCGGTCCGGGCTTCGTGGCTCCGGTCAACATTGGTAACCACTTCCCGCCGGGCATCGCCCTGACGCCGCAAGTCGATCTGTTTGAAATCGAGCACACGAACCGCGACGCGACGGTGAACGCCGGGGCGGATCGCATCCGGGGAACCGCCGACGACGTCACGCTCGCTCAGCGCTTCAACATCAATCCGGCGTTCGTTCCGGCGGGCAGCAGCCTCTTCGCTCCGGACTCGTTCGGATTCGCCTCGGGGCTCGCGCCGAACGCACAATCGCGAGGCATCGCCACGCTCCCCGGCGGCATCCCCATCTTTAAGAACGGTCAGGTCGTCGGCGGCATTGGCGTCTTCTTCCCCGGCAAAACCGGCTTTGCCACTGAGTCCAACTCGTCGCTTAGTTTCACGTTCGACCCGATGAAGCCGGATCGCACGCTCGAAGCCGAGTGGATCGCGTATGCCGCGGTCGGCGGCACGGCCGTCTCCATCGGTGGAGCGCAAATCGCACCGGTCGGCGCGCTCGGCGGCATTGCCACGCCGGCGGGTTTCGGCCTGCCCAACGGCCGCATCGATCTCGTCGGCATCACGCTCGACGTCTTCGGTCAAGGCGGCAATCTGGGCCTCAACCGCGTACTCGCCGTCGGAGGTGTTGTCGGGCAGGGGAACCCGAACGACGGCGCGAACCGCCCCGTGATGGTCGGCGGCACCACGCTGCTCGGTGGCGCGATCGTGCCCGAGGGCTGGCTCGTCGTGCCCCACGATGGCGACGGCATCACCAAGGCCGACGTCGAGTTCATCGTCGCGAATTCGATCGCGCAATCGAACCTCACACGAGCGGCGATCCGCTTGCCGCTCGGTAGCCGGGCCAAATTCGTCTTCGCCGTCACGGATCGCATGGGGAATGTCGTAGGGCTCTATCGCGAACCGGATGCGACGGTCTTCTCCATCGACGTGGCGGTGGCCAAGGCGCGGAACGTGATGTACTACGCGGACCCGAGCCAGCTTCAGCCCATCGATCAACTGGCCGGCGTGCCGGCGGGCACGGCGTTCACGAACCGCACCTTCCGCTATCTCGGGTTGCCCCGGTTCCCGGAAGGCATCGACGGCACGCCGCCCGGCCCCTTCTCGCAACTCAACGACGACCCGTTCGGCACCAGCCGCACCACCGGCTTGCAAGTCGGGCCGCCGCTCCCGGCCTCGGCGTATCAGAGCGTGGTCGGCTACGATTCCTTCAACCCCGGCACCAACT
The DNA here is from genome assembly GCA_043733485.1 of Gemmataceae bacterium. Classification (GTDB taxonomy): domain Bacteria; phylum Planctomycetota; class Planctomycetia; order Gemmatales; family Gemmataceae; genus Urbifossiella. Next base: position 12,236 of record JAYTGN010000339.1, read on the forward strand.
TCCACCAGACCGGGAACATCTTGAACCAGAACGGCATCGTGTTCTTCCCGGGTAGTGCTCCGCTTTACCGGGCGGGCTTGCTCGCCGGCGGCTTCGGCGTCAGCGGCGACGGCGTCGATCAGGACGACGTGACCACCATTGCCGGGCAGTCCGGTTTCGACGTGCCTGCAACGATTCTGCGGGCCGATCAGGTCTACGTTCGCGGGATTCACCTGCCCTATCAGAAGACGAACCGCAACTCGGAAGGGTGATTCTGACCTGGGAGCGCGGCCGTCCCGGCCGCTGGATGAAGGAATGCACCAGTCGGCTGATAGCACCGTTGGATCGAGGTGAGCCAAGCGGCCGAGACGGCCGCGCTCCCAGGCAAGAAGCAGCCTGCACACCGGCGATCAACTGTGTAAGCTGAAGGGAGCCCCATTCGACGAGGCACGCCATGACGACCGCGATCGAAAGCACCCGATTGGTGCAACTGGCTTACGACTGGGCGGCAGACGATTATCTTCGTTCGCTGCCGTTGGAGCACTTCATGGAATCCACCGATCAATCGACCCAACGCAAGATCACCTTGGAAAGTCTCGACTTGGTTCGGGCCGTGCGGCCGGACTTCCAGGTGTTCAGCGAATTACTCGTTCAGTATCCGATTTCCACGAAGAAGAAACGTACGCCAGAACGAGTGGTGCCGGACAACATGGTGGTGATCTGGCCGGAACCGCTTACGGGGCTCAAGGCGTTCCACACGCCGCTGCAACCGGTGTTGCCGACGATGGTGATGGAGTACGTGTCCGCGAGCAATCGCCGCAAGGACTACGACGACAACTTCCGCCGCTACCGCGACGACCTCCACGTTCCTTACTACCTGTTGTTCGAACCGGAGAACCAGTCGCTTCATGTCTTCCACCTCGAAGACGGAAAGTACGTAGAGATCGTGGAGAACGACGCGGGCCGCCTGGCGATTTCCGAGTTGGAACTGGAGGTCGGATTGATCGACGGCTGGGTGCGATATTGGCACCGAGGCGCGTTGCTCTCGCTACCCGGCGAGCTGCTGAATCAGCTCCGCGCGAAGGACGATCAACTCGATGCGGCTCGGGAACGGATTAGCGATCAGGAGGCGGAAAACGCCCGACTCCGGGACGAATTGGCAAAGCTGAAGGCGCGATGACTTTCACACGCCGAATTCTTCGCGTTTGCCCAGAATTCAAGCTCCAAACGGGTCAGATTGCCAAAGTCGGTGTGAAGGAAGTGGCAATGTGGCAGCCTGACTCGATTTCTGCTGCAATTCGCCCGATAAATGGCGCATGCGCTTCGCTATTCTCACCCTTCTGATCGCGTCGCCGGTGTTCGCGCAGGATCGGTTCGTGGAACGGACGCCGTTGCCGCGGAAGCCCGTGGAGCACACGATGCAGCGGGCCGGGAACCCACGGAGCATCGCGCCGTGGGCCGTGCCGAGCGTGACCCGCTACGAAGCCGGAGGCTACATCGGCGGCGGCAGCGTGCGCGGCAACTCCATCCTGGCGGAAGGCCCCGCCTCCGCGACCGGACCGATCACCGAAGGTGTCTTCGGGACGGACTTCACGGGGTTCCAGATGCGGATGGGTCGCGTGTTCTTGGCACCCTCCGCCGATCCGGCCGCCGGGCCGAGCATCGCGAGAAACTACCGCACCGATGGCCCGCACGTGCCCGACGTGTTCGCGATCCGTCCCTTCCGCAAAGCGATTCTGGAGAAGAAAGAAGACATCGAAGAACGTGGAAAGTGAGCGGGAGAGCGGCTTCGCCAAAATCTCTCGGGACGCGGATAGCCTCTTGCAGTCACTTCCTCGCTCGGGTACGATCCACTTCTCGCTTCAATCCTGCTTCGACCCGCCTTCCTTCCACACGAGGTCCCGCATGACTCGCCTCTTCGCCTCGCTGCTCGCCGTTGCCGTTCTCGCCGCTGGCGTGAGCGCCGTCGAACCCGCCCCGATGCCCCGCGCCAAGATCGCCGTCGGGCAGCAAGCCCCGGAGTTCAAGATCAAGGACGCCACGGGTAAGATCGTGAACCTCGCCGAACTCACCGAGAAGGGTCCGGTTCTCGTCCGCCTCACCTGCGGTTGCTCGGGCTGCGACAAGGAACTCGCCTACTTCCAACAACTGAGCGAAGCCTACAAGGGCCAGGGCCTCACGAGCCTGTACGTGTTCAAGGAACCCGACGCGAAGATGGCCAAGTACGCGAAGGACAAGAAGATCGACGTGCTCTACGCCGTGGACGAGAAGGGCGGCAGCTGGGACATCTTCCAGACGAAGACGATGCCGACGAACTTCCTGATCGGCAAGGGCGGGAAGATCGTGTCCATCGCATACGGCTGCGACCCGAGCGGCCTGCTGGCGAACACGGTTTCCGAGAAGGCCGGCAAATTGGTCGGTGCCGCGCCCGTGGATGTGAAGGTGAAAGTGGAATCGAAGAAGTGAGTAGAATCTCAGACATGCCCGACTCGGAAGTGATCCAGAGCCCCGATACCCTGCGAGCCGAGCGCTTGCCTCCCAGGCAAGTGCTCACTCGCAAGTGGCCCGTCTTGCACGCCGGTGAAGTGCCCGAGTTCGATCCCCGCACCTGGGATTTCACCGTCTTCCCAATTCCCCTCGTCGATCGAATCCAGCGCTTCACCTGGGAAGAATTCTCCGCTTTGCCGCGGGTTCGCGTGTTCGCCGATATGCACTGCGTCACGCGGTGGAGCAAGCTCGACAACCTCTGGGAAGGCGTACCGACCCGCGAACTGCTCAAGCACGTGCAGGTGTCGCCGAAGGCCACGTTCGTGATGGTTCACTGCGAGTTTGGCTTCAGCACGAACCTGCCGATCGACGACTTCTTCGCGGACGATGCTCTGTTCGCCTTCCGCCACGACGGAGCAGACCTCACGCCCGATCACGGTTACCCGGTGCGGTTGGTCGTGCCCAAGCTCTACGCGTGGAAGAGCGCCAAGTGGGTTCGCGGCATCGAGTTCCTGGAATCGGATCGGCCCGGCTTCTGGGAAAGCGGCGAACACGGCGGCTACCACATGCGCGGCGACCCGTGGACCGAAGAACGCTTCCGAACAGACGGACGCTCCGAGTCGTAGTCACTTCGCACTGCTCGGCATCCGCGACATCACGAGTTGCCATTCGTCGGCGACGCCGAGCCGCGCGACCCACTCGGCGAGGTAGTCGAACTCGATTAGCTCGGCTTGCACTTTCAAGATGCCGACGATGTCTCGCAGGTGCTTTTCGGAGCCGCCCTCTCGGAAGTAGACGAGCTTTTTGAGGATCACGTCTTCCGGCGAGGCGAACCGAACGTTCGTGTCGGCCGTCTGAATCGTCCGCACGCGGCGAAGGCGCGTCGCGTCGAACTCCGAGTCGGTCGTCACGATCACGTCGATCTTCATTCCGGTCGTCAAGTGGAGAATATTGAACTGGAAGCGGTTGCGAATGGCTTCCACAATGGCCTCGCGCGAGCAATAGTAGTCGGGAGGTGGGAACGCCATCACGATTGCCGAGACGTGGTTCGGCCCGAGTTGGGCGACCACATCGATGTCGTTGGTCAAGCGCGGCTCGCCGTACGCTCCGGAAGCCATCGATCCGGTGATGAGGTAGGGCGCGCCGAGACGGTTCAAACAGTCCGCCAGTCGCCTCAGCAGTTCAGAAGGCACCATGCGACATCCTCGAAGCGACGTGGCGGGCGAGTTCGGTGGCGCTCCAATCGGAGTGCTGCGCGCGGGCCATGTCGCGAACCGTCGCGGCGACGAACTCCCAGAGCCCGGACGCGATTGCGAGGCGTTCGGCCGGCGTCTTGGCGCGCAAAATGGCGGCCGTGCGGTCGTCGAGTACCTCGTCGGTGAAGGTTCGCTGCGTCACGGTCTCGCTCCTTTCCGCCCTTGAGGACGGCTACGCCCAAGCCATCACGACGGAGTAGCCGCGGTTCTCGATCACGGAGCAGTCGCCGAACGTCTCGAAGATCATCGGCACCACGGCCGTCGGCATCTTCGTCACGATGTAGTAGCGGCCGCCGGGCTTCAGCAGGTTCTTCGCACCCTTCACGAAGAGCTTCGTAATGTCGGACTTCGCGTAGTAGGGCGGGTTGGCCACGATCACGTCGAAAGTGCGGTTCTGGAGCCCTTCGAGCCGCGTCGCCGCGACGAAGATCGGGTTCGCCACACCGTTCGCCTTCGCGTTCAACTCGGCCATCGCCATCGCCCGCAGGTTGCTGTCGATGAAGGTCACGGTGCCCTTGGGGCCGGCCTTGGTGGCGAGCAGGCAGCCGACCGCGCCGTTGCCGCAACCGAGGTCGAGGATCGCATCGCCTTCGTTCACCTCGACCACATCGATCATCGCGCGGGAGCCGACGTCGAACCGGCCATAGCTGAAGGTGCCGGGCCGCGAGATGAACTCCATCGCCGGGCCATCCGCGAGCTTCGCGTGGTACTTCACTTCGTGCCGTCGCCTCTTTCCGTCGTCGGTTTTCGTGCTCCAGAAGGCCATGCCGTTCTCGCTCGCCGGCGATTCGCCGCACTTGCCGAACTGCTTCTTCTGCCACTTCGCGAACTGATTATCGCGTTCGTATTCGGAGAGCGAGAGGAGCAGGCCGCCGGGCTTGAGAATGTGGTAGGCCTGCTCGATGATATCGATCTTGAGTTCGCGATCGGCGTGCGCCGCGGCTGGGAATAGCACGGTCCCGAACTTCGCTTCCAGATCCCAGAGATCGGATCCGACCACGACCTCGGCCGGCACTTCGAGTTCCGCCAGACACTCGCGAGTGCGACCGGACTGAAAGAGGTCCATCTGAAAGACGGTGATGGGAACGTCGCCGAGTTGTTTGGCGAGGTTCGCGATCGGCCAGGGTGGGCCGAGGGCGATGCAGACGGGGGGCTGAACGCGGCTCGAAACGGTCGCGAGGAGATCGATAAAGTGGTTCATTCGGTTTATTGTAGGCCCCACGCTCCGCGTGAGGCCTATCGCCGGTTAGCGGCCTTCACGGAGGCGGTCGCCGAGGAAATTCTCGAGGTCCGGCGTGTCGTAGATCTTCTTGATGGTGGTCTCCACGTCGTACTCGACGCGGCGGAACTTGATCACGTCGTTGTCGAGGACGATGTAGCAGGCGCGCCAGTTGCCGTCGCGGGGTTGGCCCACGCTGCCGACGTTGCACAGCGTCTTGCGGCCGTCCAGCTTGTACGCGAACTCGACTTCCTCGGGGCTGAGGAACTGCATGCTCTCGGTGAAGATGCCCGGCACATGCGTGTGCCCCTGGAAGCAGTACTTCTCGACTAGGGCGAAAATTCGCTCCATCTTGCGCTGGTTGTACACGTCTTCGGGGAACACGTATTCGTTGAGCGGGTTGCGGGCGGAGCCATGAACGAAGAGGTGCCCGTTCTCGCGGTGGCTGCGGGGGCGTTCGGCGAGGAACTCCCAGCGCTTCTCGCGAAGCGGGCGCGGCTCGGTGGTCGATTCGAGTTGGTTGCGCGTCCAGAAAATCGCTCGCTCGGCAGGCTGGTTGAAGCCGTCCGGATCGAACATGGCCCCTTGGTCGTGGTTGCCCAGCAGCACGAGCTTGGCTTCCATGACGAGGTCGATGCACTCGCGCGGGTTGGGGCCGTACCCGACCACGTCGCCGAGGCAATAGATATCCTCGATCCCTTGCGATTTGATGTCGGCCAGCACGGCCTGGAGCGCTTCCAGGTTGCTGTGAATGTCGCTGATGATGGCCTTCACGCCGGAGCCTCGCGGACATTCCGCGGTTTAAGGACGATACGGGGAGCGATTCCTGCGGGAGCGGAACCCGCAACTCTGGAGTATAGAGCAGGAACCGGGAACGGTAAACAGCGGAAACGGCCAGACGGGATGGAAAAGCGGGAAGTGGTGGACCAGTGGCGGCTTCGACGTTGGAAGTTGCGAAGCCGCCAAGTGCCAGTTCGGTTACACCACGAGGCTGGTGAAGGGCTTTGGTTTGTCCACGATCTGGACGGGCCGGCCGGTCGGCGTTTCGTTCTTCTTCGTGTGATCGACTCCCATGAGCTCGCAGACCGTGGCCAGGAAATCCGGGGTGCCGACTTTCTGGTCCACGACGGCTGCACCTTCCGCGTCGGTCTTGCCGATTGTACGGCCACCCTTGAGGCCGCCGCCCCACATCGCGAGGCTCCAGGCCCGCGGATAGTGATCGCGGCCCGGCTTCGCCCCGCGGTTGTTGATGGCCGGCGTGCGGCCGAACTCGCCCATCCAAATCACCAGTGTGCTGTCCAGCAACCCGCGCTCCTTCAGGTCTTCGATCAGTGCCGCGATCGGCGAATCGATCTGGCCCGAGAGGCTCTTCACGCGGTCGAAGTTATCTTGATGCGTGTCCCAGCCGCCGAGATTGACTTCGACGAACGGGACGCCGACTTCGACGAGCCGGCGCGCCATCAAGACGCCATCGGAGAATTTGCCGCTGCCGTACTTCGCACGGGAAGTGGCGGCTTCTTGCGAAAGGTCGAAGGCTTTCGACTCCTTCGAGTGCATGAGCTTCACGGCGCGTTCGTAGGTCGTCTTGTGGTCGGTGATCGTGCCGGCGCGGTACTCGCCTTGAAATGCCTTTTCCATGTCCTGGAGCAGGTTGATGCGGTTCTCGAACTGCTTATCGGAGACGATGGCCTTGAGATCCTCGACGCCGCGAGCGGGGTCTTGAACGAGGAGCGGCTGGTACTTGGGGCCGATGAAGCCGGAACCGTGGCTGCGGCTGCCGATCGAGATGAAGGCGGGGACCGAGGCTTCGGGCTTGCCGACTTCGCAGGCGACGATCGAGCCGATGCTCGGGTACACGAGCCCGCCTTGGCCTTCGCGATAGCCCGTGTGCAGATTGTACTTCGCACGGGGGTGAGCGCCTTCCGGCGTACTCATGCCGCGAACCACGGCTCCGTGGTGCATCACCTTCGCGATCTTCGGCAGGTGTTCGCTGATCTCAATGCCCGGCGCGGAAGTAGCGATGGGCTTAAAGTCGCCGTCACCCTTGCTGCCCGGCTTGAGGTCGAACGTGTCCTTGTGGCTGGGGCCACCGTCCATCCACATCAGGATGCACGATTTGGCTTTGCCGGAGGGGGCGGGGGCCGCGACACTGGCTCGGTGAGCCAGCACTTCGAGCCATCCGGACATCGAGGCCGCCCCGACGCCAGCAGCACTCAGTTGCAGAAACTTCCGTCGGGTCGTTTCAGTAAGGCGTTCGGAAAACATGGCAGCACTCCTGGGAGCCCACCCGTTGCCACGGGTGGGCTTGGTGTTTGAATTGTTACTTCACCATCGTGAATTCACTGCTGTTGAGCGCGACCCACAGGATGTCCGCGTAGGCCTCCTGCTTCGAGGCGGCTTTGGTAACGTAGTCCGTCAGCCGCGACAGTTCGGCCGTGGTCGGCTTGCGGGAGAGTGTCGCCAGGTAGATGCGCTCGAAGACGATCTCGGGCTTGTCACCGGTCGTTCCGAACTGCTTCAGCAAGCCTGGGTTGTTGGTCACCTTCGAGTTCATGAGCCGGAGTGCCTGGGGGATGCCAGCTTCGTATTCGGTGGAATTCGAGACCTCGGCACCGGCCAGGAAGAACTGCACGAACTGATCGCGGGCTCCGGCCGGCCCGCGATTCGGGTTCATGGCCATCTTCGCGCCCTTGGCGTCCGCCGCCTTCTCCGCTCCCGTCACGGTTCCCAGGCTGTCGAAGAGTTGTTCCGGAGACAGCACCTTTACCGTCATGTGGCTGAACAATTGGTCGTCGGTCTGGTTCCCGTTGAACGGCTTGCTGGTCCGCTGGTAGGCCTGCGTGTTGCAGATGGCTCGATAGAGGTTCTTGATGTCGAAGCCGTTGCCGGAGAAGTTGCGGGCCAGCGTTTCGAACAGTTCCGGATGCGAGGGCAGGTTGCCGTCGTGGATGTCGTCGACCGGGTTCACGAAGCCGGTCCCGAACATCATCGCCCACGTTCGGTTCACGGTGGACTTGGCGAAGTACGGGTTGCTCGCATCGGTGAGCCACTTGGCGAACGCCGGTCGGTAGGGCTCGTTCGCGTTCAACTTCGGCTGCTCGCCGCCGAGGAACTTCGCGGGCACGGCCTTCGCGGATTCGGGAAAGAAGTCCTTGGCCTTGGTGTGGCCGTTGCCTTCCGTCACGCCGATCTTCGTGTTGTCGCCGCCCTTGTTCCCGTTCTTGGGGTTGTCCGCCTTCACCTTTGAAAAGAACTCGGCCATGCCCCAGTACTCGGTCTGCTTCCAATCGGTGAACGGGTGGTTGTGGCACTGAGCGCATTGGAGCTGGACGCCGAGGAAGTTCTGGGCCACGCCGTCGGTGAGCTTGTCCACGCTGCGGTTGGCGAGGAAGTACGTGACGGCTGGATTCTCTTCGACGGTGCCGGTGGCGGCGAGGAGGCTCGTCGCGAACTGGTTCCACGGTGTGTTCTTGTTGAACTCGGATTCGAGCCACGTGATGAACGGTGCTCGAAGCACGAACCGGTTGTTGGAATCGCGGGGCAGCAGCTTCGCCTGCCAGATGTCGGCGAGGTGGCGGCCGAAGTTCGGGCTCTCGAGCAGGTCGTCGATCAACTTCGTCCGCTTCTGCGGATCGGAGTTATCGAGGAAGGTGCGGGCCTTTTCCGAAGTTGGGATCACGCCGGTCAGGTCGAGGTAGGCTCGGCGAAGGAACTCCTCATCGGAGCAGAGCGGCGACGCCGCGATCTTCGCCTCGGTGAGCTTGCGGCTCACCTGTTCGTCGATCATCTTGGCGACGAGCAAGGCGTCCTTCGGTCCGATCGGACCCAAAGGCGCGGCCGGCTTCACCGGAGCCACGACATCGGCAGGTTTCGCTTCCGCTGGCTTCTCCGACTTGGCGATCAGGGCTTTTCGCTTCGCCATTTTCTCGGCCTTCGTGGGCTGCTGGGCCACGACCGACAAGTCGCCGAAAGCGACGGCCAAACCGAGCGTCAGGCCGAACAGTGCGAGGGGTCGGATTATTCTCATGGCAGTTTCCCAAGGTGGGAGCGTCGGTCGCTTGTTGATGATCTAACCGAGGTTAGCCCGGAAAGTTCCGGAGTTCTATCTGGAAATGGCGTTTCGCTGCGTTCTGGAGGAAAAGGCGGCACGGCTCTCATCGGGCTTTCACGAAATCAACGTCCCCACGACGTCCCTGACGCTGTTCGCGCCGAGGCTCATGAGCGCTCCCGGCAATGCATCCACAATCCGCACGCTGGCCGTCGGGTCGTAGAAGTTCGCGGTGCCGATCTGCACGGCACTCGCCCCGGCGAGCAGGAACTCCATCACGTCGTCGATGGTTGCGATGCCGCCCACGCCGATGATGGGCACGGACTGCGTCTTCGCGATCCGCCACACGGCGCGCAGGGCGAGCGGCTTGATCGCGGGGCCGCTCAGGCCGCCGGTGATGTTGCCGAGGATCGGCTTCTTGCGACGCCAATCGATCGCCATTCCTACGAACGTGTTCACCGCACTCACGGCATCGGCCCCACCATCGGCCGCGGCTTTCGCAATCAGCGTGATGTCCGTTACGTTCGGCGTGAGCTTCGCGATCAGCGGCAAATCGGGGCACGCATCCCGGCAACGGTGAACGATCCGCTTCGTGAGTTCCGCATCCGTGGCGAAGTCGAGCCCGCCGGAAACGTTCGGACACGACAGGTTCAGTTCCAGCGCGGCGAGCCCTTGACCGGCTTCATGTACGCGGGTCGCCATCTGAACGAACTCGTCCTCGGTCTTGCCGGCGATGTTGCCGACGATGGCTGTGGGAAGCGTGCGAAGGTAAGGCAAATGATGTGCGAGGAAGTGCTCGAGGCCGTCGTTGTCGAGGCCGATGGCGTTGAGCATGCCGCTGGCGGTCTCGACGGTTCGCGGCGGCGCGTTCCCGGCTCGCGGAGCCGCCGTCACCGTCTTGGGAACGATGCCGCCGAGCTTGGCGAAATCGACGAGCCCCGCCATCTCCTTCGCATATCCGAACGTGCCGGACGCGACGAGAATGGGGTTGTTCAGGTGCAGGCGGCCAAGCGTGACGGCGAGATCCATAGTTTCATACCGATTAGCCGCGACGCGCAGTCTGCGCCCAGAGACAGAATCGAACTGCCGACACGAGGATTTTCAATCCTCTGCTCTACCAACTGAGCTATCTGGGCGTAAGTGCTGAGAAGCGGCGCGCAATCTCGTCCATCCGGCGGGACTTGTCAACCACAACGCTCGCCGAAAATCCGCTGCCTCCGTCCGCCCGCCTCCACTAATAGCGAAGGCATGCGCGGTGCTCGATTTCGTGGGGTTTCTTCGCTTGCTTCGGCTCTCGCGCTCGCCGCGTGCAACGGGGCGCAGGACCATCCGCCGGCCCCGCCGCCCGCCTTCGCCGTGACGCCGCCGCCCGGGGCGAAGCCTCCGACGCCGCCGGGAATGCCTTCATTTCTCGGGCAAGGCGCGATCACGCGGGTCCGCAGCGCGGGCGAGGTACCGCTGCTCGGGCACCGCGTCGACGCCAAGCCTGGAGACTGGATCATCG
>JAYTGN010000340.1:0-9454 GCA_043733485.1 Gemmataceae bacterium
TCATAGCTGATTCCTTCAGAGGGAACGCAGGAAACCTGTCCCTCCTGCTTGCAGCTCAAAATACACCCGCCTCCAGCTCGCATCTACGGGACTGCACCCACTGGGTCTGCCTCGCTTGATTTCGACTGGCTGGGGTGAGAAACTATTGAAGCGTCAACTCGGCATTTTCGGATGTGTTCCAACGAGCCGGAAGCGTAAGCGACGGATTTTCCATGCGGGCCCTCCGTCGCTTACGCTTCCGGCTCGTATCCGAGTTTTGAATCATGACGGGTGTCGAACGGTACGTGAAGATCGTGGAGTGGTCGGACGAAGACCGGGCGTTCGTCGGGCAGTGTCCCGGCGTCATCGGGCCGTGCTGTCACGGCGCGGATGAAGTCGAAGTCTACCGGGAACTCTGTCTAATCGTCGCCGACTGGCTCGACATCGCCCGGCGAGACGGCATCCAACTTCCGCCGGCGACTGCTGGAACCGGCGTCGCCGAAATGATCACGTGATCCACGGAGCGTTTCGAGTCGAGTTACTTCCCCAGTCCGAAGAGCCGATCGGTCTTCGTTTCCACGTGGCACTTCATGCACGACTCGACCATACCTGCCGAGGTCAGCTTCTTCCCATCCGGCGTGAGCGTGGCGTAGACCCAGCCCTCATCGGTGCCCGGCGTCTTCGGGTCGAGCTTCATCATGACGAACAAGTCGCCCTGCTTGGAAGCCTTGAACACCTTGACGCCCGATTTCGGGTCGGTGACTTCCTCGGGTATCCACGATTGCTTCACGACGACTTGGCCGACAGCAGCGGTCTTATTCTTCGCGATGGCGAGGTAATCGTTCCGGTTCTTGCTGAACAGCCAGTAGAGTTTCTTGCCGTGTGTCGTTTCGTCCTTGCTCGCGCTGAAGGTGAGCTGCGGCGGGCTCGGCATTGGCCCCGGTGCACTGCAGGCCATCGGAGCCACGCGAGCCGTGTCATCGACACGGCCCCACAATTCGTACTCCTCGGCCGCCTTCAACAACTCTTTGGCGAACGGCGATTCGAGTTGCTGCTCGGGCTCGGCTGGTTTCGGAGGGTCGGCACCACCCCACTTGCAAGCGGAGTTCAACGCTGCGAGCAAGGCACCGCGGAGAAGAGGAGTGAGCGCATCGCGATTCCTCAAAAGCCGCGTTGGGATGAATGTGATTCTATCCGAATTACTGACTTCACGCCCGACCCAGGGTAACGGGGCCAAGCAACGGAAGGCCGAGTTCCTTCAAGGCCATGTCGGCGATGGTGCGGCCGATGGCGATCGAAGCGGTCGCAGCCGGCGAAGGAGCGTTCAAGACGTGAACCATCCGCTCGGCCTGACGAATGAAGAAGTCGTCGACGAGTTTGCCGGAGGGTTCGACGGCCTGAGCGCGGACGCCGGCGCCCGCACTCACGAGGTCGCCGAACTTCACCTCGGGAATCAGACCCTGAAGTGCGTGCCAGAACGCCCGCTTGCTGAACGATCGGTACATCTCGCCCATGCCGGTGTACCAGAACTTGCGGGCCATTTTCCAAAAGCCGCCGAAGCGGGCGAGTTCCCAGAGATCGTGGAAATTCACATCGGTGAGCCGGTAGCCTTCGCGGCGAAAGGCGAGCACGGCGTTCGGTCCGCACTCCACGCCGCCGCCAATCATGCGCGTGAAGTGGACGCCCAGGAACGGCAAGCGCGCGTCCGGCACCGGGTAGATGAGGTGCTTGCAAAGCGTCGCGGCGTGCGGCTTCAGTTCGAAGTATTCTCCTCGAAACGGCACGATCTGGACGCCGGGATCGACGCCGCACTGCCGGGCCACGCGGTCCGAGTAGAGCCCGGCACAATTCACGAGCAACTTGGTTCGCAGCGGGCCTGCCGTGGTCTCGACGACGAGCCCATCCGCTTCTCGCTTGCAACTCAGGAACTTGGTGGAAGTGCGAACCGAGCCGCCCGCCGCCACGATCTTCTCGGCGTACTTCTCCGCGACGACCTTGTAGTTCACGATGCCGGTCTCGGGAACGCGGAGCCCAGCGACGCCCTTCACGTGCGGCTCGATCTCGCGCATTTCCTCGATGCCGACCCGCGCGATTCCGGTGAGGCCGTTGGCGAGGCCGCGGCGTTCGAGTTCGACCAGTGCCGGAAGTTCGCGCGGGCTCGTGGCGACGACCAACTTGCCGCAACGATCGTGCGGAATGCCGTTCTCTTCGCAGAAGCGGTACATCAATTCGCGGCCGGCGGCGCAGTTGAGTGCCTTCGTCGAGCCCGGCTTGTAGTAGAGCCCCGAGTGAATGACGCCGCTGTTGTGGCCGGTCTGATGGTGGGCGAGGTCGCGTTCGGTTTCGATGATGGCGACCGAGAGCCGCCGCGATTCGGCGAGCGCCATGCCAGTGCCGAGCCCGACGATTCCGCCGCCGATGATGAGTACGTCCGTGGAGTTCATGCAGAGTCCAAAGGTTGAAACCGGATTTCTGCTTTGGAAACCCGGTTTCTGGGCAGCAAGGAGAAACCCGGTTTCCAAAGCAGAAACCCGGTTTCTGCGCTCACGCCGCGGCGCGGACACCTTCCGCCAGGCCGCACTTCTCCACGGCGTCGGCGAGGTTCTTCGCCACAAGTTCTAGCTTCAAGGCCGAGCGGTCGAGCGTCGTGATGTTGGTCCCGGCACCGTGGCCGGTGCGAACGAGAATCGTGCTGGCTCCAGCGGCGGCTCCAGCGGCGAGATCGGTCTCGCGGTCGCCGACCATCCAGGACTGTGCGAGGTCGAGGCCCAGTTCCTCCGCGGCTTGGAGGAGCATTCCAGGGTGCGGCTTGCGGCACGAACACTCGACGCGAAACTCCGCGACCTCGGCCGTCGGGTAGTGCGGGCAGAAGTAGTACGCCTCGATCTTCGCGCCGTAGCCCGCGAGTTGCTCCGAGAGGTGCCGGTGAACGGCGTGAACGCCTTCCATCGTGAACAGACCGCGGGCCACGCCCGATTGATTCGTGACGATCACGACGGGCCAGCCCGCGCGGTTGAGTGCGGCAATGGCGTCGGCGGAGCCGGGCACGAGCCGCACCTGGCTCGACGATACGAGGTAGTTCACGTCTTCGATCACGACGCCGTCGCGATCGAGAAAAATGGCGGGTCGGAGGTTCATGGGATGGAATGATGCCACATCCTCGCGAGTGAACGCAAGGCGAAGGGGTGTGCCACTCGAAGTCGGCATGGGGTCCGCCGGCACGCCCTTCTCCCTTCCACTTGACCTCCGTGAGAATTTCGGCGTAGCATCCGCCTTCGGGTTGATGGTGCCGGGGAATCCGGCCACTCGCTTGCATCAGGGAGGTGACATGATCCGCCGACTTCTCGCACCCACGCTGCTCTCGATCGCGGTCCTTCTCGCTGCATCGGAAACGGCACGAGCCGGCTTGCTGCCCGTTCAGGTTTCCGTTCTACCCGAGAGCGGCAACTTCCGCTGGACGTATGCCGTCGTGCTGCCCACGGACTCTCAGCTTCAATCCGGCGACTACTTCACCATCTACGATTTCGGCGGGCTCGTGCCGGGGAGCGTCGCCGCTCCGGACGGTTGGGCGACCGGTGTCGCGAACGTGGGCACCACGCCCGATCGGTTGAATCCGAACGACAACGCGGGCTTGCCGAACCTCACGTTCACCTACAGCGGACCCACGATCGGCACGGGCCAGACGGGGCTGGGGAACTTCTGGGCCGTCTCGCAGTTCTCGGATTCGACGGATTCGTTCTTCGCGGCGAAGACGCACCGGACTTCGGATGGGAAGCCGGACAGCAATTTAACGGAAACCGTGGTTCCGGTGCCGACGGCTCCGCCGGGCGTTCCGGAACCGACGACGTTCGCCCTGGCCGGTGTCGGCCTGACTCTGTTGGGATTTACGCGCCGCGTCGAGCGGAAGATGTAAGCGCCGCGGCTGGGACCACGCGCCCTGGCAAGCTGCGGTTGACAGCAAAACCCGGATGGCCTAAAGAGGCGTCCACGTGCACCGACGGGGCCTCGCCGGTGCGAGACGGAAGATGGCGGGGCCCCTGCTCGCAGCGGCGAGCCGGACATACAAGTCGCCTTTCACGGAGGTAGAAACGCATGTTTCGTTTGAAATCGATCGCTCGTCTGTTCGCCGTCGGCGTCGTCGCCGCGGCTCTCGCGGCTCCGGCTCAGGCCGGGATTATCCCCGCGTCGGTGACCATCACGCCGGAGGCCGGCAACTTCCGCTGGACCTATTCCGTCGTGCTGCCGACGGATCAAAAGCTCCAGGCTGGAGATTACTTCACCATCTACGATTTCGGCGGGCTCGTTCCCGGCACGAATTCGCAACCCACGGACTGGGCCTACAGTTCGGCCAAGGCCGGCCCGGTTCCTTCCGGCCTCGCCCCAATCGACAACCCCGCCATCGACAACCTGACGTTCACCTACGGCGGTGCGACCATCCCGAGCGGTCAGGTCGGCCTCGGGAATTTCTGGGCCGTCTCGACGGTCGGAGAAAGCGTGACGGTGGCCTTCACCGCACAGAACCCACAGTCTTCGAGCGGTCAACTCGATCGCAACATCGTGGACACGCTCGCTCCGGCCCCGCCGGGAATCATCGTTCCTCCCTCGGGCGTTCCGGAACCCGCCACGATGGCGCTGGCCGCCCTCGGCCTGCCGTTCCTCGGAGCGGCTCGCCTGCTCCGCCGCAAGAAGTGAACTCGATCTCGAGAGCAATCGCAAACCCGAGGGAGCTTCCCTCGGGTTTGTTTTTTTCTCGGTCGGCCAGCGCGACGGGATGAGCCAGCATTCGAAGCCTTTGAGACGCGAATCGGGCTCTCGTTGGAATCGTCGTCGAAAACTCCAAGAATTGTCGGTACACCCCTCAAGGGGTGTACCTATAGATTTTGGCACTCGCTGATTTTCCTGGCGAACCGGCGACGTAAGTCGCCGGGTTTCTCGCACACCCGGCGACTTACGTCGCCGGTTCGCCAAAATCTATGGGTACACCCCCCCTCAAGTTGCACTTGCACCCGGTTCGCTTTGGAGCTCATAATTGTCGCGTGTTTCACCCGAACAAGGAGGTTGCGGGTCATGATCGTTACAAACGCATCCGTTTTCGAGCCGGAATCCCCCACCATCGACGTATCGGAAGCGCGGTGGGCGTCCGAGGAACTCGCGACTCTGATCGGGAAGTTGGGCCTCGACTCGCCGGTGAGTCTGGTGCTGCGGCAAGCCCGACGGGAACTGGCGAGCTTGATGCAAAGTTCGAACGCCGCCGTGGTCGGCCCCTTCCGCATCGCAGCCTGATCGCGAAGGCTGCGGAATCGAATGTCTGGAGGCGAAGGGAACTACGCTGCTCCGGCTTCGCGGTTCTTGTACAGATTCAACGTGAGGTGAGCCTGGCCGTGGTGGTGGGCTTCGTGCCACGCGAGGACGTGGAACCACTCGCTGTACACCCACGGTGCCGCGGGATTGGGCTTGGTGGCGAGATCGGCTTCGGTGAGCGTGAGCAGGTGGGCGAGCATGTCAGCCCGGCTTTTTTCGAGGTACCGCACGATCTCCGGCAGCGAGGGCACGTTGGCATCCGGGGTGCTTCCGCCAGCGTAGCGTTTGACGAAGTCGGGCTGGGCCGGTTCGCCGCCCTTCATGCGAACGTGGAGGTGCCGATCGTCGGTGGCGGCGACGTGCATGAGTTGCCAGCCGACGTGAGCGCGCCCCGGTCCGGGTTGCCAAGCCAGAGCGGCGGATGCGTCCGGGAGTGCCGCGATCGCGTCGAGGAGCCCGTGCGTTTTCGCGCGGACGAATTCGAGTAGCCCGACGAAATCGGAAGCGATCATGTGCGAACCTGGGTGCGAAGTTTCGGGCGAAACGAAGCGACAACTTACGACAACCCATCGCCTTTGCCGACCACGGTATTCTCGTGGCTTTCCGTCCCTGGCATGGCTCTAAGAAAATTCACCACGGAACACACGGAAGACACGGAAAAAAAACAAAGTTCGTGTTGTTCTGATTCCGTGTGTTCCGTGTGTTCCGTGGTGACAATTCAGATCTGGGCACGCAGCACTTTGTAGTCGGTCTTGCCGGTGCCGAGCACGGGAAGCACCTCGATCTTGCGAACGTCGTCCAACCGCATCACCCCGCGGAAGCCCTCCGCTTGCAGAATCGCGTTCGCATCCCGCAGCGTGATCTCTTCCGTCGTGAAGAGCACGATCTTCCTTCCCTCCGGCGTCTCGATTCCCTCGACGGCCACGCGCGGCCCCTTATCCGTCGGTGGGAACTTCGCGGTGAACGGCTCCTCGAGCGCGGGCAGCGAGATCATCTCGCCGCCGGCCTTGATGAAGCGCTTGAGCCGGCCGGTGAACGAGATCACGCCGGTGGAGGCGTCGATGCGGCCGAGGTCGCCGGTCACGTACCAGCGTTGGCCGTCGATGTCGCGAAAGGGGCTCGGGCCGTCGTGCGCGATGTACCCCGGGAAGACGTTCGGCCCGCTCACGTTCAACATTCCCGTGCTGCCCGGCGGCAGCACTTCGCCCGTATCCAGATCCGTGACGCAGACGCTCACCTTCGGCAGCGGCAGCCCGACCGTGCCGTGCATGTTCGCGCCGGGCAGCGTGAGCGCGATTGCCGGCGCACACTCCGTGATGCCGTAACCTTCGATCACTTCGCCGTTCGGCGCGATCTGCTTCACCTTGTCGAACAGCGATTGCGGGGGCTTCTCGGCACCCAGGACGATGAGCTTGAGCGAGTCGAGGTCGCCGGGCTTCGCGCGGTCCAAGATGTACCCGATGAACGTCGGCGTGCCCGCGATGAGCGTCGGCTTGTACGCGGCAATCTTGCGAACCAGCGCCCCGGCATCGGTCGGGTCCGGATGGTGTACCACCTTCACGCCGTTGGTCAGCGGCAGCAACGTGGTCACGGTCATCCCGAAGCTGTGGAACATCGGCAAGAAGCCGAGCAGTGTGTTCTCCCGCGTGAGTTTTAACACGGCAACTGCGGCCACGTGGTTGTGGAGGATGTTCGCGTGAGTCAGCGGCACGGCCTTGGGGGCCTTCTCGCTACCGCTCGTGAACAGCACCACGGCGTGTGAATTGGGATCGGCCGAGAGCCCGCTCAGCAGTCGCTTCTTGGTGAGACCGGGGAAAAGCTTCACGGCGAGAAGCCTTCGCAGAAGCGAGATTTTGCCCAGGCTCGCCCGCACATCTTCGAGGAAGAGGAACTGCGTGCCCGGCACCTGCACCTGGACGCGGTCGACGAACGCCTTGGACGTGATGACGTGTGTGAGGCCCATGATTTTGGCCGCGTGCGTGAGGTTCGCCGGGCCGGTCGTCCAGTTCAACAACACCGGCAACTTGCCCGCGAGGTGCAAGCCGATCAGCGCGATGTCCCCGGCCACGGAGGCCGGCATCATCAGCCCGATGTTCGGAGCCGCGATGTCCCGGAAGCGGCCGCTCATGGCCCACGCCCCGACGACGAGCTTCTCGTAAGTCACGCCGCCGGCCATGTCGTCCGCGACGATCACGTCGCCGAGTTGCTTGAAGGCGCGATTCAAAATTGCCGCGGGAATCGTGTCGCCTTCGATCACCAGCGGACCCACATCGGCGGGCGGGGTGAACCAACCCGGCGGGGGCGGCTTCGGCGGTGCCTTCTCACCGAGCCCCTCGGCCAGCGCCCAGAGTTGCCCAATCGAAGTGGGAACCGATTCGCCCGTGAAGCCGAACCGCTGCTCCACCTGAAGCGAAACTTCCATCGCGTCGAGGCTATCGAGCCCGAGTTGCGAGAAGGTCTTGTCGCCCGCGTTCTCGTTCTCCGCGAGCGGCCGCTTGAGCTTCTCCTCGATGAAATGCGCCACGGCCTGCTTCGTCTCCGGTTTTACCTTCGAGAGATCGAGTTCAATCTCCGCCGGCCGCGGCGGGAACTCGAAGGTGCTCGGGCCGAACAGGAAGTGGTGCGGCACGTACGTCGGCTTCTCCGGTTCGCCAGGAGGCAGGTCCGCGTTGAACCAGTCCTCGAGCCACCGATTGACGGCATCGCGCGTCGGTTCCGGGCGGTCCTTCGAAACGAAAGATTCGAGTTGAATCTGAACCTTGCGACGCGGGGCGAACACGAACAGATTCGCGATCCAGATCAGGAACGCCCGAACGACGACCTTGCCGACGTTCAGCTTCCTGTCCGCGGTCGCGGCGTAGCTCGTCATGCTGCCCCAGAGGCCGCGGGTGCGGGCGAGTACGACCGTGACTTCCGGCATGGCCGCGAGGACGTCGGCGACAGTTCTTGCGCCGCCGAGGTGTTCGCGACCGTCGCGGGTGAGCCGGCCACTCGGCCAGATGATGACGTTCTCACCGGCCTTCAGCGTCTCCACGACGGTCGTTGCGGCGGCCTCGGCGCGCTGCCGTACTTCGGCACTCGCCTTGTCGGTGTCGGGCACGCGGATGCCCCGGAGCAGCCAGGCGAACGGCGCGAGTACGGGATTGTGGAAGTTCGTTTCGAGGAAGAGCGGCCGCATCTTGAACGAGAGCCAGAGCCGCGCGAGCATGTTCGGCGGGTCCGCGTAGGCGGGGTGGTTCGGCAGAATCAGATACGGCCCCGGCTTCGCAAGCACCTCGGGCAGGCCGTTGAGGGTCACGCGATAGCGGAGTGAGAGCACCACGCGCATGATGATGCAGACGAGCCAGCGAATCGGGGCGAGCATGGAGAACAACTCCGAAAACCTGGGCAGCGGACGACGATCCGACCGGCGATTGTCTGCTTCGAGAGTAATATACGAGTGAGTGATCTGGAAGCGGCTGGGAGTTCGGAGTAGCATTCGGTTGAAAGGGGAATTCATGTCCACGACGACAATTGCACCGCCTGCGGAACGGTCGATGACGGCCGAGGAGTTTCTGGCTCAACCGGACGACGGTCGGCGAACCGAACTGGTTCGAGGAAGGATCGTGGAAATGCCCAGCCCGACACCCGCACATGGTTTTTACTGCCTGAACATCGGCAGCATTCTGCGCGAATACGTTCGTCAAAAAGATTTGGGCCGCGTTGTGTCGAACGACAGCGGCGTTCAGACGCAACGGGGTCCCGACACGATTCGCGGGGCGGATGTGGCTTACTACAGTTTCTCGCGGGTTCCGCGCGGCCCGTTGCCGACCGGATACTGGCCGGCCCCCGAACTCGTCTTCGAGGTGCGCTCACCATCCGATCGTTGGCAGGCCATCTCGGCGAAGGCCGGAGAATACCTCGCGGCCGGCGTGCTCGTCGTCTGCGTCCTCGATCCGGAGACACGCACCGTCGGCATCTATACTGCGGATGCCTTCCCTTCAAGGAGGACCATGAACGAAGAACTGACACTTCCCGAGGTGTTCCCGGACTTCAACGTGCCGGTCCAAGCGTTTTTTGAATAGTTCCGTTTACATGAGCGGCAGATAGTGATCGACCCGTTTGAAGGGCTCGTAGGGTGGGCCGGACCGCGACTTGCGAATGCAAGTTGCGGGAGGCCCACGGGGAGTGTCTC
>JAYTGN010000341.1:0-9429 GCA_043733485.1 Gemmataceae bacterium
GCCCTTGGCGGGGTCGGCTTTGTCGCCCTTGGCGGGGTCGGCTTTGTCGCCCTTGGCAGGATCGGCTTTATCGCCCTTGGCGGGGTCGGCTTTATCGCCCTTGACGGGGTCGGCTTTGTCGCCCTTGGCGGGATCGGCTTTGTCGCCCTTGGCGGGGTCGGCTTTATCGCCCTTCAGGGGGTTCGCATCGTCACCGGCCTTCTTGGCCTCGTCGGCGACCTTCTTCTCGGCCAATGCCAGCTTGTCCAAATCCTTCTTAGCGTCCTCGAGTTTCGCGATGTCGTCGCGACGCTGTTCGATCGCCTTGGCTTGCTGATCGAGCGCGGCCTTGGCCTTCTCCAGATTCTTGATCGCTTCCTTCTGGTCCGGCTTGGCGTCGGCCGGGTTCTTGTTGTCGAGATCCGTCTTGGCCTGCTTCGCGTTCTCCGCAGCCTTGTCCAAAGCGGCCTTGGCTTCGGGGTTCGGCGGAAGCGGCAAGTTCTTCAACTCGTCCGTCTTCTTCGCGACTTCGTTTTGGGCCTTGGCCGCGTCGGGAATCTTGGCGGCGTCCTTCTCGGCAACGTTGGTCTTCTCCGCCGCGGCCTTCTGTTCCTGAATCGCCTTCTCGATCTGCTCGGAAGCATTCTTCACCGCAGCGAGTGGATCCTTCTTGGCCAACTCGGCGGCGGCGATCTGCTTGTCCAGGTCGTCCTTGGCGGTCTTCAACGCTTCGAGCGCCTTGTTCTGCGGCTCCTTAGCCGCTTCGAGATCGGCCTTGCGAAGCTGCTTTTCCGCGTCGAACTGCTTGTCCTCGGCCGGCAGCAACGTCTTAGCGACCTCGGGGGCCACCGCGTCCGCGGCTTTGCGAGCCGCGCGGGTGTCGAGTTCGGCCTTGGCCTGAGCGAGGGCCAGATCGTTCGCCTTCTCGCGCTTCGCTTCGGCAGTTGCCTTGCGAGGCTCGTCCGCATCGGGCTTCTTCGCCGTCTCTTCGCTGACCTTCTTTTGCGATTCGAGCGCTTTCTCCACCTTGTCGCGAGCCTGCTTGAGGGCGGCGAGCTTATCGCTCGGCGGCGTGCGCAGGGCCGTGGCGAGATCCTTCAACTGCTTCACGTGCTTCCGCTGGAGTTCGTTTGCCTTGCCGTTCAGGCTCAGATCTTTTTCGCGAATCTTGCGAACCGTTTGGGTCATCTCGGAAACGATCTCGCTGCCTCGGGCCTTCACTTCCGCGGCATCCATGCGTTCCTTCTGTTGAGCGTTCAGCATGGGATAAAGCGCGTCGATCTGCTTGAAGACGGAGGCGATCTCGGCACCGAGGGCGTTTTGCTTATCGAGCAGGTCTTCCTGGGCCGCGTCGCCGAAGCCGGGCCGTTTGCGTTCGGAGGCCAGGTTGAGCATCTCGGCATTCACGGTGAGTTGGTCGTTGGCCGCGCGGTCGAGTCGGGCGGCGGCTTCGTCCAGATTCTTGATGACGTCCAGCTTCACGAGAATCCCGCGAAGTTGAGCCACGACGTAGCGATGCTTCTCGTAGGCCTGCACCTGCTCCTTGTTGGCGGCGGTGGGGTCCGGTGCCTGGGCGGCTTTCTCGAGGTGATCGAGAATCGCCTTGATCTCATCCTGGCTGAGCCCCTTCAACGAGTCGGCCACTTCCTCGATCATCTTCGATTCGAGTCGCGGCGAGAGCCGTTGGAAGAGCATGGCGTCGATGGTGGAGGTGGCACGCCGCGAGGCTTCCTCGATCCGCTGCTGGATCTTCTTTTGTTCCACGCGCTGCTTGGCGGGATCGACATCGCGCGCCATGGCGACGCGGATGAGCCCGGTGCACAGCAAAACGGCGGCAAGCAAGCGAATGGTGCGGCCAGCAGGCATGGAAGCCTCCTTGAGGCGCGGGGCCGGAGAGGAACGGCCCGGTGTGAATACTACCAGTATCGAGTGACGAACCGGGGAACGCAACAGGAATTCCCTCGGCTTCACGGTGCGTTACACGTTGTTACACGAGGACCGGAGTTCGAACGCTTGGGATTGCGACCGTCTCGGTGGGTGGGACGCCCGCGTACCCAGGGTTACTTCTTCATCGGTTGAAACACACTCCGCTGATCGTCGGCGATGTCGCGGAGTTTATCTTGAAGTTTCTTCTGGGCCTCGTCACGCTGACGGATGCTGAGGAACGCCTCTTCCTCGTTCACGATGATCTTGCGTTTGGCCTCGCGGGTGTAGCCGGCGGGGCGAGGCGGGCCGGGCATTTTCTTCCCATCCAGGTACGTGGAATACTTGTCGAAGACTTCCACGTACAGTTCAACCGTGTCGCCGACCTCAAGTTTCGATTCGGAACCGTCGATTCCCTTTTTTCTCAACCCGCCGGTCTGGAAGTTGTACCGGCCGCCGGCTTCGAGTTCGCCGGGAAGGGTCGCCGGATCGGGGCTCGGGATCGCGAAGAACTCGACCTGCGTAGTGCGTCGGCGCGGATCGGTGCGGCCAAAGCCGGTGAACGATTTCTCGAACAAGCCCAGGTCCGGAATCCACTTCCCGACCTTGGTCTGGTCGGCCGAGGTTTTGGAGAGTGGGAGTCGCGAATAGAACTTTCCGGCGAGGTCGTCGCGGGGGTGGACGTTCTCGGGTTGTTCGCCGCGCGGGATCACGCGGTAGGCAATGTTCGTGCGACCGACGCCGAGTTCGGATCGGGCCGAGTAGATCACTTGAATCGGGCCGATGTCGCCTTCGCCGGGCACGCCGGGGCGGTAGGCCACGGGGAAATCCCACTCGTAGATGCGCGGGTCGCCCTTGCCGTCGAACTCGGTGGCATCTGGGTGGCGGTTCGATTCCTTGCGAAACTCGACGGCGGGCGGTTCGTCCGGTAACATCCGAATCCCGCGACGAGCCGGAGCCGGGCTGGCGAACCCACGCCGATCGACGAGTTCGATGCGGTAGCCGATCGATTTCGAGGTCGTGGGAAACGACCACTCGGCGGAGAGGCCATCGGCGGCGAGGTCATCGGCGGGAATGCGAACTCGATCCACCTCTTTGTTCCCTTCGCCGCGATCGATCGGAATCAGAACGGCGCTCGTGACCGGCTTGTTGAACTTGGCTTCGATGCGGAGATCGGAGCGGGGCAGGGCGTTGACAATCTCGCCGCGTGGCTGGAAGCGCTCGTAGGGGATCGTGACCTTTTTGCCGTTCACTTCCGCGGGTCGGCCACCCAGGTACTCGGGGAGCAGTTGCCAGGCGTCGATGTCTTTCACCTGCGGCGGCGGCTCGAAATCGACGCGGCTCGACGAGCGCGTCCGGCCATCGGCGAGGCGAGCCTTGAAGGTGAATGGCGTGGACGACGGCGGCAACTTCGTGAGGAACGTGGCCGAGCCGTCCGGGTTTTGCTTCTCGAACGCGAGCGGATAATCGTCCGCTGGCTGGTCGTCTGGGGAGACGAAGGTGCGGCCCGTCATCGTTTCTTCCCAGGCTCCGATCACGCGGTAGCGAATCTCCACTTCCGAGCCGCTCGGCCACACTTCAGGCGTGAGGTTCTCCAGCTTCACGGAACGCGGGATCTCCACGTCGAGGAGCATTTGTCGTTTCACGAGAACGACGGCGAGTTGCGAGTTGGCGAGCGCGAACCCGCCCCAGGCGAGCAGCACGGGCAGCGCGAGTGCGAGCGCCCAGAGCGTGGGCGTGTAGTCGATGAGTTTCGTGAGCCGATGGCGAGCGGCCATCTCGCCGGCCTCGCGCGTGACTTCCGAAATCAGATCCTTCGACATGCCTTGCGTCTTGGCGTTGGCTCGGTTCAATTGCAGGGCCGTGACCAGGCGATGATCGAATTCGGGGATCGCTTTCTCGGCCTGGAACGCGAGATCGTCGATGGGCGGCGTCTTGGACCACGGGCGAAGCAGGAACAGATACGCGAGCCCCGCCGCGATGGCGACCTGCGACCCGCTGGCCAGCACGCGCAGCGCGAACGGCACCTCGCCGCGGCGATCGTAGAGCCAATCCGCGAGGCAGGCGAAGCCGAGTACGACGGCCACGATGGCGAACCACCGTGCGCCGCCCCACGACAGCCGCACGAGTTGTTCGCGAAGCCGCCATGCCCGAAGTTGTCGAATCAGTGAGTTCATAAGACTTCCAAGTTTAGCCGCGACGCGGAGTCCGCGGAGCGGAGCGCGTCATCGCCGTCGCGCTCCGCTCCGAAGACTCCGCGTCGCGGCTAAACGTTATGGCTAACTCAACCCGTTGAACTTCCGCACCACCCATTCCAATGTTAGCAGCCCGATCAGGAGGATCATCGCCCACTTGTTCCAGAGGATCGTCTCATTGCGGATCGTGAACGGCGCGGTTTGCGCCTTCACCTGGCCCGGCAGCTTGAACAGATCTTCTTCGCGGTAGAAGCCACCGCTCGTCGCCTCGGCGAGCTTGCGGAGGTCGCCTTCGGCCATGCCGCCGGGAGCGAGTTCGTGTTCGGGCGGCAGGTTCACGCGGTAGTCGAGGTTGGCGGGATTGCCGTTACTCGGATCGACCTTGAGCGAGAAGCGGCCGGTGCGATTGAAGGGCAGGGTGGCCAGGTATTCGCCGGTCGGCTTATTGTCCGAGCCGCGCTTCGCGATCAACTTCACGGGCACGTTGGCGTCCTTGTCGTTCGGATCTGCATCGAGCTTAACGAGTCGCGCTTCGACCTCGTCCGCCGTCACGGGCTGGAAGTCTTTCGTGAACAGGCGCGCGTGAAGCTGGCCGGTCTTGCCCTGAACCGGGTCGATGGTATCGAGCGAAAGTTGCGTGAGCTTCGTGCCCACGGTGCGGGGCACGCCTGCCACATACACGGCCTGGCTCCAGAAGCGGCCGAAGTATTTGTCCGCCTCGTTGAAGCGCCAGCGCCACGTTTCGTCGAAGCCCATGAAGATGACGTAGCCCTTGCCGTAATAGTGCCCGGCGAGGAGCGGCATCGGCTTGCCGTCGGCGAGTTTCTGCGTCGGGTGTACGAGGAACGCCTCGGCTGCGGGCTTGAGCTTCATCACGGGATAGTGCCAGAAGATTTCCGGCAGCGAGCGCCAGCGGCGGGCGTTGTCCAGCGGGTCGTCTTCGAGTGAAAGCACTGCGGCACGGGAAGCGGCGGGGGCGACCTGCGGCTTGAACCCGATGGGCCGGGTCGGAGATTCGATTGGGAAGCGGACCGCATCGAACTCGACGGGCAGGACTTCGCCGATGGGCGATTTCACCCAGCCGGCTGGAGCGTGCCAGCGGCCGGCGACCTGGATCATGCCGCCGCCCTCGGACACGAATTCCTTGATCACTTCCTGCTGATCCGGAGACCAGAATGAGCCGGGGATGTCGCCGAAGATCAGCAGGTCGTAATCGAACAGTTCCTTGCGGAAATCGCTTCGGGAGAGGGCGAAACCCGGCACCCACGGCTTGCCGGCTTTCATCGATTGCCGATCGCCTTCGGTCAGGTAGAAGCTCGCCTCGACGCGGCGATCGCGGAGCAAAGCCCGCTGTAGGAACTTGAAATCGAACCGCGGCAGCGAGTCGACCACGAGTACCTTCAGCTTGCGATCCACGACCTTGGTATTCTTCACGGTTTCGTCCGAGAGTACCTCGGCGGTCGCGCCCGAACCCGTGGTCACGCGGACCGTCACGGTCAACTCCGGCTTCTTCGCCTCGGCATCCTGCTTCGTGGGAACGAACGACAGCACCTCGCGCAGGTCGTCGCCGGTGCGAACGGGGTCGATGAGCTTGCGGGCCACTTCGCGGTCGCCGTACTTCAGCACGATCTCGGCTTTGCCGTCCGTGACGTCCTTCACGCGGTAGCGCACGGGTATCGAGATGGCGTCGTCCACGAAGAGCGTTTCGGGAACGAGTGCGTCGCGGAGTTCGACGTGGCCGAAGGCGGAACTGCCGACGCCGTAGATGTGCAGGGGCACCTTGAGGCGGGCGCACTCGCGGCCGATGTCATCGAGGCTGCGCTTGCGGCTGCTGAAATTCTCGCGGCCGTCCGTCACGATCACGATGGCCGCGGGCAGGTCCTTCTCGTCGCGGTCGATCAGTTCCGAGACGGCGTCGGCGAGAGCCGTTCGCGATTCCGTGGCGGCGATCTCCTTGAGCCAGCGCGTGTCGAACGATTCGCGACCGGTGCGGTTCGTGCCGAAGGTCGAGGAGTCGAGCGGCCCGCACTTGTTCTTGATTTCTTCGAGCAGGTTCAGCTTCGGATTGAGCAGTGCCGCCCGAGCGACTTCGATGCGCGAAGGCTTGTCGGGAAGCTTGCCTTCACCCACGAACGAAACGATCTGGCTTTCGGGAATGCCCTTATCCGGAGACACGAAATCGTAGGCGATGGCGACTCGCCATTGATCGGTGATGCCGGGACGCGGATCCTTGCTCGTCATGCTTTGGGAAATATCGACGATCAGGGCCACGGGCCGCCGGCGATCGCCTTTTTCTTCCCTGACCCAGACGGGCCGCAACAGGAGGAACGCCACAGTGACGACGATGGAAAAGCGGAGCAGGGCCATGGTGCTGCGGGGCAGGAACCCGATGCGCGCACTCTCCCGGACGTAGAGCACCCCGACGGCGATCACCGCGGCCAGCCCGAAAACCAGGCCGAACCCCCAGTGCCATCCACGGATCGAAAGTTCAGCGAGTAGCGAGAGAGAGATCATGACAGTTCCCATGAAGCCCACCCATTGCAATGGGTGGGCTTGCGAATCTCTACCAGGCTCGACCGCAGATCCACGCCCAAAGCGATTCCGCCACCAGTGCGAACAGCAACAACAGCAGCACCCATTCGGTCCACTCGCGGCGAACGCGAGTCTGGTTGATCGCGGCCTCGGTGCCGGCACCGGCCTGAATCACGATCGGCTCGTAACCGAGAATCTTGGTCATGTCGGCGTTCAACGCGACCTCGAGATTTGCCGATTCGCGGAGGTCGGCGTTCACGGCGAAGGTCGGGCCCGACGAGTCCGGCTTGCCTTCGGGCACGATGCGATAGATGCCGGGGTCGGCAGTGTCGGTCGCCGTGATCGTCAGCTTTTCGCCGGGGCTCGCATCGGGCCGGTCCAACCGCACGCGGCGATTGTCCTTCTCGCCCGCCTTCGGCGGCTTCACCAGTTCGAACCCGCCTTCCACCTCGGGCGGATACCACACGAGCGGATCGCCGGCGGTCTTGGTTCCACCCGGCGTCTTACGACCCGTGAGGTGAGCCAGGGTGAACGCCGTGAACGGCACGAACGCATCGGACCCGCGACCGGGGAAGTTCGACCAGCGTTCGTCGAGCGAAGTGCCCACGAAGATCACTTCGCCCTCGCCGACAACGCGCGAACTGATGAACGGCTTCTTGTCCGGGGTACTGACGAGGACGCGGCCGCCGACGCCGCCGGGGCCGTCTTCCTTCACGCCGTAAAGTTTGGTCATGGAGACGCCATCGAGAGCGTTGCTGTACGGTGGCTCGCTGAACGGGCTCATGAACGAAGGGTTCAGGGCAATCGATTCCGGGGCCGGTTTGAACGGGCTCGTCTCGGTGGCGTTCTCCACTTGAACGAGATCGAACGGCAGCAGTTTCGCGCCGGAGGAACCGAGCACGCGGTTGTAGTCCGCAGCGAGTACGTTGTCGCCGCTGCCGATGACGAGCCCGCCGCCCGTGGACACGAACTCCTTCAAACGGGTGACGAAGTCCGCGGGAAGCGCGTTCGCAGGTGCGTCGAGTAAGTACACCACGTCGATGTTGGCGAGCGACGCGGCACTGAGTTCGTTCACGGTGACGATCTGCGGCCGGATGTAGTATTCCTCGGTGCGGTCCGGCGGCACGGGCGTGAGCGCGTTGCGGACGAAGTGCGAACCGGACTCCGCCGGTAAGGCGACGTTCGGCATGCCGTCGACCAGCAGCACGCGAATCACATCGCGAATGAAGATGACCTTGTCGAAGCGATTGTCGCCGGGGAGGCCATCGCCGCTGATGCGGACCGTCAGCACCTTCGCCCCGGCTTCCTCCAGACTGCCGGTCAGCGTTACGGGAATGACCTGTCCCGGCTCGATGAGATCGACCTGAACCACGTCCTTCTCGATGGCCTTGCCTTCGAGTTCGAGGCCAACCTTGAGGCCCTTCACCGGCTCGCTGCTCGTGTTCTTCAAACTGATGACGAAGGGCACGCGGGTGCGAGTGTGCGGGATCGTGCCGATGGCTTGCACGTCCGTCACGGCGACGTTGCCGACCTTGCGGTCGTCCTTACCGCAGCGAACGAATATGAGGTTGGCCTGATGGCGAATCTCGTCGCACTTATCGCGCAGCGTGCCTTGTTGGCGTTCAAAACCGAGCTTCTGCATGTCGCTGAGGAAGTAGATTTCCTTGACGGGCGAGGTGCCCGAGTTGGCGGCTTCGAGTGCGGCCGAAAGCCCTGGGAGAAAGTCGGACGCGAGCCCGGACGTTTCGATGGTGGGAATCAGTTGCCTGGCTTGATCGAGGTTGGAGCGGGTCTTCGGTCCGAGCAGTTCCGGACGATCGGAGCAGCCGATGATCTGAACGGTGGAGTTCGCAGGCAGAGTGTCGATGATGTCGAGGGCGGCCCTCTTGGCGAGTTCGAGCCGGGTCTTGTCGCCGTCCTGAGCGCCCATGCTGTACGAGGTGTCTATCACGATGACGGCATCGACCGACTCACCGCGGCCGGTCGAGCCGGCGGATTGAATGCCGGGGCGAGCAAGGGCGAGCGCGAGCAGCAGGATCGCGAGGCAGCGGAGCGCGAGGAGGATCCATTCCTGGAACTTGAGCCGACGGCTGGTCTGCTCGATGGCTTCCTTGAGGAACTCCATCGCGGCCCACGGCAGCTTGCGGTACCTGGCCTTGTAAAAGAAGTGCAGCGCGATGGGAATGCCCACTGCGGCGGCACCGGCCAGCATCCAGGGAGAAAGAAAATTCATGGTCTCCGATCCCACACGCGTTGCCGCGCTCCGCTCCGAGGACTGCGCGTCGCGGCTAAACGGTAACGCGACTCATCGCTTCAAAATCAACACCTGGGCCTCGTCGTCTTCAAAGCTTTTTGGCCGTTCTGCGACTCCGAGTGCCACCTTCACCTCGTTGCCGTCGATCGCATAAATGCCTTGCAACTTCACCTCGGCACCCTTACCCGCCCCATGAGTAAACGTCGCCGGCTGGCCGTCGTCACCTAGGAGAGCAAGATCGATTTCCTTCACCTCGGGGCGAAGCGTCATTCGATAGCTTTTCCCGAATGGACCTCCGGAGTGGTAGCTCCAGGTATCGCCTTCAACTCGGATGACGCCGAGGTTGTTCCGGCCAGCAGTGGAGTAGTTCCAGTCGCCCTGGAGTTTGCCGAGGTCGTCGCGCGGGCCGCGATTGCTGAAGAACGCAAACCAGATCGCGACACCCGTAAGCACGGCGAACAACGGCCAGGCGAATCGCCACTTGTTGAAACCCGGTTTCTGCTTTGGAAACCGGGTTTCTCCGTCGGTCGCGAGAAACCCGGTTTC
>JAYTGN010000342.1:0-9427 GCA_043733485.1 Gemmataceae bacterium
AACCCGGTTTCCAAAGCAGAAACCGGGTTTCTCAACAGAAGAAACCCGGTTTCCAAAGCAGAAACCGGGTTTCAATCTCACGCATCTTCCAAGTAGAACAGCACGTCGCTGAGGTCGTTGCACGCCGTCTGAAGTTCGGGCCAGCGGCTGTCGGCGAGCGTTTCGCGCACCTTGACCGCCAGGCGTTCGAGTTCCTCCTGATCCTCGGTACTCGCCTTGGCGCGGATGCGGTCCGCCTTCTCCAACAGATCCCGAGCCTGCACCGTCTCACGCTGACCTTCACGCGGTTCCGAAACCTCGGGTGTGAGGCCGATCGCGCCTTCCGGAAGACGTGTCATCGACGACTCGTCGAAGGCTTCTTCCGGCTCGGCCGACGCGACGCCCGGCATCAGCGATTCCAGGTCGGACCACATCCGGTTCAAACGAGCCTGGGCACCCGCACGCTCGGACACGGCATACCGCGCCATCGCGTTGTCGATCGTGATCTGCTTCACGAGGCCGGTCGCTTTTTCCCGAGCCGAGACCTTCAAAATGCCGTCGAGCGTGAGGTCGAGTTGAACCACGAGTTGGTTCCCGGCCGGCACCTTCGCCAACCCCTCGATCATGAACTTGCCGACCCGATGGTTTCGGCGAACGTCGATGTTTTCACCCTGGAACACCTCGATATCTACGACCGGCTGATTGTCCGAGACCGTGCAGAAGACCTCGCTGCGGGACGCGGGGAGCGGTGCGTTGCGCTTCAAAATGGGGGCGAACTTGTGCTCGTTGGCGCGGAGGCCGAAGTCGTCGGTGTATTCGAGGCACTTGATGCCGAGCGAGTGCGGCGTGATGTCCACGAGCACGGCCCCGACGTTCTCGCCGGCGATGATCGCCCCCTGTACCGCCGCCCCGAGCGCCACGCAGAGGTCCGGGTTGATCTCGCGGTGGGCCGGTTGGCCGAGGCGTTCTTCGAGCAACCGGCCGATCAACTGCGTTCGCGTGCTGCCGCCGACGAGCACGACCCGATCGATCTGCGCCGCCACGATCCCGGCGTCGTCCAGGGCCTTCTGAAGGCATTCCATGGTGCGGTCGATCTGCGGGCGGATCAGCAGTTCGAATTCCTCGCGGCTCACTTCCACGCTCAGGTGCAGCGGCACGCCGTCCTTTTCCGCGATGAACTCTTCGTCGATCCGCGTGAAGGCGTGATCGCTGAGCCGCTTCTTGGCGTCTTCCACGGCGCGGAGCAACCGCGCCCGCGTCACGCGATTGTCGCGGAGGTCGATCTCGTACATCTCGAGGAAGTCTTCGGCGACGGAGTCGAGGAAGAGTTCGTCGAAGTCGTCGCCGCCGAGTTGCGTGTCGCCGTGGCTGGAGAGCACTTCGACGACGCCGCCTTCGGTGTGAACGATGGAGACGTCGAAGGTGCCGCCGCCGAGATCGTAGACGAGGATGCGTTCGGCCTTCGATTGGTCGGGGTTGTAGGTGAGGGCGGCCGCGGTGGGCTCGTTGATGATGCGGACGACGTCGAGCCCGGCGAGGGTGCCGGCTTCGCGCGTCGCTTGCCGCTGGCTGTCGTTGAAGTACGCGGGAACCGTGATGACGGCTTTCTTCACCTCGACGCCGAGTTCGCGCTCGGCCCGGCTCTTCAAAGCCCGCAGGATCATGGCCGAAATTTCTTGCGGCGTGAACTGTTGCTCGCCGAGCGGCACCTTCAGGTCCTGGCCCATCTTCCGCTTGATCGATTTGATGGTGCGATCCGGGGCCAGCACCCACTGATTGCGGGCGGCGCGGCCCACGAGCAATCGCCCGTCTTCGGCGATTCCGACGATGGAAGGCAGGATCGGGTCGCCGTCTTCGCACAAGACGCGCGGCTGCCCGTTCTCGAGGATCGCGATCTCGCTGTTCGTCGTACCGAGGTCGATTCCGACAATCATTTCGGGCATGTGGAGTTCCCTCTCGTTCTTGAAACCCGGTTTCTGCTATGGAAACCGGGTTTCTGATGGCTTACATAAAACCCGGTTTCCAAAGCAGAAACCGGGTTTTATTGACACCCGTGTTGCATCTGCTGCACCGGCTGGAAGCACGGTGCCACCCGGTTAGACTGCACCGGCTGGAAGCACGGTGCCACCCGGTCAGACTGCACCGGCTGGAAGCACGGTGCCACCCGGTTAGACTTCACCGGCTGGAAGCGGTGCCACCCGGATTGCTCCGCACTCACTCCTTGGGCTTGTCCTTGTCCTTCGTGAATTCGAAGGCGAAGCCTTCCTTGCCGTCGAAATCCTTGGGCCGCTTGTCCTTCTCGGTGTTGTAGGCGAGCTTGAAGGTGTTGCCCTTCACTTCGACGATGCCGTAGCCCTTGGAGCCCTTGAGGCCTTCAAACGGACCTTCGAGAATCTCCATGTCGATCTTGGTGCCGTCGAGCTTGTAGGACATGACGAACTTGCCGTCTTTGTCGCCGATGGTGATCTTCTTGTCGTCGATGATGTACTTGGGCTTCTTGGCGTCGTCGCCGACGGGCTCGCCGTTCTTCTTGCCTTTGACGAGCGTGTAGGTGCCCACGAGTTTCGGGGCTTCGGTTTTTTTGTCTTCGGCGCGGCCCAGGAAGCCCACGCTCAGCACCAGTGTCAACGCGGCAATCTGCTTCATGGTCCCGCTCCTCGTCCGGTTCGTCCGCACAGCCATCGCGAACCCGCTCCGCGACGGCGGGGTGATTGTAGGTTCGGGTGGGCGAGCCGGGCAAGGGTAGGCCGCGGTCATTCGCTCGCGTTATCCCTTACCCGCGATGTAGACGCCGCCGAGGAAGTTGCTGCTGTAGGCGTTGAACTCGTCGAGCAAGTTCAGATTCTCGCCATCGAAGATTTGCACCGAACGTGCGGATTGGCCTGGGGCGATGAGTAGGTCGGCGAGCCCGTCGCCATCGGAATCGACGGTGCCGACGAAGATGCCGCCTCGGTAGTCGGGATTAAACGCGGGGAACTCACTTCGCAAGAAGGCGGTTCCGCCTTCGAAGATTCGGGGAATCGGGCCACCACCTTCACCGGGGCCGGTCAGAATCTCGGCCTTGCCGTCGCCATCGATGTCGCCCGCAGCCACGGTCACGCCGAGCCGGCCATCGTCTGGGAAGGCGAAGAGGCTGGCCAGAACCGCGCCGCCTGAGCCGAACACTTTCACGTGCGGTCCGCCACCCATTCCGGCCCCGGTGATGATTTCGTCGCCGGGCAAGCCGTCGAAGTTGCCGACGGCCACATTCACGCCGCCGGTGAAATTGGAGTCGTAAGCGAAGAAGCTGCCGAGCGCGCCGGGCATCTGTTCGATCTGCCCGCCAACCAATTTAAAGGTTCGCACGTGCGGCCCGGCACCCGGTCCGGCACCGACGACGATCTCGTCGCCGGGCAGGCCGTCCACGTCGCCCGAGGCCACCGTGATGCCGCCCGTGAACTGATCGTCGAAGGCGAAGAAGCTCGCGAGCAGCGTGAGATCCTTGCCGCTAAAGACTTTGACGTGCGGGAAGCCGCCGACTCCGGCTCCGGTGATGATGTCGGGGATACCGTCGTTGTTCACGTCGCCGACGGCCACGCGCACGCCGCCGGTGAAGGACGGATCGTAGGCGAAGAAGCTCTG
This sequence comes from Gemmataceae bacterium, assembly GCA_043733485.1. Classification (GTDB taxonomy): domain Bacteria; phylum Planctomycetota; class Planctomycetia; order Gemmatales; family Gemmataceae; genus Urbifossiella. The sequence continues at coordinate 3,601 of JAYTGN010000342.1, forward strand.
GAGCCTCGCGCCCGTTCGGGCGTTGAACAACTCGACGTGCGGGCTACCGCCTTCGCCGGCTCCCGTGGCGATGACGCCATCCGGAGGCCGCGTCACGGCGATCGAAACGCTCGCCGCAGTGCTCGTGAGGTTCGGCGAGCCGTCGTCCGTCGCGGTGAAGGTGAACGAATCGGAACCCACGTAGGCGGGGTTCGGGCGATACTGGAATCGCAGGCTCCCCAAATGCGTCGTCAAGCCGTCGAGCGGCGTCAGCGTGCCCGAGCTCGGGCCGGTGATCGCGAACGTCAAGTTTTGGCTCACTTCCGGATCGCCGTCGTCCGCGGTGAGCACGATGACGATCGACTTGTTCCCTTGAACCGAGACGGACTGCGAGAAGGCGATGGGGCGGTCGTTCACCGGCGAAACGGCGATGGCAACGGTCGCCTGGTTGCTGACCTTCGCGGGGCCACCCGCCGTGTTGTCGTCCGTGACCGTGAAGGTGAACGAATCCGGCCCGTTGTAATTTGCCGCCGGGACGTACGTGAGCGTTCCCGTGGCCGGGTTGAAGTTCGTAAGTTGCCCGTGGAGCGGCCCGCTCACGATCGCGAAGGTGAGCACCTGAACCACTTCGGGGTCGTTGTCGGTTCCAGCGAGCACGATGGCGAGCGATCCATCCTCGGCAAGCCCCACCGATTGGCTCGTCGCCGAGGGCGCGGCGTTCACGCCTTGCACGGTAATCGCAATCGTACCGAGCGTCTGGCTCACCCGCGGTGGGCCACCCGCCGTACTATCGTCGGTGACGGTGAACGCGATCGTATCCGTTCCCGCGTAGTCCGCATCGGGCGTGTAGACGAACGAGCCGGTCCTCGGGTCGAACCCCGAAATCTGGCCGTGCAGCGGGCCGGTCGCAATGGTGAACGTGAGAACCTGGACCACTTCGGGATCGCCATCGTCGCCGGTCAGGACGATTTCCAGCGAACCATCCTCGGTCACCATCACGTTCTGGCTCAGCGCGATGGGCGGGTCGTTCACGGCAACGACGTCGATCGCGATCGTGGCGGGGGGACTCGTCAGGGCCGGTCCTCCAGCCGTGGTATCGTCCGTTACCGTGACGGTGAACGAGTCCGATCCGTGGTAGTTCGAGTCGGGGATGTAGGTGCCTTTGCCGGTCGCCGGGTTGAACCCCGCGACGGTTCCGTGCAGTGGGCCGTTCGCAATTGCGAACGTGAGTACCTGGACCACCTCGGGGTCGCCATCGGTACCCGTCAGGGTGAAAGCGAGCGGTGTATCTTCGTTGGTGCCGAGGTTCTGAGCGAAGGCGGTCGGAGGATCGTTGACGCCTTGCACGCTGATCGAAATCGCGGCCGGTGAACTGGTGAGTGCCGGGCCGCCCGCCGTGGCGTCGTCCTTCACCGTGAAGGCGATCCTGTCCGGTCCCGAGTAGTCTGCCGCCGCGGTGTAAGTGAACTTGCCCGTGCTCGGATCGAACGCCGTGATGGTTCCGTGGGACGGGCCACCGACGATGGCGAAGGTGAGGCCCTGGACGATCTCGGGGTCGCCGTCGTCGCCCTGGAGCGCGATGGACGTCGACCCGTCTTCCTGGGCGGTGAGCGATTCCGGGGTGGCCGTCGGTGGATCGTTCACGGGCGCGACGTGAACCCTTACCAAAGCCGTGGACGTATCGCCGTTCCCGTCCGTGACCTGATAGGTGAACTCGTCCGGTCCGGAGGCGTAGTCGTTCGTATTCGGGTCGGGGATGTAGCGGATGGAGTTGCCGACGACGACGGCGGAACCGCGCGTCGGCGGGTTGGCGATGGTCAGCACAATCGGGCCATCGCCGATGCCGGTATCGTTCGCGAGCACGTCGATCAGGATCGGATTGTCTTCGAGGGTCGTCGCGTTGTCCTCGCTGAGCGTCGGGAGTTGATCGACGTTGAAGAACTCCACATTTCGATACGAAAGCGGCGGATCGGTGGGGAAGGTGCCCGAGTTCGCGGTCGGCGTGTAGCCCACGGGTTCGGTGACGACGAGTCGGTCGCCGCCGACGTGGCCGAGCGCGTCGATCAGGATGCGCTTGATGTTCGCGAAGAAGTAGGGAAGGGGTGAGCCTCCGATGGGAGCTTCGACGGCGAGCGTGGTCGTGCTCGGCGTGTACGTGTATCGGTCGTCGCCCACGGAGCCGATCACGTTCACGCTGTCGTTCGAACCGCTGCCGCCGTCGATGGTCAGGCTGGCGATGTTCCAGGCCGCCGACTGCGTCACGTTGAACGCGTCGCTGCCATCTAGGCCATCGAGCGCGTAGGTGGAACCCGACGTTCCGAGGTTCGTGAAATCCAGGAGCGGTCCGGCGTTGACTTGCGCGTAGGTCACGAGTGTATTGGTGGTCGTGAGCGCGAACGTGTCGCTGCCGCTGGTGCCGTCGATGGCGATGCGATCCGCGCCCGTGCTGCTGAAACCGGTCGGCGTTCCGCCGTTGAACCCGGCCGTTTCGACGTTGCGGAAGTCGATGGACGTGCTGGCCGAGGCCGTCGATCGCGCGATTTCGATATGCCCCGCGTTGCCCGCGCCGGGCGAGTAGCGGAACCGATCGCTGGCTCCGTTCGTTCCGAACACTTCGATGCGGTCGCGGTCGGAGGGATTGGGGCCGCCCGCGGGAAGTCCGAGATCGATATCGAGGGAAACGCTGCCGTCGTCTCGGCCCGCGAGGAGGTCCACGGTGTCGCTGCCGCCGAGCCCGAGAATGCCGAGCATCGAGAAGCCGGAGAAGGAACGCAATCGATAGAGCGAGCCGCCTCCCGATTGCTTCACGTCGACCATCGGAAGCTGGGCCGTCGCCGCGGCCAGCATGTCGATCGCGAAGACTTCGGGAGAATTCGTTCCCCGCAGTGTGAGCGTGTCGGTGTCGCTCGAGAAGCTGTTGCCGTGGTTCACGCTCAGATCGGTGTTGACGTAGCTGATGATCGCGATGGCGGACGCATCGCTGGCATTGGCGACGCGGATTTCCCCCGCGCCGACCGTCGCGGGTTGGATCGCGATGTCTTCGGACACGGGATTCGCGGTGACGGTGTTGTAAACGAGGAGGTCGCCATCGGTCGCGTTGCCGCCGTCGAAGTACGTTTGAACGCCCCATCCCGTAGGGCTGTTGCTCGCCCACGGCGAAACCTCGAACGTATCAGTCAGAGTCCTCCCGTAGGCGTTCAGGGCTGTGGCACCGAGGAATTGGATCGGCGGACTACCGTTGAGCGAGGCGGTGAAGGCAGCCACTCCGGTGCCGCGGACCACGAAGCTGTCGGCTTGTCCGGTCGGGGTGTTGTTGTCGCCCAGCAGGTTCACGATGCCGTTCGTCGGCGTGAGCGTCGCGGCTTCGACCGACGTGAACGAGACTGGCGGGACGGTGCCCGAGGTCACCGTGATGGTGGGAACGGCGGCGGTGTTCGCGAAGGCGTTGATCTCGGCGGGCAGGCCCACCGTGCCCAAGATGAGGAGCGAATCGGTGCCGGTGCCGCCGTCGTAAGCGACCGCACGATCGATGGCCCCGTTGTTGTGGTCGAGCGTGAGCGCGTCGTTCCCGCCGCGACCGTTCACGGCGATGCTCACAACCTGGTTCGCGGGGATCGCCAGTTGCACAACGCCGCCGAGCAGGAACTCGATCTTGCTGCCGGACGCATCGCGGCGAACGAGCATGATATCGCTGCCCGACGTGCCTTCGAACGTCACGGCATACGGACCCGCGTTCAAGCTAATAATTGCGGCCGAGGCGTTGATCAGACCCCATCCGCTATCGACGTCGTAACCCGCTGGGCCGATGTCGATGGCCGTCGTTTCCAGGGCCGTGAAGATCTGCCTGGCCGAAAGGTGCGTCTTCGCCTGAAGCATCAGTGCCGCGACGCCCGCGGCATGAGGCGCGGCTGCGGACGTGCCGAAGAAACTGGAGCCCGAGCCATTGGGCTGGCCGAAGAAGGTCGTACTCACGCCGTCCGGGGCCACGACGTCCGGCGATTGCCGCGTCTGCGGTACGGGCAACAGCATCCCGTCGCTTCCGTAGAGAATCGGCGTGCCGCCCCGCGAAGAATACGATTCGAGCAGCGGCGGGTTCTGCCCGTACGGCGGCGTGTTCGAATACAGGGCGGCACCGATCGACTCGGCTCCCGCCGCATTCGCGTGCCCAAAAAGCGTGCTGCTGTTCGTCGCGTACTCATCGATCGAGACGTTACTGGTCCCAGATGGCTGGAACGCGACGTACTTCAACAGAATCGGATCGGGTCCGCTCACCTTCCCGATCGCGAACTGCACCTGCATCGGTGCACCGGTGGAGTTCGCGATCGAGAAGACTTCAACCGGATCGGCACCGGCATTCTGCGTGAAGCCGCCGGTCGCGTTCATGAAGTTGCCGGCCATGTCGAATACGGCCAAGTTCAAATTCGTCTGGGCTCCCACGCCGTTTACCGACTTGAAAGGATCGGACCACTGGAACGAGAAGTTCGTCGTGCCCGGCGGAAGCGTGATGGTCTGGAAGAGATCTCCGCCACCAAAATTGTGTGCGAGGAAGGTTGGAGAGAGAGCGGCCGGCACTTTGTAGGCACCCGTGCCGGTGAGGTCGGTTCCGCTGTTTCGAAAGGCTTGCTCGTAGGAAGCGCGGCCCAGATTCCCGGCCGCGGAAAAATACGGCACGTCCACCGAGGCGACCTGATCGACGGCCTGGGCAATCAGGCCGTCCAGGAACATCGGTTCGCTGAGGAACGTGAGATCGTCCACGAACACGTTGACGCCGGCACCGAAGAGGTCGGCGATACTTTGCGTGAACTGAGTCTGCGTGCTGCCCGCCGAGGCGAAGGCGAGGTTCGCGCCGGGCGCGACATCGTGAACGATCTGCAGCATCGCCCGGCCTTCGTCCGAGCCGCTGACCCCCTCGCGTACCACGTTCACCGGAGTGAGGTGATTGAAGGGATTGGTCGAACCGGGGAGGTCGCCCGTGCCGACGTCCGACCCCGCTCCGCCGAGCAAGTTGAAGCTGTCCGAAATGACCCCGACGGTTTTGCCGGTTCCATCGAGTCCGAGGAAGCTGGTTACCTTATCCGATTGTTGAGCCTTCACACCCTGGCTCGTGACCGAGCCGATATTCGTTATCGGTTTGTACGCGGCCTGGATGGCTTGCACGCTGCTCAGGGCCGCCGCCGAGGCGAGCGCGGCAATCGGGAGCGTGCCCGAGATCACATACTTCGCTTGAGCGAGTGTGCGGAAGCCGAGGGCTTCGAGGTCGGCTCGGGCCGTGGAGGTGTCGCCGGACGGGAGAACATCGAGGGTTACCGAGCCGTGGGAAACTTGAAGTAACGAATTGAGTGGAACGTAAGAATCGGGGCTGAAGCCGGAGTTGGCCGTGAAGACTTGGAAGTCGCGATTGAGCAAAGCGAGGTCGTATCCGGCACGAGCCAGAGGTCCCGCGAAGTCTTGTTGCGCCGCGAGAATCGTCGAGAGGTTGACGCTAACGGCAGCGGGGACCGAGCGATCTTCGAGCCCCTCAACATGGAGGGCGGCTCGCCGCACGGTCCGTGGCTTCACCGCGCCAGCTCGGAACCGGCGAACCCATCGAACGAACGAAAACGTCGACCACACGGAAGGCACCTCGTCGGGCTACCGAGAGCCGGGACTTGGCAACCCGGGACTGAGGCATCCCGGTGTTCGTCGGTTAGGCGATCGGCAGTTCTTCTGACCCATTCCGGGGTGCGTAGGGTGGGCCGGAGCGAGGCAAGGCTTCAGCCTTGCCGAGTGAGGCCCACGTGCATCGGCTGAGACACTCCCCCGTGGGCCGGACCGCAACAACCGCTTCGCGGATTGTCGCGGTCCGGCC
>JAYTGN010000343.1:0-3484 GCA_043733485.1 Gemmataceae bacterium
CAGTAGAGAACGGAAGTTGAGGCGGAATCTGGGCGATAAACGGTAATCTGGGCAGTTTCACTACCCTCGTGGCATCGGGTTTCAGCCAGGGTGATCTAGTTTAGGTACGCTCCGCCCGCGGTGCCGGTTCACTTGCCCTTCTTCTTCTCGAGCGGCTTGCCGTCCTTGTCGATGGCCCCAACCGCGACGATCGTCAGCGCCTTCGGGTTGAGGTACTTCTTCGCCACGGCCTGCACATCGGCGGGCGTCACGGCCTCGACTTCCTTCCGGTACTTTTCCAGGAAGTCGAACCCGAGGCTATACTGCTCGGCAGCCAGCAACTGACCCGCGACCGCGGACATGGTCGTGAACTTGAACGGTAAGTTCCCCAACAGGTACTTCTTGGCGTCGTCCACTTCCAAGGCAGTCGGCGGTGCATCTCGAATCTTCGCGATCTCAGTGACGAACCCGTCGCGGGCCTGGATGAAGTCCTTGGGCGAAGTGCCGATGAACCCGGTGAACGTGCCCGGCTGATTCCCCGCCCCGGAGGCAATTGTGGCGTTGACCGTATAGGCCAATCCTTGGCGATCTCGCAAGGTCGCGGAGAGGCGATCCGTGAAACCGGGGCCGGTGCCGAGTACGTTGTCCATCACGAGCAGCTTGTAGTAGTCCGGGTTCTGGCGGGTGATGCCGAGGTGCCCGAGGTACGTGTGAACCTGAGCCGCGGTCGGATCGCTGACGATCCGTTCGACGAGTTTGGCGGCAGGCGGCACAGCCGGCTCCGGCTTCTTCGCATCGGAAGCCTTCCAGTCCTTGGTCATCGCCTCGATCTTCTTCGCCATTTCGTCCGTCTCGAAGTAGCCGACGAGTACCACGATCGCGTTGTTCGGGGCGATCGCGGAGGCGTGAAACGCCTTGCAATCGGCGGCGGTCAGCTTCGAGACCACGTCCTTCTTCCCGAGCGACGTGCGGCCGTACGGATGCGGACCGTAGACAATCGACTTGAACAGGGTGCTGGCGCGGGTTCGCGGTTGCGTCTCGGCATCGTCGATGGCCGAGAGTTGTTGCTCGCGCTGGCGTTCGAGTGCTTCAGCGGGAAACGTCGGGCGGCTCACGCATTCGAACATCAGCCCGAGGCCCAGGTCCGTATCCGGAGTGAGAACCTTCAGGCTGCCGCCGGACGACGAGAGGCTCATGGTGCCGCCGGTGTCTTCGATCAGGGCGGCGATCTCGGGGCCGGTGTGTTTGTCGGTGCCTTCTTCGAGTAGGCCGCCGACGAAGGAAGCAATCCCGGACTTGTCCGCGGGTTCGCGGAGCGACACGTCCTTGATGGCGAGGCTGGCCACGACCACGGGTAGCCGATGATCTTCGAGCATGATGACGGTGAGCCCGTTGGGCAGCACGATGCGTTTGGCGCTGGTGAGCGAGAAGGCTTTCGCACCGCCGCCTGCGGCTTCGGCATTTGAAACCCGGTTTCTGCTTTGGAAACCGGGTTTCTGTTCGAGCGAGAAGAAACCCGGTTTCCAAAGCAGAAACCGGGTTTCGGGAATGGCGCCTCCGCTCTTCTTCGCTTCATCCTTCGGCACGCTCCACACGATCGTCGATTGTTTACGAGCAAGGTACTTCTTCGCCACGCGCTGCACGTCCGCCTTGGTGAGGGAAGCGAGCCGCGTGAGGTAGCCGCTGTAGTATTTCGCCACGTCCTCGCCATTGGGGTAGGTGCTGGCGCGGGCCACCGTGTCGCAGAGGCTGTGAATGCTCTCGCGCGAGAAGACGAACCCCGCGAGAATCTTGCGCCGAGCCCGCGACATCTCTCCATCCGAGATCGGCTCGGTGGCCAGTTTGTCTAGTTCCGCGAAGATCAGTTCCTCGACCTTGGCGCGATCCTTCCCCTTGAGCAGTTCGGCGTTCACCGAGAACCAACCGGGATAGCGGCCGGTGTAATTCCCGGCCGACGCCTCGGAGGCAACCCGTTCGTCTTCGACCAGCTTGCGGTAGAGCCGCGAGGTGCGGCCGTCGCCGAGTACGTTCGAAATCACGTCCAGAACGGGATCGTCCGGGTCGCCGACGGGGATCGTGTTGAACCCGAGCAGCACGCGCGGCACGTCGAACTTCGACTCGAACTGCACGCGAACCGGACCGGCGCGATCCTTGAAGAACGTCGGCGGCTTCCGCTTCGGCAACTCGCCCTGCGGGATGCTCGAGAAGAGTTCCTTGATCTTGGCCAGTGCCGCATCCGCGTCGAACCCGCCGACGATCACCAGCGAGGCGTTGTTCGGGTGGTACCACTTGTCGTAGTGCCGCTTGATGATCTCGGCGGTCGCGTCGCGTACGTGCTTCTCTTCCCCGATCACAGGGTGCGAGTATGGCGAATCCTTGGGGAAGAGCAACGGCAGCACCTTCTTGAATTCCAGGCCCCACGGCTGATCTTCACCGCCGGCCAGTTCGGAAATCACGGCTCCCTTTTCCTGTTCGAACTCGTGCTTGGCGTCGATCTTGATGTTCCGCATGCGGTCCGCCTCGATCGAGAGTGCGATCTGCCAGCGATCCGCGGCGAAGTCGAAGTGGTAGACGGTCATGTCTTCGGAGGTGTAGGCGTTGTTGCTGCCGCCGTTGCGTTGCGTCGCGCGGTCCACGTCGCCGGGCATGAGCTTGTCCGTGCCCTTGAACATGAGGTGTTCGAGGTAGTGCGAGAGGCCGGTCTGGTCCTTCTCCTCGTCGGCACTGCCCACGCGGTACGCCACCATCGTGGTGACGGTCGGCGAGTTCTTCACGGGAAGCAGATAGACCCGCAGCCCATTTTCGAGCGTGACGGTTTTCAGGTCCGCGAACATGCCCTGCGCGGTGCGGGCGAGGTCCGCATCGGCCTTGGCCCGCACCGCGGGATCGGCGGAACGAGCGAACGCGGGAACCAGCAACGCAGCGGCGAGGGCCAGCGACAATCGCGACGACATGAGGTCTTCCCTTCCTGGTGAACGACAACCTCGTTTCAGTTTACGCAAGTTCGGCTCCGTTGCGAAGCCACCGCGGATCACAAACTCGTGATGAAAGCCGAACCCGCGCGGAATACGATTGCCCTCGTGTACTCGTTCGACTCTCTCCGGACTCACTCATGCCCACCTCGAGTCGCGTCGCTCTTCCCTCCGGGCCGTGGGTCGGCTTTGCGGGCGTGGTTCTTCTCTTCTCACTGCTCATCGGAAGCCAGGGCGGGTTCCGCACCTTCTGGAGCGTCGGCAACCTCGAAGTCCTGTTCCACGAAGGCACCATTCCCGCCATCGTCGGCCTGGGCATGCTCCTCGTTCTCATCAGTGGCGGCATCGATCTCTCGGTCGGAGCCGTGGTCGCACTCGTGACAGTGGTGGCGATGAAGGTTTATTCGGGGCTCTACGAACAATGGGGGCCGAGCCCGCTAGATCACCATGGCTGAAAGCCGTTGCCACGAGGGTGGAGAAACTGCCCAGCTTACCGCCTATCGCCCCGATTCTGTCTCAACTTCCGTCTCTGC
>JAYTGN010000344.1:0-22583 GCA_043733485.1 Gemmataceae bacterium
CTGCTCGGCAGGGTCCGCTCTGAAGCGGGTTATGGGCTGAAGGAGTCTGGCACTTTCCTTGATTGGTGGCACATGGATTCAGCCAGGGTGATCTAGCGGTTCGTCGGCCGGCACAGTACGCGTAAAAGCTGAGTCCGAAGCGGGCATCCCGAAGGGTGTTTCTCTGCTCCGCTTCTGTTAAACTCCTGGCCCAGGCAGGTGCAGAGGCCGGAGACATGGACAGCCCTTGACACTGTAAGAAAAACTGGCCATAATTCCTTACATGACGGCCACAAAGAAGACGACCCAAAGCATTGATTCGCAGGTGATTGCGGCCATTTCGGGCCGCGGCAGCGGGCCCGTGTTCGTGCCGGCCGACTTCCTCGATCTTGGCAGCCGTGAAGCGATAGACATCGTCCTGCACCGGCTCACCCGAAAAGGGACGATTCGCCGCCTCACCCGCGGAGTGTACGACCTCCCGAAGGAACACCCGGTCCTCGGCCTGCTCGCGCCATCCGCCGAGGCCGTGGCTCAAGCCCTGGCTGGCCGCGACCGCACCCGTCTGCAACCGGCGGGAGCCTACGCCGCAAACGCTCTTGGCCTGTCCGAACAGGTGCCGGCCAAGGCGGTGTTCCTGACGGACGGGCCGTCCCGGACGGTGAAGATTGGCCCGATGACGATCCAACTCCGCCGGACCACCGCACGGAACATGGCGGCGGCCGGGCGGCTGAGCGGCATGCTGATCCAGGCCCTCCGCGAGTTGGGCCAGGAGCATGTGACCCCGGAGCGTCGGGAACACTTGAGACGGACGCTGCCGGCTGAAGAGCGGCGGGAGCTTCTGGCCGACCTACGGCTCGCCCCGGCCTGGATGCACCCGATCTTCCGCGAACTTGCCCAGGAGGAGGCATGAAACTCGGCTTCCTCGACTTGCCGGCCGACGAGCGCCGCCTGTACATCGAGCAGGCGGCGGTTCGGCGAAACGTCTCCCCGGTCGTCCTGGAGAAGGACTTCTGGGTGTGCTGGCTGCTCGGCATCCTGTTCGAGTCGGAATTCGCGGGAAGTCTGGTGTTCAAGGGCGGCACGTCGCTGTCGAAGGTGTTCGGCGTCATCGAGCGTTTCTCGGAAGACATCGACCTGTCGCTGTCGCCGACGTTTCTGAACCTGCCGGATGCCGGCACCAGCCGCAACCAGGCGAACAAGTGGATGACCAGGGCCGAAGCCGCCTGCGGAGCCGCCGTGCGGGACCGGATCGGGCCGGCGATGGAGGCGACGGCGGCAGGCGTTCTGGGGAAGCCCGAGCGCGCGTGGTTCGAGTTCCAGATGGACGCCCACACGAACTCGCCGGTCCTCCTGTTCCACTACCCGTCGTCGCAGCCAGCGGGATTCGCGTACCTCAGCCGCGCGGTGAAGCTGGAGTTCGGTTCCCTCACCGACCAGCAACCGGTCGGCCGCCACCCGGTTCGGCCGTGGGTGGCCGACGTTTTGCCTGCCGCGTTCCCCGACTGGCGGTGCGAGGTCGTGGCTCTCGAAGTCGATCGGAGTTTCTGGGAGAAGGCGACGATTCTCCACACGGAGTACCACCGGCCGGCCGAGAAGCCGACGCCCGATCGGTTCTCCCGCCACTACGCGGATACGGCGGCGCTGGCCAAGCACCCGGCCGCCAGCAAGGCCGTCTATCAACACGAGCTTCGCAGACGGGTCGTGGAGTGGAAGAGCCAGTTCTTCGGTAGCTCGTGGGCGAACTACGACCGCGCGACGCCCGGGACGTTCCGGCTTGTCCCACCGCCCCCGCGTCTGCCCGCGCTGCGGCGGGACTACCAAGCGATGCAGGACATGTACCTCTCCGAGCCGGCCAGCTTCGACGACATCCTCTCGACACTGGCCGACCTGGAAGCCCGGATCAACGGGGCCGCCACATAACCAGTTTCCCCGGGAAAGCCACACCGGCTACGTCGTCTCACTCGCGATTCCGTCAGGCTCCAGACGCCGCAGCACCTGCGTCACCCTGGCCCGGCTGACGCCGAGGTGGCGGGCGAGCGCAGCACGGCTCTCGAACTTGCCGGTGTCGAGAAGGGCCTCATAGTGGATGGCGAGCTTCAGCGGTTCACGGGGTTGTTTCGGAACCGGTTTCGGTTCTGGTTTCGTGTCCGAAATGGAGTTCCACGGGAAAAGAGCGATGACAGCCGCTCGCCGTAACCTGTTGAACCGTAAGGTTCCGCGTTCGATGAACCCTGAATCGAGTTGAGACCGCCTCGGGGAGCTAGAAGAAATGCCCTTAAGTCGTAGCGTTTTACGCTAACCCCGGTCAGTTCCGGGCGCGACTCCGATAGACGGATTCAGTGAAAGACTTTCACAGAATCCACGGAGAACCGCCCCGTGGCTCGCAGCCGCAATTCATTTCCGTCCTATCTGGAACACAAACAATCCGGGAAAGCGCGGGCCTCTTGGACCGATGCGTTCGGCGTCCGGCATTTCAAGATGCTCCCCGGATCCTGAAGCCCACCCTGGCCACGGTCATTTCTCGTTACGGTGCCGAAGCCAAGGCCAAGCTGCACAATCCCGCCGCGAGGGGCGAACCCGAAGAGTGAAGCCGCCAAGCCGTCCCCCGAAACAATGTCTCAACGTGAAAAAGAGAAATTCTGGCAGGCTCTAATGCCGATATTGCAAGGGTGCGCCCCGGTACCATACGACGCGAACACCGCTCAGTCAGGTCCACATGGGAAAGTCGATTCCTCTCTCGAACGGTCGACGTGCGATCGCGGCCATGCTGGAATACGCGCGGAAGATTCCCACCGTACCCGTGAGTCGCGCGATCAATGTGGCCGCCCTGGCTCAGGCCCGGGGTGGATCCGTCGATCCCGTATCCTGGACGGCGATCTTCATTCGAGCGTATGGGATTGTCTGCAAGCGGTTTCCTGAACTTCGTCGTTCCTGGATCTCGTGGCCGTACCCGCACCTTTACGAACATTCCTCTAGCAAGTGCGCGGTGGCGGTCGAACGCGAATGGGAGGGCGAGAAAATCGTCCTCCTGGGCCTGATTCGCGAGCCCGAATCGTCGTCGCTGCTCAAGATTCACCGCGATCTTCTGGATCTCAAGAACGCCGAGATCTGGTCGGTCTCCAGCTTTCGAGCCACACTGCGGTTCGGCTCGATGCCGAGGAGCCTCCAGCGGTTCATTCTGTGGCACAAGCTCGACATCTCCGGTCCGCGGCGCGTGAAGCACCTCGGCACCTTCGGGATCAGCAATTACGGCAGTTTCGGGGCCGAGTCGCTGCATCCGATCGGGCTCCAGACCACCTTGCTGACCCTGAGTCCGATCGAGCCGAACGGCGCGATGAACGCGAAACTCGTCTATGATCATCGGGTTCTCGATGGTAGCTTCATCGCCCGGTGTCTGGTCCACCTCGATGAAGTCCTTCACGACGTGATCCTGGCGGAACTCCGGCAAAGCATGCGCATCGCCGCGTGATATCAACACCGAGGTTCCGATTCATGTGCGGAATCGCGTCGATCATGCGACGGAATCACGATCCCGTCGATCCCGCCGACTTGGCGCGAATGTGCTCCGCCATCGCGCATCGCGGACCCGACGGAGCGGCTTACGCGATTCTCGATCGCGGGCGCGTCGGTCTGGGGCACGTTCGACTCAGCATCGTCGATTTGAACGGCGGCGAACAACCCCTTTACAACGAAGACTATTCCATCTCCGCGGTCTGCAACGGCGAACTGTACGACTACGAACAACTGCGTCGCAGCCTGACGAATCGAGGCCACCAGTTCCGCACCGCGTCCGACTCCGAGTTGCTCGTCCACCTTTACGAAGAGCACGGTACCGATCTCTTTCAACACCTGCAGGGCGAGTTCGCCTTCCTGCTCTGGGACGCACGGCAACGACGCTTGATCGCCGGCCGAGATCCGTGCGGCGTCAAGCCGCTCTACTATACCGTCACGGCAGACGAGATCGTACTCGCCTCGGAGATCAAGGCGATCTACGCACTCGACCGCATCCCGCGTGCCCTCAACCCGCGCTATCTCACCGGTCCGGCGCTCGGAATCTATCGGGAAGAACTGACGCCGTTCGCCAACGTCCGACCAGTCCGCCCGGGGCATTTTCTCGCGATCGAGGCAGACGGCTCGTATCGGGAGTGCCGCCATTATTACCAGACTTTCGAGCCCCGCACGGACATGACCTTTGCGGAGGCGAAAACGGCGGTCCGCGAACGGCTTACGAACGCCGTCAAGCGGCGGTTGGCGGCCGACGTCCCCGTCCATGCCTACCTCAGCGGGGGACTCGATTCGACGATCATCTGCGGGCTGATGTCGGAACTGGGGAAGCGTTTCACCTGTTTCAACGTCGGTTTCCCCGATTCGCCTTACGATGAATCGCACAAGGCCCGGGCGGTCGCTTCATACTTCGGCCAGCAATTCGAGACGGTGCCCTGCACGAACCGGCAGATCGCCGACAATATTCCGGCAGCCGTCTACGCAACCGAAATGCCCCTCAACAACTACAACTCGCTCGCCAAAATGGTGCTGTCCGGGTACGTCCGCGGTCGCGGAGTCAAGGTGTGCTTGACGGGTGAAGGCTCGGATGAATTCTTCGGCGGCTATCCCTACTTCAAGCTCGAAGCGATCTGGCGACTGCTCGCCGCGGGCGGAGCGGATGCCGAGAAGGGCCGCGAATTGCATCGCCGCTTCCGGACGATGGAAGCCCGCTCCGAAGGCCTACTCTGGGACGCGAGCGACCGTTGGAAACGAGCGACCAAGATGTTCGGCTACCCGAGCTTCTTCAACCTGCGCGCCCGCGACGCCAGTCGCTGCATCGACTTGTTCTTCAACGCGCGAGGATTGAACCTTTCGCGGGAAGACATGCCCGATGCCCTGTTGCGTACCTCCATGCCGAAAGAGAGGTTGGACGGCCTCGACCCGTTCAATACCTCCCGGCTGCTCACGTTGAATCAGCTTTACAACATCGTGATCCCCGCGCTGGGCGACCGGGTCGAAATGGCCCATTCCCTCGAATGCCGGCCGCCGTTTCTGGATCGCGACTTGTTGGAGTTGATGGGCACGATCCCGACCGCCCACTTCATGGATCTCGAAAACCTGCGCGAAAAGCACCTGTTGCGCGAAGCGACGAGCGACCTGTTACCGCCCCTCTTTCAGACCGAGCACAAACACCCGTTCATGGCACCGACGTGGTCGAGTTTTGCAAGAACTCGCCACGGACGGGAGCTATTTGGAGAATTCCTCTCGGGGCGCACGGCTCGAGACGTTGGAGTCTTTCGCCCGTTCGCGATCAAGGCTGCTCGAGTCGCGCTTCGTTTCTTCCCGCTCCCGCGCGGCATGGGCCGCAAGCTCGACGCCTTGCTCGGCACGATGTTGACGACCCACCTCTTGCACCATTCGTTCGTGAAGAACCGAATCGTTTGCGATCCGGCCTTTCACATGGTCGATCGCAGCCCGGAGCACGTGGGCAACCCAGTTGGATTGAATGGCGGGGTCGCCGTCCGATGCTGATCGGCCTGAAGAGTGGTGGGCATATCATCCACTCGAATACCTTCTGGATCTCCATCGCGCCCGCCACCGTATTGACGACGGTCGACTGAATGACCGGAGTGGTTCCGTCCGCCAAGCGCACGGTGAGCGGCAGGCCATCGCGCAGCGGCAAGTGCCGGGCCGGTGAGGGGCTTGTTTGGCGGGAAGCACCTCACCGGCCGCTTTTATGTTCATCCCGTAGTGGGGACAAACCGTTGGATTCGTCTTCCGACTGCTTCAACACGCCTCACACCTCCACCAGGTCTTCGGTCAAGGGATCTCTGTCCAACGTGTCCAGTGCCAAGTTGGCGAAGAAGAAGTCCCGTCCCGCGTTACCCTTGAGCGTGTTGCGGCCGCCGTTGGAGTGGACGGTGTTGGCGTTTAGGCTCGGCAGGCCGTTTGCGCCGCTCTTGAGATTGGCGACGCGGGTTGAGTAATCCACATCCGTGCGCGTCCATTCCGCCATGATGGCCAAGAGCGCGGCGGCGTTACGGTCGTAGTCGGTCGTGCCGCCGATCAAGATGTCTTCGTCGTCGCCGCCGTTCAGGGTGCTTGCCAACGCGCCGGCGATGAGCAGGTCGCGGCCGGCGCCGCCGGTCAACACGCTGCCGTTGCCGACCAGGATGTCGTTGCCGACGAGGATGTCGTTGCCGGCACTGCCGATGACATTCTGGATGCTGGCGATGCCACCCGTCAGGCCGCTGGCCGTGCCCAGCGGCAGGTTGACCACGACTCCGCTCGCAGTGCCGGCGCTGCCGGGAGAGTAAAGCGCCTGAATCTCGGCGAGACTGAGAGCACGGTTGTAGATGCCGACCTCATCCAGGCGGCCGTCGAGGAAGTCAGCCGGGAAAGCCGGCCCGGAACCGCCCAGAATCTTGCTTCCCTGCAAGGGGACGACCGTTTTACCTGCGTAGCTGAGGCTGGCTTCCTCCACGCCGTTCACGTACAGCCGCACGGACTTGGCGACGTCGTCGCGGACGACGCTCAAGTGGAACCACTGGTTGAGCTGAATGGGCGTGATGCCCGCAAGCCTCCCGAAGGTCCCGTCCGTGTAGGACTGGAACCAGGCAAATCTGGATGCGTCGGCGACGGTTCCCAGCGAGCCCTGACTGGCGGTGCCGCTGAGGGAATCGAAATCGGCAAGGAAGTACTTGTAGTGGTCCAGCGTGTCCAGACGAACCCACATCGACACGCTCATGCTGCCCGGAAGGTCGAGGGAGGCGCCGCTGCCGAGATCGACATAATCTCCGACTCCGTCGGCGTTCAGGACGCCCTCGAAGTCGAAGGCCTGCCCAGTCCGACCGGGCACGAAGGTGACATCGCCGTAGACGGTGCCGTGATTGCCGCCGGCCGAGTCGGCGGCGTTTCCTTCACCACGGTAAAAGCTCACGGCGGCGGGGACGGCGGCGATCGCCGAGTAATCCAGCGTGTTGACCCCGCCGCCGCCATCGATCCGGATGGCGGGAGCGAAGGCGGTGCTCGTCAGCGCGAACGTCTCGTCGGCGGCACCGCCGAGAAGGGCGATGGAGGAGTTCGCGCCCAGTCTCCAATAAACCGTGCTCGGTGCAAACCCTTCGATATGGTTCCCGAGGTCCGTCGGGCTCGTGGGCAGCGTGAGCCTCACGCTTTTCGGCGTCAGGCCGGCATTGCCCGAGTCATCGAGGACCAGGGTGACAGCATCGGCAGGCGAGTAGCTGGCGACGGCGACCGGCCCCAGGATGTTTGCCAAGGTTCCACCGAGATTCGGTGCGAGGCTGCCGAGCGTGACGTGGTCGCCATTGCCAACCCCCATGTTCAGGAAGACACTCGCGGGCAAACTCTGAACGTTGGTCGTGTTTCCGCCTACCGACGGCGAGTAGAAGATGACCTGGTTCAGGCCGCCGAACGAAATGGGGACGGCCCCAACTCGTTCCACGAGTACGGCATCGCTGGCAGTCGGACTGGTGCGTACCGTGTAGGTTTGCGGAGTGGAGTTCGCGTAGTCGTAGTAGTAGGCGAAGTCGTTGTCGGCGGCCTGGCCGAAGACGCTGACCGGACCGAGGATATTGTTCGTGTTGGTGCCGAAGCTAACTCCGAACGTGTCCAGCGCGCCGGGTTGCCCATAGATCGTCGTCGAGGTGCCGATCGCCGTGCTTTGCACAAAGGCGGTGCTGCCGCCGCCGCTCCCGTTGAGTGCGATCGCCTCGAAGGCCGCGAACGAGATGGGGGCCATGTTCGCAACCGAATCCGCGCCCAATCTCGTCAGCTGGTTCGCCTCCAGCGTGTAGATTTGCCTGGTCGTCGTGCCCTGGTCGTTGAAGGTGATGCGGTCGAGGCCGGCTTGCCCATCGAGGGTGAGTGGCCCGCGGAAGTCGCGTAGCTGGTTGGGCGGGCCGAAGGCTGGGTTGTTCCCGCTGCCCACATCGATGGTGTCGAGGCCAGCACCGGTGTGGAGGAACACCGAGGTGGCCGCCGGTGAGCCGGCGATCTTGAAGGAGTTCCCGCCGCTGCCGGCGTCGAGCGTAACCGACTCGACCTGATCGAAGATGATGGTCTGCCAGTTATTGATGACGCTGTTCAACGGACTCGCGCTGATGCTGCCGCGGGATTCTTGGCCGGCAAATTGGCCGACGCTCAGTTCGTAGCTTCGAGGCGCGGTTGTCCCTTGGTCCCGGATGAACAGTCGGTCCGTCCCCTCCCCGCCGTAGACGCTGAGAGTTTCGCTCGCGGAACCGGCAACGAGCGTATTGGCGGCGGTTCCGTCGTTGAGAACATCGTCGCCGGCCCCCAGCGAGAAGATGCTCCCCGCCGCCGGTTTTGCCAGGACGTTCACGGTGTCCCCGCCGCTGCCGCCCTGCCACTGGAAGCTGCCGAGCGGGTTGAAGAAGACGTTGATGTTGGCCGCACCCGACCGCTGGAACAACGTGCCGATAACATTCGAGGTCACGTCGAGCTGCTGCGGCGTCGTCGCCGCCTGGTCGTTGAGAATCAAGGTGACGAAGTTGCCCGCCCCGGACGGAAGCACGTTGATCCCTCCTCGGTTATTGTCCAGCGAACTGAGGGCGTTGCCGACCGCGATGACGCTGGAGCCGCGCGCGGTGACGGACAGAAACCCGGTCGTCCGGCCGATATCGATCCGATCGTTCCCACCGCCGGTGTCGATCGTCGTGCTGCTGCCAATGCCGACCGCCGGCATGGTATCCAGGACGCGGACCTGGTCCGTTTGCGCGCCGGTCCTCAGGCTCAGACTGTTGAGATTCTGGTAGTCGATCCGGGCCTTGTCGAGGCGCTGGATGAAATTCCGGTCCATCAAGTAGTCATGGCTGGTAGTCGAAGAGGCGTCGCGGACATTGAGCGCGTTCGCATTGCCCAGGCCGCTGACGTTGATCGGGCCGTTCACGGCGTTGAGGCCGGTCGTCGCGGAACCGACGGTGATGGTGTTGCTGCCGTCTTGGGCGTTCAGCACCAAGGCTCCCCTCGTACCGGTAACGAGAACGTTATCACTCCCCGTACCGGTCAGGACCGTCGTCGTGAGGCCGCCCGGCGTGTTGCTGGTCGGCGTGTCGTGGATTCTGAAGGTGTTGCCGCCGCTGCCGGCACGAACCACCAGCGAACGCAGATCGCTACTGCGCAGATGGATTTCCGACGGGGCCAAGTCGCGGATCACGGTGTTAGACCCGCTCCTGTAGATGATCCCCGTGCGCGCGACCGGATCGGCGGAGTCGTCCACGTTCACCGCGCTGTAACTGCCGTCATTGGTCACGATCAGGCCGCCGCGGATGTTTCGAACTCTGCCGTTCAGGCCGACGTTGACCGTGTCGAGGCCGTTCTGACCGTTGATAGACACGAGCGTGTTCGTCCCCCAGACGTCGACGGTGTCCGCTCCAGAACCGGTATAGACCGCGAGCGACTGCGTCGGGTCGGCAGGGGGGATGCCGCTGACGTCCTCCTGGTCGATCCTCACCTGGTTGCCGCCGCTACCAAAGAACACGTCGACGTACTCCATCTCCTTGAAAAGGAGCCAGTTCCTCATGCCAAATCCGTTGATGATGCCCTGAAAGCCGATCGCTCCAATGGTCGCGAACTTGCCGGTCGTGCTGGTCCTGTCGTCGAACTGGAAGTTGTCGATGCCGCTTCCGCCTTCCAGATCCAAAGACGCGCGGATTCCGCTCACATCGCCTCCGGAACGCCACGGCAGCGTGCCGACCAGTACCGTGTCGTTATTGGAGCCCGTGCGAACGATGGTCGGGCTCGACAGCGAGCCGATGAACACGGTGTCGTCACCGTTGCCGGTGTTCACTTCCACCCGGCCGGGGAGAAAGCTAACAACGGAACGGCTGGAGCGCGGCGGCGCGTCGGCTGTCAACACGACCCGGTCACTGCTGCCGAGCGTGTTGACGATCAGTTGATCCCGGTCGGCGTTCGGTGTCGCGATGATGGGGCCAAGTTCTGTTACTACCACTTGCGCGGTGCCGTACAGGTCCGGGACCAACCGCGGCTTCTTCGGATTCGTGAAATCGATATAGCGTTCGCGGATCAGGGTGTAGTTTTGGGCGATCCCGACGGTGTCGCTGTTATCGGTGGCATTCACGATCACGGTGTCCGCCTCTTTGTCCGGGTTCAAGAATTCCTTCTGGTTGACGGCGACACTCTTAACGACCGTGCCGGACAGGTCGTTGATCGTGATCTGATCCTTGCCCGCGCCCGGCTCGATGAAGATCTCCTCGAAGCCGATGGCCTTGGGAAAGTCGATACGCCCGACACTGGAGTACCTGGAGATGACGAGGGTGGTGTTATCATTGCCGACCTTGGAGACTTCGAAAATGTCGTTGCCTGCACTTCCCGACACGATCAGTTTGTCGTGGTAGCCGCTGCCTTCGAACTGGTCGGCAGCGAAGAGACCGGCGCCGTACAGAATGGGTGAGCCGATGCCCGGATAGATCGTGAAGATGTCATCGCCGAGGCCGCCTCCCCCAAAATCACGACCGCCCCCCGTGTCGATCTCGTCGTCGCCATTGCCGCCGTCCAAGAAATCGTCTCCGAGGCCGCCGAACAGTTTGTCTTTGCCGGCACCGCCGAGCAGTTGGTCGTTTCCGCCGCCCCCGATGAGCAGATCGTTATTCGGGCCACCTTGCATTTTCTCTTTCCCGATCCCGCCCACAAGCACATCGTCCCCGTCGTCGCCGTACATTTCCACGTCGAAACCAAGGCCGTAGTGTTCCAAGCGGTCGTTCCCCGCTCCGCCGTTCAGGATCGCGTTTTTGAAGACGACGCTGCCGTCGATGATGATCACGTCATTGCCCGTCCCGCCGTCGGCGATGATCGTGGAGACCTGGTCCGAGGGAAAGCTCTGAGCGACGCCGTAGGCGAGCACCCAGATCCGGTCGCCTTCGGCCATGACGTAGAAGCTTTCGTCGCCGTTCGACGGTGCGATCGGACCCCGGAGCTTGTTTACGTTCGGGCCCATGTTCAGCGTCAAGTCGCCGACGCTGTTCATGGTGGCCAGCACCGGCCCGCCGCCACCGCCGCCGCCCAGGCCGAGGTTAGTCGATTGGTCCGGGCTGCTGGAGAAGTCGAAGATCTTCACACTCGCGATCTCGAACTCCTTGGTGAAGCCGATCAGCACCTCGCCGATTAAAGGCAGGTCCACGTTGATGCCGATCGTCACGACGATGTTGATGCTGGCATTGACCTCGCCGCTGGCTTTGAAGAGGGCCTCGGGGTGCGCCCGGATTTCGTCGAAGTGCAGCCGGGTGGGGTCGTTGTCCGGGTTCCCCGCCACGTCCCGATTGAGCCTGATGTTGAGCGGATTGCTCTCGGGGATCACCAGGCCGCCCTCGATGGTGATGCTGACCACGACGATCCCCGCGCCGGCAAAGACGCCGAACTTGCCGCTCATGATGAAGTGGGTCGAGTCGTCGACGTAGAACCCGTCCGCCAATCGAGCCGGGTCGCCGGTCTCGATGAATTTTTGGATGCCGTAGGTGTCGTAACCGAGCCGCAACTTGGCATCGATGTTCAGCCCGCCGTTGAACCCGAAGGCAATTCCGAAGATCGACCCGCCGGACGGCGCGGGATTGTTCAGCTTGTAGCTCAGGTCCAGGGTGACGAGGTCGGCCTGTTGCCCGACGAAAAGTTTGAACGCTCCGTTCACGGGGTCGGTGAGCAGCGGGAACTTCAACTCGATCTCGCCGCCGGTGCGGTTGAGCAGGTCCTTGATTTGCGTGCCCGCGCCGCCGAGGCTGTCCAGGGTCTGCTGCCAGTTGGTGTTGCCGCCGGACAACGCCAGATTCGAGCCGTTGCCGGGGTTGACGAGATTCGCGCCGTTGCTCGAGAGGTTGAGGTTCCCGAGGTTGATCTTCAGGTTGCCGTTCGTATTGATTCCGTTGATCGTGTCGATGTACTCGGAGAGTCGCAGCGCCATTTCGATCTGGTTGTCCATCTTGGCACCCTGCGTTGCCTGCTGAGCGCGGACGAGGTCCTTGATGCGGACCGGGCCGAGCCCCGCGGCCTCCGCGAGATCGGAGACGCCGGGGACTGGCGCATTGAGGAAGTCCACGATCGGCTGGAGCGGACTGATCACGAGTTGGACTTTTTCCAGGATCGGTCGAATCATGTTGGAGAGGAATTCGCCCAGCCCGATGGAGACGTTGTCGAAGCGAACGCTCTGCGGCGCGGCGTTCGCGTTGGAGAGCGTGTTCCAGTTCAGGATGAAGTTCGCGGACAGGGAGGGGAACTGAGTGCTGCCGCCGAAGGTCGCCTCGGCCAGCAGATTCACCCGCGCGTTGAACGTCACCGGTGGAGACGCGCTTTGGCCGCGGAACGTGATGTCGACCGTCGTGCCGTTGTCCAGGAGCGTCGCTTGGAGGAACCCGATTTTGGCCTGGATGGTCGAGCCGCTGAGCACGCTCGCCTTGGCGGTAACGGTGAACGCCCCGGTGACGGCCGTCGCCGTGTTAGTCGGCGCGGAGAAGCTGAACAGGGCGGTTTGCGAGAAGTTCCCGTCGACAATCACGCCGCCCGCGGCCGTCACGCTGAACGGGAGGCTCGCGAGGCCGAGGCCGAATCCGTCAGCCAGAACGATATTGGGCAAGGACTTGCTGAAGGGCATTCGCACGGTGATCGAGTTGTTGTTCGAGTTCGTCGTGACATCGAGGTTGCCGATGTTCGAGATTAGATTCGTGCCGGCCGGGCCGAGGATGGTGAAGAGGGCGTTGCGAAGCGCAGCCCCGTTCGCGGCATCCGAGGCCACCGGAACCACGGTCGCCACTTTCTCGCTGATGCCTCTCAGCCTCGCGTCCGAGAATACATTGAGCGCGGACACGTCCTTCAGCCGATTACCAACGAGCGGGACGGAGTTGGTGGCGGCGTAGGTGTTGGCGAGTGGGGTCTGGAGGGCAACCAGGCCGTCTTCCAACCTCTGGCCGAACCGGGCGAAATCGGTCGGACTGAAGCTCGGTACAGTACGATCCTCCAGCGACTCCAAGCTCGGGCGGAGCAGCCGAGGTGCCTTGGCTTCCTTCTTGGGACGCGGCGGAGCGGATTTCCGCCGGCGACTCGAAGGCGAGAACAGGGACGTGAGAAACTTGTGGAACGACATCGAAGTCTCCATTTGCGATTTGGTTTGCATGAGAATGGAGACATCGTTCCCGGCGCGCAAACCGAGCGCTGGGGCGGTGGCCGGGCCGGTGAGGAACTTTCTTGACGGTTAGGGCCTCACCGGCCTCTTTCATACCGCCGGTCCGACAAGGGCGCGGCGGGCTTCGCTCACTTCTGCTGCCTCGGGGGCGGGGCGACTTCCACCCCGCCTCCGGCATCCAGCATCTCGGACGTTTCGGCGCGGAACATGCGCAGCTCGTCGAGGTGTGCCGCGGAAAGGCCCTGTTGGGCTCGAGTCCAGCGGACGGCCCAATCGAAATAGTCTCGAGCCCGCGCCGTCTCGCCCAGCTTGGCATGGCTCATGGCCAGGACGTAAAGGTCGAAGGCCAGGCCCAAGTCTTCCTGAGTCTCGAGGTCGGGCCGGATAATCTCAACGGCCTCGCGATAGCGCTCCACACGGTAATAGGCCAAGCCCAGGGTGTTCCGGTACTCGGGATTTTTTTCGTCCAGGCGCAGGGCCTTCTCGGCCAGGGGCAACGCGGCCTTCACGTCGCGCAGCGGCGCGGGTGCCGTCAGGTAAATCCAGGCAAGGTTGTTGCAGGCCAAGGCGCTGTCGGGGTCGGCTTCGACGGCACGGCGGTACCGGGCAATGGCCTGGCGGGCGCTTTGCTCGCCGGCGAGGACTACCACCTGGCGCGGCTTGGCGGCGTGGTTGACGGGATCGGCCGGCGGGAACTCGGGCCACTCCCAGTCCAGTTCAAGCTCCTTCAATTGCTGGCGGATCAAGCGCAGATCCCAAACATAGAGAGCCGTCTCGCCGGAGCAGGTGGCGACGAGCCGCGTCCCATCCGGAGTGAAGCAAGCCGGCGAATACCACGTCGGGTCGGGGCCGGTCAGCCGGGCCACCTCGCGGCCCGTGGTGGAGTCGAGCAAGCGGATTACGCTAAACACGTCGTTGATGGCCAGTAACCGGCTATCCGGGCTGAAAGCGAACTTGCCCCGATCGAAGTGCCGCACCTCCCTCCAGGTACCGACCTCCCACTGCCGGGAGCCGCTGTCACCGGCGGAAGTCATCAGCCAGCGGCCATTGGGACTGAACCTGGCGGACGTGAAGCCCTCCATCGCCAAATCGTGGACTGGCAAGCGGGTCTCGGCATCCCAAATCCGGATGGTCTTGGAGTGGCCATCCGATTCCCAACTGCAAGTGACCACCCAGCGGCCGTCGGGGCTGACCGCGGAAAACCGCACATCGTGCTGCGGGCCTAGCACCACGCGCCGGTCCGGGCGGTCCCGATACAGCACCAATGTCGAGTGGCCTTGCGGCACCGCCACGACGCGACCGTCCGCGCTAGCGCTGGCTCCATTGGAGAAGCCGCCCCCCGGGTTCGGGGTGATTTGCTGAGGCGGGCCGATACGCAGGACCTCGGGGCGAGTGGAGTCTTGCCGGGCGGGCCAAAGGTACAGGCCGCGGGAACCGCCCGTCATCCACCCGCCGGATCGATCCCCCGGCAGGCCGGATTTTCCATCCGGCTTACCTTGAGGAAGGCAAGGCGGGTCGAAGAAGACGGGGTGTGCCCCGTCCTGGCGCAGCAACCGCACCGAGGCCAGTTCCTCCCCGCTAGCAAGGTCGAAGAAGCACAGCTGGTGGCGCGCGCCCGCAGCCAGGATGCGGCCGTCGGCATGCAGGACAGGGCTATGAATGTTGTCCAGGCTGCCCGCGCTGCGGGGACGCAGCACGCGCAGTTCCTGGCCACTGGCCAATCGCCACAACCTGATCTTGTTGCCGCTGTATTCAGGGCCGAACAGGCGGTCGTCCGAGCTAAACTGTAACCCGACTCCGGGCAGGGACAGGAGCGTCCGGCCTGCGGCCGTGTCCCAGAGCCGAGTTGGGCTGTTCCAATCGACGCTCGCCAGCCTATCGCCAGCGTGGTTGAATGCCACAGCCAAGCCGTCGGCGGTGTGACCCGTCCAGGGGGACATGACCTCGGCGGCCGTCTCGGTGTCCCAGAGATGAATCTTGCGGTCATCACCGCTGACCGCCAAGCGGCGGCCGTCGGGATGCCAGGCGACATACCAGGTCTGTGTGACCGCCGCCGGGTGGCGCAGCGCGGGCAGTTCTTTCCCGGTGTCCGTGTCGAACAGTTGCACGGCGTTGCCGGACGCCACCGCCAGCCGGTGTTTATGCGGATGAAAGGCCAGGTGGAACGGCGCGGCGCTGACCGCCAGTTGCTGCACGCGCCGGCTTGTGGCCAGGTCGTAAACGCTGACCCACTTGTCGGCATGGCCAATGGCCACTTGCCGGCAGCTCGGGTGGAAGGCGAACGCCGCTTTATGGATGCCCGTCGGTTCGTCCAGCAGCATCGCCGGCTCGGGACCGTCCAACTTCCAGACCCGCACTCGGCCCGCCATACTGTTCGTGGAGGCATGTCCACAAGCCACAAACCGGGCGTCCGGGCTCATCATCACTCTTTCGACCGGGGCCGTGCTGTGAACGGGCAGACGAGTGATGACCTCTTCCCGGCCGTTGCTCGACCGGCACACCGTCACGCTGCCCTGCTTGTCCAACCGGGCGTAGCGCTGGAATGAGGCGTCGAAGTGCATGTGGAGGCCGTCCGCAATCGATCGTTCCCACTCCTGGGCGACTTCCGCATCGGGCAGGACCAGGGCGGCCATCGCTTCCGTGCGCAGCTCCGGCGTGATGCGAATCCGAGCCGCTTCCCGTATCGCCTTGAGCGCCTCGAACCGCTGCCCGACGCGCCCG
Organism: Gemmataceae bacterium; assembly: GCA_043733485.1. Classification (GTDB taxonomy): domain Bacteria; phylum Planctomycetota; class Planctomycetia; order Gemmatales; family Gemmataceae; genus Urbifossiella. The sequence continues at coordinate 15,854 of JAYTGN010000344.1, forward strand.
CTGCTACGCTCGGCCCGCGCCCGGTGGACCAGTGCCAAGTACAACTGGTCCGTGGACTCCTTCAGTGCGGTTTCTCGATCCGTGAGTGCAATCGTCTTTTGATTCGCTTCGTTCGTGGCTTCGGCCTCCGCACTCGTCGCCCGGAGCATGCCCCAAGTCGTGCCGATGATGCCGCCCAACAGCGCCAGCAGGACCATCGAGATGGCCAGCACGGCTTTTTGGTGGCGGCGCACGATCTTGCCCAATTTGTAGATCAGCGTCGGCGGGCAGGCTTGCACGGGCTCGTCGCGCAGGTATCGCTGCACATCCGACGCAAACGCGCTCGCCGAGTCGTAGCGACGGTTGCGGTCCTTCTCCAGTGCCTTCATCACGATCCAGTCGAGTTCTCCCTTGAACAGTTGGCTCAGACGATTCGGCACGCTCCGGCGGTTGACGGAGACCGTCGCGGCGGAATGCTCCAGCGTGCTGAAACGAGTGCTCGGCCTCGGCGGCTCTTCCTCGCGAATGATCCGTCGCATTTCATCGAACGCGGCTGCCCGCATGCGTTCGTTGTCGAACGGTGTGGTTCCCGTCAACAACTCGTACAAGAGCACACCCAGAGCATAGATGTCGCTGCGGGTATCGATGTCCAGGCCGCTCATCTCGGCCTGTTCCGGGCTCATGTACATCGGCGTACCGATCATCTGGGCAAACCGCGTGTAGATCGTCTTGTCGGTCAGCTGCTGACCGATGGCCTTGGACACACCGAAGTCAATGACTTTGACCACGGGCGTGCCGTCGTGAAGCGTGACGAGGATGTTTGAAGCCTTGAGATCGCGGTGGATGATGCCCTTCTGGTGGGCGTGCTGCACCGCCAGACAAACGTGCACGAACAAATCGAGTCGTTCGCGCGTGGTCAGGCGACCGTCATCGCAGAACTTCGTGATGTCGACGCCGCGTACCAGTTCCATGACGAAGTAGGGCCGGCCCGAATCGGTCGCACCCGCATCGAAAACGCGGGCGATATTCGGGTGGTCCATCAGTGCCAACGCCTGCCGCTCGGCTTCGAATCGGGCAACGACCTCACGCGTGTCCATACCGGGCTTGATGACCTTGACCGCGACTTTGCGACGAACCGGATGCTGCTGTTCGGCGACGAACACCAGACCCATGCCACCCTCACCAATTTGTTCCATGAGCTTGTACGGACCGATGACCGTACCCGGGCACTCCGCCATCGGCAGATCGAGCGCGGCATCCTTCTGACCACCCAGGAACGCGCCGGCCTCACCATGTGCGAGTAGCAATTCCTCAACTCGTAGGCGCAGGTGCGTGTCGAACCCGCACGCTCCTGCGAGAAAGCACTTTTGTTCGTCGTCGTTCTGGCAATCCAGGGCTTCCAGAAAGATCGCCTTGGCATCGATTTTGACGCTGCTCATCAATGGCCTCCGAGCATCGATCTGTAGTTAATGCCCCGTTTGCGGAGAAAACCGCCAAGAAATGTCGAAAACTTCAGACGACGTCCGAACCGTCATCCTGGCGCAAGCGAGCGTAGAGCCAGGCGCGGGCGTAGGCCCATTGGCGTTCCGCAGTCCGCAGGGAAAGGCCCAGAGAAGCGGCGGTGTCCTTCAACGTGAGGCCAGCGAAAAATCGCAAGTTCACCAGACGTGCGGCGGCGGCGTCTTCGGCCGCGAGTTGCGTCAGAGCGTCATCGAGGGCAATCAGTTGCTCGTCGTTCGTCTCGAGGGCGATCTCGAGTTGGTCGAGATCGACGCGACGGCGATCGCCTCCGCGTTTGACGCGCTTCTTATCGCGAGCCCGATTGAGAAGAATTCGCCGCATCGCCTCGGCGGCCGCGGCGAAGAAGTGTCCCCGGCCGTTCCAGCCGTGGGGCGGTTCGCCCCCGACCAGCCGGACGTAAGCTTCGTGGACGAGAGCGGTGGCTTGGAGGGTCTGGCCGGGCTTCTCGCTGGCCAGTCGCTGCGCCGCCAGTTTCCGCAATTCATCGTAGACGAGCGGGAGGAGTTCCTCGGCGGCTTGGGGGTCACCCCGCTCGACGGCGGCCAGGATGTTGGTAACCTCGCTCATGGGCTTGAGCATACTCGGCAGGGTTTGCGATAGCTTCCATTAAACGCGCAAACGATGTCGCCCCTCGAAGCGTGGCGGACAGACCTCGTACATCTGCAATTGTCGCCAATGCGTTACCGACAGGTGGAGGAGAAGTTTGCTGTCGCCAAGCCGGAAGGTTCCCAGGGCCGTCGGTATCGTCTTGCTGGTCGCGGCCACGTTGTCGTGGATCGGGTGTTTCGGTGGATATGCGGCTCAGGGTTCCCGCTCCGAGGTACTACGGGTGCTGTTGCCCTATGCGTAGGCGCTCTCGGCTGCGACCGCGAGTGTAATGTTCACTTCGCAGCGCGTTCCGAAGGGTGGCGGGTCTTCATAGCTGCGAGCCATCGCCGCTTTCCCAGGCTCAACGGCAGCGGGATGTCCTTGAACTCGATCCCCCATTAAGGATCGAAGTGAGTCATTTCAAAGAGATGGTTACAAGTGAATTTCCGCGGGTACGCACCTGAGGACGCGTCGTCAGAAAGAAAGAATTCCCATCAGTAATCGGGGAGGACAGATCGGCTTCTTCGTCGGGTTGAAGCATGCAAAGACGTTTACCCGAAACGGCGGCTACTCCGTACAATTTTCCATCGTGGCTCGTCATCCACAGTGTGCCTTTTAGCAGAACGGGCCTTGAACCAGTCCAGTAGTTGCGACCATCGATTCGACCGTCCGTCTTGAATCGCCAAACCTCCTTGCCGTCCTTTTGGTTCAAGCAATAGTAATTGCCTGCGGATGTCCCGAAATACACGTTCTGATTGTCGGCGACACAGCCATTATCCGTCGAATTCTTCGCTCCAAACCTCCAGATCTCCTTGCCGGTTTTTTTGTCGAGGCAGTACAAGAAGGTATCCTGACTACCAAGGAATACACTTGTGGCGGTCAACTGTACTCCCCCAACCCAGCCTTTGGTTTGGAACGCCCACCGGCGCTTGCCGGATGAGGCCTCGAATGCCACGACTCGACATTGATCGAACACCGTCAAAAAGACTGTCTCCCCGTCGCAATCCAAGTCAGACGGTCGAGCCTTTGCAGGAGCGAGTCGCGCACGTTCACCATCGAAACCGGGTGGATCGGCCGGGGCATCGGCGAGGAAGTCCGCCGTCCATAGCTTCTTCCCGGTTTTCGCATCGAAGGAGTAGATGGTCCCATAGTTGTCGGCGGTATAGACGACGCCCTTTTCTTTCATTGCGAGAACGGGCCCATCCCCCTTGTCGATCTCAACGGACCATACTTTTTTGCCATCAACCGCTTTAACGGCGACGAGCCCGTCCGCCGCGGTGAAATAGACTCGCTCGTCATCTGCACTTAAACGATGCGCGATCCGCTTCCCGTGCTCGAAAGTCCAAATCGATTTGCCGTCCGCAGTGCGATAAGCTTGCAACTCTCCATTCTCGGTCCCTACGACGACCAACTCCTTGACGACCAGAGCGACGTTCATTGCCGTCCGATTGTTGTCGGCCTTGACCGTCCATTTCACGTACGGCGTCGACGGCGCGGGCTGCTGCGGGACGGGGGCCGACAAACCGCCGGCACCACAAATCAGGGCAATGAAGCAGGGTTGCAAGCGGTTCACGATCAGCACCTCGCGGAATTATGGCCCATTATAGCTAAGTCTGCCCACGACTTCACTGGAAACATGCAGCCGCAGTGAGCTCCGATTTTGCAACTGCTCGAACCGAGCGGTCGTCCCGTGAACGTATTGGACAACCCCGAGCCGATTAGCGAATTGTTTTACCCTGATGCGTGGGGTGAAGGTAGCCAAGCGGCCGGGACGGCCGCGCTCCCAGGGGTAGAACCGCGAGTCGCGGTGGGCCGCTTGAGATTACGGGAAGAGTTTCTTCGCCTGGACACGCACTTCGTTCGTCATCTTGTAGATCGTCGGGCTACCGGTGCCCGCGAGTTCGTAGCCCGGTGAGCGCTGAAGGCCCACCAACGTATAAAGTGCGACTTCCTTCCCGTTGAGCGGGACAGCCCGCACCGTCGAATTCGCGTTCAAGAGCAGAAGGTACTGTCCGGGGCCATCGAAGCCCTTCGCCTCGGCACCGTTGACGAGATAGATTTCGCTACCGGCAGCGGGTCCGCCGGCTGTGAAGCTCTCGACAATCTTCACTTCCGGGGCGGGCTTGCCATCCGCGCCAACCGTTACTTCACCGACCACGGCATGAGCCGCGGCCGCGGCCTGGACATGGGACACGACCGGCCCGCGATTCTTGGCCAGCGCCGAGTAGCCCAGCCACGACAGCCAGCCGAGGAAGAGGGCCGCGGCCACGATCAATCTCAGCTTGGCTCCGTTCACCGTTCACTCCGCGGGGGCGCGACCCCCATGCCTTGTTCAAATTCCTCGGCCAGCGCCTTCTCGATGTCGAAAAGCTCGCGGAAGTCGTCCGGGTCGTCGCGGTCGGACTTGCTCAGCCGTTCCGCTTCGATCAGACGAAAGACCATTTCGCCGAAGTCGTCCGTGTTGCGGATGCCCCACAGTTTGAAGACGACGGGGGCCATGAGGCCGTACTCTTGCACGGCGAGGGAACACGCGCCGCGGAGCAGTTCGCCCCCGCTCACGTGCTGATCGACGTCGCGTTCCTCGTCGTCGAGTACCCGCCCGAGCCGATCTTGCGTGTAGTTCACGGCATCGCAGACGAACTGGTACGCCTCGTAGCTGTACCGCGGTTCCGTCCGGGTCAATTCCATAATCTTCTGATCCACGGCAACTCCATGCTGTGGTGGCGATGGCCGCGAGCGGCGTCAATCGCTGAGGTTGTAAGCCTCTTTCACAGTCGCGTCAACACCTCATGCGCGGGAATCGGGAGCCGGCGGCCGTCTTCGAACTCGACCAAGAGCCGCCGAGCGAGGATTTCCTGCGCCAGAACGCGGCCCTGGCCCTTGTCCGTGAGCACCCGAGAACCGACCGGCGGAAGCTCCTGCTGGAACTCCTCGTAAACATCTTGCTCGAATCGGAGGCAGCACTTCAACCGCCCGCAGCGGCCCGAAATTTTCGTCGGGTCGAGCGTCGATTTCTGTAGCTTCGCCATCCGCATGCTCACGGGTGGCATCACCATCATGTGCGTGTTGCAGCAGACGGGCTTGCCGCAGTCGCCGTAATCGGCGAGGAGCTTGGCCTCGTCGCGGACGCCGATCTGACGCAGTTCGATGCGGGTGTGGAACTCGCGGGCCATGCTCCGAACCAGTTCGCGAAAGTCCACGCGCTGCTCGGCTAGGAAGTAGAACACGAGCCGTTCGCCGCCGAAGACGTGCTCGATGTCCACGAGTTGCATCGCGAGCCGGTGATCGACGACGAGTTTCTCCGCGATGGTGAACTGCTGGCGCTTCAGGATCTCGAGTTGGGCGATTCGCGATTTGTCGTCGGCCGTGGCGAGTCGAACGATCTCGCCCTTGGTCGGGTCGGGGATCACCGAGAGGGCTTGGGGGGATGACGGGCAGAGGATGTCGCCGACTTCTAAACCGCGTTCGGTGCGAATGACGACGACATCGCCGCGGCGAACGGACAGGTTCGGCGGCGCGGTGAATTCGCCCAAGAAGCGCATGACGCCGTGGCGAACGAGCAACAACGGTGATGGGGCTTCGATGGCGAGCACGGTTTACCTGCGGGGTACTCCCGCATTTATAGGGGAACGCGACGCCCTTTGCTCCAACTCAAGGCGAACCGGCGACGTAAGTCGCCGGGTTGGGTCGGAACCCGGCGACTCACGTCGCCGGTTCGCCACAATCCGAGGGCAGGCTTTGCTCCCCTTTGCCTTGACGGATGGTTCCAACCTCTGAACAATGAAAGTGTCCGGCTCGTCCACCCGCCCCATCGGCCCGACGGGCCGTCTCCGAGATGATTCCGCATGACTCTCCCGCTCCGCACGTGCGTTCTTCTTTTGGCGGGGCTCGCGCTCGGGGTCGCCGGCTGCGGCAGCGGCGAATCGATCACCTCGTACAAGGTGCCCAAGACCACCGAGCGCGGCACCAACCGCGTCCCGACTCACCGCATCCTCGGCGCGATGTACCCGGCCAGCGAACCGATCTGGTACTTCAAGTTCCAGGGCAGCATCGAGGAACTCACGAAGCACGAGGCGGAGTGGGAGAAGTTCATCGCCAGCGCGAAGTACAAGAACGAGACGGATGTTCCCGAGTTCGCGCTGCCTGCGGGCTGGACGAAGATGGGTTCGCGCACCAAGAGCGGCATCACGACCAATGAAGTGATTCGCATCGGCACGAAAGAGCCGCCGTTGGAAGTGACCATCACGTATATCTCGCCCGGTCCCGAGAGCGGGTTGAAGAAGAATCTGGATCGCTGGGCCATTCAGCAACTCGATGGCGACTACGACCCCGACGCGCTCGAAGGTTTGGCCACACCGTTCGATTCAGTTGGCGGCAAGGGCCTGCGCGTGGACCTGCGCGGCCCGAAGAACCCTGCCGGTGGCCCCATGATGAAGTCTCGCTGAACATTTAGCCGCCGGCTTGCCGGCGGTCCGATTCGGGGCGAGCAGCCTACCACGGACGGTCAGCGAAGGAATGAGGCTTAAGAGTCGACCGTTGGCCCCACCTCTCCCCGCTGGGGAGAGGTCGCCATGCCGATGCGAATGCATCGGCATGGCGGGTGAGGGGCTTCTACCTTCAAAGCCAGCCCCTCACCCGGTTC
>JAYTGN010000345.1:0-47371 GCA_043733485.1 Gemmataceae bacterium
CAATCGCGAAGCCGCAAGCGGTACCGATCAGCCGAGCTCCCACTCTTCGCACCGCGTCCATTCGGCTCGATCAATATCACGGCGCTTTCGAGCGAGCCATTCGCGACCCTTTGAATCTTCAGGAACTCGCGTCGTTCGCCCCGCTCGGTCGGCATCTCGTCGAACCGTGGAAGGTCGCCATTGCCGGGCCACCGAACGTCGGGAAGAGTTCCCTCGTCAATGCGCTAGCCGGGTATCAGCGGTCGGTCGTGTCCGAATTCGCCGGCACGACTCGCGATGTGGTAAAGGTTCAAGTTGCGTTTGACGGCTGGCCCGTGGAACTCGCCGATACCGCGGGATTGCGCGAAGCCGCGGGTCTCGAATCGGAAGGAATCGAGCGTGCCGAACGATACATGAACGAAGCCGACTTGGTGATCTGGGTGATGGACGCCTCCGCGCCTTCCATTGAACCGGACCCTTGCTTGCGCTTCGGGCTGGTCGTCATCAACAAGATCGATGCGCCACCCGCCTGGGATGTGTCGCAGTTTCCCGATGCACTTCGCGTCTCCGCCCTCACGGGTGAAGGCATCGCCGGCCTCGCTGCAAGTATCGCGCGACGCCTCGTTCCCCATGCACCGTCCCCCGGAGCCGCGGTGCCGTATACGCCGCGACTGGCCGATCTGGTCGAACGCGCCCACCGCGCCGCCACTCGCGACGAAGCGATGGCGTTCATAGAACAATGCCAACGCGATTGAACCCGGAGCCCCACTCATGCAGCTTGGAAAAATCCGCCGCCCGTCCGGCGACGCCGTGGTTCTCGTCGAAGCCGGCCGCCTCTTCACCCTCGATCTTGGCCGTCAACCCGGCCTCGCCACGCTGGCGGACGTGTTGCATAGCACGAACCCGCTTCAGGCCGCGAAGTCGATCATCGACGCCTCGATTCAGCCGGAACCGCTCGGCGACCAGACCTTCCTCGCGCCGATCGATCGCCAGGAAGTCTGGGCCGCGGGAGTGACTTACAAACGGAGCAAGGTCGCGCGGGAAGAAGAGTCGAAAGGGGCCGCCCAGTTCTACGACAAGGTTTACACGGCTCCGAGGCCGGAACTGTTCATGAAGGCGACGCCGGAGCGCGTCGTGCATCCCGGCCAACCGATCCGCGTGCGGGCCGACAGCAAGTGGAGCGTGCCCGAACCCGAACTCACGCTCGTCGTTTCCCCCAGCCTCAAGATCGTCGGCTACACCATCGGCAACGACGTGAGTTCCCGCGACATCGAAGGCGAGAACCCGCTCTACTTGCCCCAAGCGAAGATCTACAAGCAATCGTGCTCGCTCGGGCCGCTCATCACGCTGGTGGACGCGATGCCGGCCTTCCCAAGTGTCGAGATTCGCCTCGTGATTCGCCGCGGCGGCAAGATCGCCTTCGAGGGAACCACCTCGCTCGTTCAACTGAACCGCACGCCCGAAAGCCTCGTCGAGTGGCTTGGCCGCGAGAACGAGTTCCCCAACGGCGTGCTCCTGCTCACCGGCACGGGCATCGTTCCCCCGGACGAATTCAATCTGAGTAACGGCGACTCCGTGGACATTTCCATTTCCGGAATCGGCACTCTGACGAACCCGGTCGTTTCGGGATGATGCGGCAAACGAAGTTGCCACATCGGTGTGAACTTGCCCAAACCGCCACGCGGCGAACGACGAGATAGCCTTTTTCAACTCGGAACCTCGAACTTGGAACTTGGAACTCAAGCCCGCTCCCCGGGGAACCGATACATGCAGCAATCACGGACGATTCGGATCTGATTGGGGGAGGGAAGCATGTCCTGGATGCGACGGAAACTCTGGTTGCTGGCTTTTGCCGTGCTGCCGGCTTGCAGCACCGGATGCAACCCGCTGGCGATGGGCTTCCTGACTCCGGTGCCGATCCAACCGTGGGTCGCGGAGCGGATGCAAGCGAAGTACGAACACAAGAATGACGGCCGGGCGCCGATCATGCCGCCACTCCGCGCCGGGTTCCCGGACCCGATCTGCGAGGATCCGCCGAGCGATGGCGAAGTGCTCCGGGCCATGCCCCGCATCCCGCGCGGCGTGCCCTACGGCTACGAGACCTTCCGCGACGACATCGTCGTCGTCAAGAACCGCCTCGTGGACAAGATCGACCCGCCTCGGTTCTTCCCGCTGGTCGGGCCGGCGCAACTGCACCACTGCCACTGGGAATGCATCATCTACTACACCGAAACGGTGCAGTCCGACTACCCGTTCCCGGTCAAGATCAAGAAGCAGCGCACGCAGGTCATCTACATCGACAAGGACCACCTGCACCTGTACGTGGGCCCAGATCCGGAAGTGCAGCGCCAGACCACGCAGGACCTATCGAAGTATTAAGCGACCGGAAACCCGTTCCTCCCGCATGCCATCGAATGGGTCTGGAAGGGCTGCGGGGAGGAGAAGGGGAAGTAGGCCGGCGGGTCGACTCTTTTTTCTCAGTCATGTGGATCGCTCGCGGAACGCCTCGTTTACGAGGCGTTTTCCGCATTCCCGTTGGAGCGGCACCGGTAGCGTTCACTTCTCGGTTCGGCTCCAATCCCATGTTGCGAAAGTGGTTGTGCGTCCGCGCGAACGGTCCCGTCGGCGGTGCCGTTCGAATCGATTGCCGTGAATACGAACCGGCACGCCCATGAATCATGGTGTTTCATACGCACCAGGTTTTGTGGGGATTCGCTCGCCCCGACGAACCGGGGAGACGAACGAAGTGAAGGGCGCGGAAGTGTAACTTCCCGTTGAGACGTGTCAAATCCGAATCGGCGAACTCAGGAAATCCTGCACCTCACGCGGAGCGTGAGGACTACAATCCTGCACCTCACGCGGAGCGTGAGGACTACGATCAATCCACGTACAGGAAGCTCGCCGAATTCAAGATCGCGTGGCAATACGTCGCCAGGGCCTTGAACTCAGCAGCGTCGCGATCGGGCACACCGGTCGCGGCCTTCTCCCAGTCGTCCGCGAACTGCACCAGCGCCGTGCGGCCGAGTTGCCGTTCCACGGCGGTCGGCGAACGGCTCAGTGCCGTCAGATATAAGGCGTCGATCTGTCGGGCCGGATCGTTCCCCGCTTCGCGGCGAATCCGCTTCGCGAAGTCCGCCGCCAGTTGCTCCACCGCCGCGTTGTTCAACAAATGCAGCGCCTGCGGTGCGACGGTCGAATCGCGGCGCTCGATGCAGTTCGGATTCATCTGCGGGAAGTCGAACGCCTCGAGATGCGTCGGCACCTGCTTCCGCGTTTGCTTCACGTAGACGATCCGCCGCCAGCCCTTCGCACTTCCATTCGGCGTGACCAGCCCATCGCGACGAACTTGAACCGAGTCGGCCGGGCCGCCCCGCGTTTCATCGAGCTTGCCCGCGACGAGCAGCAGCGAATCGTAGATCGACTCCGCATCCCGGCGCGAAAGCGGCATCCGGGACACGAGCGCGTTCGCCGGGTCGAGCTTCGCCAGTTCCGGCGAAATGGTCGAACTCTGTCGGTACGCCGTGCTGGTCATGATGAGCCGATGCATCGCCTTCATGCTCCAGCCTTGACGCACGAACTCGCGGGCCAGCCAGTCCAACAGTTCCGGATGCGTCGGAGGCGTGCCGCTCTTGCCGAAGTTCCCGAGTGAGGCGACGATGCCCGCGCCGAAGTGGTGTTTCCAGATCCGATTCACCGCGACGCGAGCCGTGAGCGGATGCTCGGGTTGCACGAGCCATTTGGCGAAGGCAAGCCGACGGCCGGTCTTCTTCGCGCCGGGCCAAGGCGGCTTCACCTCGAACGAAACCTTGCCGTCCGTGAGCATGGAGGGCACGCCGGGGCCGACGAGTTTGCTGGGAGTGTTCGAGTCGCCGCGACGATAGATGTACGTGGGCGAAGGCTCGCCGCGATCCCAGAGCGCTTGAATCTTGGGCTCCGGAGGCCGCTGCGTGTGAATCGTGCGGATGCGCGCGTCCGCGTCGTCCGATTCTTTCTTGAAGGCCGCATCGAGTTGCTTTAACTCGGTCGCATTCACGCGAAGCGGCTTCTCGAACTTCTCGGCTAGGTAACGCTGAACGGGGTCGCGCTTCTCCGGCGAAGCTGCGAGCATCGCCCGCACATCCTCGCGGATCGCGTCCGGCAACTTCGCGAGTCGTTCCTCGGTCAACTTCGCCGAGATGGTCTTCGCCTTCACATCGAGTGCCGTGCGAACGGCTTCGATTTCCTGTACGAACTTCGCATCGTCCGCTTCCCAGGCTTTGCGTTCGGCCGTCGTCACGTAGGGGAGCATGCGGCCCGGAAGTATGTCGATGCTCTCGGGGCCGATGCCAGGGCGGATGTCCGGTTTCAACCAATCGTACTCATCGAGCGCACCCTTGAAGACCGCGATGAGCCGGTAGTAGTCGCGGTGCGGGATCGGGTCGAACTTGTGCGTGTGGCAACGGGCGCACTTCAAAGTTAAACCCATGACGGCGGAACCGAGTACGTCGATCTCGTCCGCGATCACCTCGATGCGGTCTGGAATGGTGCCGGTGATGTTCGCCCAGGTTGCGTCGGGCACCATGCGCAGGAAGCCGGTCGCTACGAGGTTGTCGTAAATCGCGGGCGTGATTTCCTTCGCGTTCTCGTAGTCGGCCAGTTCGTCCCCGGCGAGTTGCTCCATCAAGAAGCGGTCGTACGGCTTGTCGGCGTTGAAGGCGCGGATGACGTAGTCGCGGTAGCGCCACGCGTGCGGTCGGGGTAGGTCCTGTTCGCGCTTGCCTTCCGAGTCCGCGTAGCCGGCGGCATCGAGCCAGAAGCGACCCCAGCGCTCGCCGTAGCGCGGCGACGCCAGCAACTTCTCGATCACCTTCTCGTAGGCGTCCGGCGACGCATCCGCGAGAAACGCCTTCACCTCGGCCGGTTCGGGCGGCAGGCCCGTGAGGTCGTGATAAGCTCGCCGCAGAAGCGTCGCCTTGTCCGCCTCGGGTGAGAAGGTGAGCCCGCGATCTTCGAGCTTCTGAAGAACGAAACTGTCCACCGCGTTACGGATGCGGGTGGGGTTGCGAACGGCGGGAACCTTGACCGCCAGCGGCGGCTTGAACGACCAGAAATCGCGGTCCTTCGCGGTCACCAGCAGATCGGCCGCACCCGTGGCGACATCGGGTTCGAGTGTCACCTCCGGCGCACCGTCCGCGATCCAGCGAGTGAGAATCGCGAGTTCAGTCGCCTCCACGGGCTTGACGCAAGCTTCGATCAAACGCGCTGGCGGTGGCATCTGACCGGCCGCGATCTTCTTGATAAGCAGGCTCTCGGCGGGCTTGCTGAGCACGATGGCCGGGCCGGTCTTGCCGCCGCGGAGCATCGCCGCCTTCGTCCGAAGATCGAGACCGTTCTCTTTTCGGTGCAAGCCGTGGCACGCCGTGCAGCGGCGCAGCACGATGGGAATCACGTCGTGTTGCGAGACGGGTTCGGCGCTCGCCACGTCGCTCTTTCCCGGCTTCGCCCCGCCGGCAATCCACGAGCGGATCAGTTCCACTTCCGGCGCGCTGAGTTTGTCCTTCTTACCCGGCGGCATCAACCCGCTGTGAACTTGTTCGAAGAGATGGCTCTTCTCCGGGTTCCCCGGCACGATCACGGCACCGGCTTCGGCACCCTTCAGCGCGCCCGCTAAGGTGTTCAGATTCAGTTCGGCCTTCGCGATCTTGTCGCCGTGGCAGCGGACGCACTTGGCTTGAAGCAGCGGTCGAACATCGTCGAAGGTCGTGGTGCGCGAATCGGCCTTGACGCTCGGCTTCGCGTCGTCGCCCGTGAGGGAATGCAGCCCGCCCATCGCGAGGGCGAGCGCACCGACAAGAGCCATGCGAAGGAGAGGGAATCGCATCAAGCAGTCCAAGATGTACGGCAGGCAGGCGTTCGGAGTATCTCTCATCGTCCGCCGATCCCGCAGGCTGTCAACGGGAGAATCGTCGAAACCTCAAATCGGCCGGCCCAGGCACACGGCGGTGATGTCGTCGTTTTGATCGCAGCCCGCGGCGTGGCGCTTCACGGCCTGAATCAATTGTTCGCCGGTCGCGTGGACCGTGGCACCGCGCGCGAACGCGGCCTTGATCCCATCGGTGCCGAACAACTTGTCGCTCTGATCGAGGGACTCGCTCACGCCGTCGCTGAAGATGAGGAGCCGATCGCCGGGTTCGAGCCGAACTTCGCTGGACAGGTACGGGATGCCGTCGGCGATGCCGATGGGCAAGCCCGCCACGTCGTGGGAGGCCACTTCCCGCACTTCCCCGGAGGCTCGAATCAACAGGGGAGAAGGATGCCCCGCGTTCACGACGATCACCTTGTGCGTTGCCGGGTCCAGGACCACTGCCGCGAGCGTGACGAATTTCTCCGGCACTTCCATGCGCAGCATTCGCTCGTTCAATCGGCCCACGGCCACGGCGGGATCGGCGTCGCGTTCCAGCGCCACGCGCGCCTCGACGCTGAACTTGACCATCACCAGCGCCGCGGCCACGCCCTTCCCCGCTACGTCGCCCAGCACCATGGCCAGCCGCCCATCGGGCAGCGGAATGAAGTCGTAGTAGTCGCCCCCGACCTCTTGAGCCGACTCGTAATACGCGAAGAATTCGTAGCCCGGCACCACCGGCATCGCGTGAGGCAACAGGGCCCGTTGAACCTGCTGGGCCACTTCCAAATCCCGAGCCCGACGTTGGAACGCCAGCGTCTCGCGGTGCAAGCGGGCATTGCTCAGGGCGATGGACGCTTGATTGGCGACGCCGAGAAGCAGGGGCAGATCGTCCTGGGTGAACTTGCGGGAATCCCCAGGTGCATCCAGTTGTACGGCACCGAGCGCCCTTCCGGCCGGCGTCCACAGCGGCGTACACATCAGCGAACGAATGGGAAGGCCTCCGATGCTCTCGCTGTCCGGGAACTGCATCGGGAGGTCGTTCCCCAGTACGGCCTCGACGCTCTCGAGGCAGCGGCGAACGACGCTGGTGCTGAAGCGCGGGTCGGCCGGTTCGCCCCGAGGCGTGCGAAGCGTGTGAACCACGAGCGGTCCGGACTGTTCGTCCTGGAAGATCACCAGGCCGCGCTGCGCCTGCGGGAACATGCGGAACAGATGCTCCAGCATCCGCTCCAGCACGGCATCGGCATCGAGCGTACCGCGGAGGGCCGCGCTGATCTCGAGCAGTTGCCTCAGACGATCCGCCGGCTGCGACAGCAGCGATTGCCCGCTGTCCGTATGGCCCACGGCTGCTTCGAACGTAAACGTACTCGGCGGGTCGAAGTGAAACTGGCACCGGATGTCGCAGATGCGGATGCGATCCTGATCGTTCAACGGGCGGCGACCGGGGTACGGCAACTTCTTGTCGTTGAGCAGCGTGCCGTTGCGGCTGCACTTGCCCGCTCCATCCCCATCCTCGATGAACCACTGCCCTTTCAATTGCGTGATGACCGCATGGATCCGGCTCACGCTATCCTTCGCGCGGCCCGGCGGGCCGGCCGGATCGCTCACGACCGCATCGCAGTTCAGCCCGCGCCCAATAAAGAATTGTTCGCCGACGACGGGCCACTGCGTCCCAGACTTGGAGCCATTGAGCAGCACGAGTGTGGGCATGGTTCCTCCGGTTAATGTGAATCTGTTTTATCCGATTCTCAGAGAAGGTGACGTGTCCAGATAAGTGTCGTGAACGGAACGCATGAGGATTCGGGGCACGTCGACTCTCCTTTAGGCGAGCGGCTTCCAACCGGTGTTCTGGGTGGAACCAGCTTCCAGCCGGTGTTCTGGGTGGCACCGGCTTCCAGCCGGTGTTCTGGGTGGCACCGGCTTCCAGCCGGTGTTCTGGGTGGCACCGGCTTCCAGCCGGTGCAGCAAATGTACCAACTTCCGATGAGAACCGGGCTGTTAGAGTTTTCCGGGAAGCCGGTGCCACCCCCGGGCGAGGGCGATCCTGTAATATCGTTACCAGAGTTGGGTGCCACCCAGAACCAATTGCCTACTTCGACAAGGACACCCTACTGTAATGCACCGCGACTCGGCTCGCGTTGCCGCTACAATCACCGCATGGATGATCCGCTCCTGCTCACGTACGATCGCGGCACCGTCGTCATCGCCGCCGGGCCGCCGGGGTTCAATTACAACACGCTTCCCGGCGTCCTTTTCGACCCGCGCACCGGGTTGCACCGCGCCCAGGGCCGGCACTACCGCGCCATCGTCGAGCACATCCTCCGCGAGAAACTGCCCTACACCGACAACGCTCGCGGCTGGGACAACAAACCCACCGGCTGGAAACTCAACGCCGAACGCACACCCCGACCGTATCAACTCGACGCCCTCCGCAAATGGACCGAGGGCGGTCGCCGAGGCGTCGTCGTCATGCCCACTGGTACCGGCAAGACCTTCGCCTCGTTCCTGTGCATCGAAAAAGTCGGCCGGCCCACGCTCGTCGTCACGCCGAAAATCGATCTCATGGTTCAGTGGGCCCGCGAACTCGAACAATCCTTCGGCGTCGAAATCGGCATGGTCGGTGCCGGCGAATTCAACTACCAACCACTCACCGTGACGACCTACGATTCCGCCTACATCCATCTGGAGAAATGGGCGAACCGCTTCGGGTTGGTGATATTCGACGAGTGCCATCACTTGCCGGGCCCGAGCTATTCCGAAGCGGCGAACGCCGGACTCGCGCCGTACCGACTGGGACTGACTGCAACGCCCGAACGAGCCGACGGTGCCGAGGAGTTGTTATTTGAACTCATCGGCCCGATGGTGTATCGACTCGATATCAACGATGCGGGTGAATTTCTCGCACCGTATGAAGCTCGTCGCGTGTTCATCGATCTCACCCCGGAAGAACAGCAGCGCTACGAGCGGTGTCGCGAATTGTACAAGCAGTTCGTCTCGGAACGCGGCATCAACATGTCCGGGCCGGACGGCTTCCGCAAATTCCTGTTCGAGGCGAGCAAGTCGCCGGAGGGGTGGGCCGCGGCGCGAGCCTTCCGCGAACAGAAACGCATCATGCAGGCACCCAGCGGCAAGTTCAAGTTTCTCGAGGAAATGCTCCAGCGCCACGCGGCGGATCGCATCTTGATCTTCACGGCGGACAACGCCACGGTCTACCGCATCGCCCGGGAGTACCTCGTACCCGCAATGACGAATCAAACTCGGCCCAAGGAACGCAAGTCGATCCTCGAGAAATTCCACAGCGGCGAATACTCGGTTGTGGTGACGTGTCAGGTGTTGAACGAAGGTGTGGACGTGCCGGCGGCGAACGTGGGCATCGTACTTTCAGGAACTGGCAGCACCACGGAAAACGTCCAACGCCTCGGCCGCATCTTGCGCAAGTACGGCGATAAACAAGCGGTGCTGTACGAGGCCATCTCCCGAGGCACGGTGGAAGAATTTGTCAGCGACCGGCGACGGCAACATCGAGCGTTCCAATAACATGCTCACCGGCAATCTCGTTCGCGTGAAGTTCGCGAAGAACAAACTGATTCCGCACTACCTGCCGCCCGAGAACAAAGGGTGGCTCGGGCTCGCGGAACAGTTATTGCTCGGGTTCCGCGCTGCGCCCGGCCGCACGCGCGGCGAGATCTACGACGACCTCAACGAGATCATCGGCGAAGGGCAACCGGCGTTCGTGCCGCGGGGCTTGGCCGATTTGCTAGAAGATCGCTGCGAGTTTGAAGTCAATTCCGAGTTCCCGCCCGACACGATTCGCGAAGCCGTGTTTCGAGCCGCCGCGATGCACCGGGTGGAAGCGGCCGCAGCCCGGCAACCGTTCGACCGCCTCGCCGTCATCGCAAAGGTCGGACGGGAACTCGCTCTCGAACCCGAGTTGATCGAGAAGGGTCTCTTCGCGGATTTGAAGGACGAAAAGCGCGTGTTGAAGTTCGACGACTGCACGCCCGAGTTCCTGATTCACAGGTACAACGTCGCACTCGCACAATCCATTTTGTTGAAGTGTACGGCGATGGAAGTCCGCATCTGGGGCGAAACGCCCGCCCGCTTTCGACAACTGTTTCGTCAGGTCAAGTTCCATCGATTGATTTGTACGATTCACGAGTCTGCCAACAATTCCTATACCTTGAAACTCGACGGCCCGCTCTCGCTCTTCTCGGCCACCAACAAGTACGGGTTACAACTCGCGCAGTTCCTCCCCACGCTTCTGCACTGCAAGGCGTTCGATCTCCAAGCGAGCATTCGCTGGGGCACGGAGCGGAAGGAGAAATCGTTCGCACTCTCGGCCGCGGACGGGCTTCGTTCGCACCTCAAGGATTTCGGCGTCTACACGCCTCCGGAATTGCTGCAATTCGCCGAAAGTTTCGCAGCCAAGGTCAAGGGTTGGCACATCGCAACCGACCCGAATCCCGTCTCGCTCTCCGATGGCGTCTGGGTCCCCGACTTCAAGCTGACCCATCCCGGATCGGGGAAAGAAGTGTTCGTGGAAATCATCGGCTTCTGGCGGAAGGTGGACGTCGAGAATTTGTACAAGCGATTGAAGAAGCAGATGCCGAGTAAATTCGTGTTGTGTATTTCCGAGCAATACCGCGCCGACAAGGACGACGAGGTCTCTTTCGGCGACGGCGTCTATCGATATAAGCGAACGCCGCTGCCCGACGAGGTGGCCAAGATGGCGGCGAAGGTAGCAGGAGTGCTGTCTCGATGAGGTTCGCGCTGCGGTAGGCGGCGCGAATGTGGCCAAGATGGCGGCGAAGGTAGCAGGAGTGCTGTAGTCACTCCATCTCTTCAATCGGTTCGTCGCCGCGAGGTCGTTGAATCACAGGCCTGAGTAGGAATGGCCCTTTCCACACGCCTTCGACCATCCAAGTGCCGCCGATGCAGCCTTCGCCATCAGGCTTACCGCTGTAGTGTACGCGGTGTTTGCCGATGTATTGCTTCACCATCGCGATGTCGCCCTTCTCGATGTCGTAGGTGCCCGCGAATGTGAAGCGGCCCACGACATCGCCGCCTTCGCCGGTAATGTTGCCGTTCGAGAACCGGAGCGCGAACGCGGTCATCTTCTGTTTGCCGAAAGCTTCCTGGAACCAGAAACCGTCCCACTGGCCGGATGGATACATTGCGAACCTCCCGATGTCGGATAGCCTATCCGCAACCGCTTTGAACCGCTATCGTTCTCGTATGAGTCATCGCAGTTCCCGCCCGTATATTTGGATGCTGGCCGGTAGTTTCTCATTCACCGGAATGGCCGCCTTCGCCAAGATTCTCACCGAGCACTGCGACTGGCAAATCGTCGCAATCGCGCGAGCGGGCCTCGTGGCTCTGCTCGCTGCGCTCATGGCGTATCTCGCCGGTGCGAAGCTCGTGTTTCTGCGACCGCGACGCCTCTGGATCCGCAGCATCGCCGGCAGTTGCAGCATGGTATGTACGTTCTATGCATTCTCGAAATTACCCATGGCCGATGTACTGACTCTCACGAATACGTTCCCGATCTGGGTCGCCTTGATTTCGTGGCCACTCTATGGGAAGCCGCCGGGGTGGAAGATGTGGCTGGCGATATTCGTGGGAATCGCGGGCGTCGCGCTCGTCGAACAACCGCACCTGGAATCGGCGAATGCGGGCGTGTTCGCGGCACTGGCCGCCGCCGCGTTCACGGGTGTGGCCATGCTCGGGCTCCATTCGCTCAAAGGCGTCGATCCGCGAGCGATCGTCGTACACTTTTCCGCGGTCGCCACGGTCGTGTGCATCGGAGCGTACTTCGCGTTCCCGCGTTCGCACGACCCCGCCGCCGTTCTCGAACCCGTCGCGCTGCTTCACCTGCTCGGCATGGCCGTCAGTGCGACCATCGGGCAATATTGTTTAACCCTGGCGTTCGGGAGTGGAGCCCCCGCCAAGGTCGCCGTGGTCGGCCTCACGCAAATCGTGATGGGCCTCGCCCTCGGAGTCTGGCTTTGGGATCATCCGGTGGATGAAGTGACGGCGCTCGGCACGCTGCTCGTGATCGCTCCGACGGCTTGGCTTCTCACCCGGTCCGCATCCGAGCGAACCCAACTTCGCACTGTCGAACCAACCTCGGATTCGCCTGCGTGACGGGCACCATTATTTCGGCCTCACGGGAGCCACGATTCGCGAGGCGTGGCGCTTCTCGTGGTGGACCGCATTCTTCGCCACCGCAGTCGACTTCGGAGGGTCGAGCGTCAGCGGTTCGCCGGTGTTCGGATTTGGTTCGTAGAACGGAGCGCCAGTACTCGCCACGGTCACACGGATGCGGTGACCCTTGTTGAACACCTGACTCAACCAACCCACATCGAACGACACCGGCGTAACCTTGCCCGGCTCCAGGAACACTTCCTTTTCGTAGCCCTCGCGGTACCGCGCTCGCCGAATGTAATCGATGAGTAATATCGAGCGGCCATCGGGATAGACATCGCAGACCCGCACGATGAAGTCCGTGTCCTTCGCGGATGAGGTCACGAAGAGTTCGGCTTTCACGAGTCCGGTCCATTCGAGCGGCTCGGTAAGTACGTCGGTGGTGAAGGTCCGCACCTCGGCTTGCTTCTCGAAATCGCGGGCATCCTTCGCTCCAGGAAAGGCTCGCTGCGGGATGATCGCGGGCTTCAACGGGTCGGCGAGGAATGCCGTCGAAGAATTCTCCTCGGTCGGTAACGTCGACGAGAGCTTGCCGTCCGCGTGGAGATAATACGGCGTCGCGTCGGCCTTCACAGGCCAGTCGGCCGCGGTTCGCCATTCGTTCCCCGGTGCGTCCTTCTCGCCGGCCGCACCCATCGCGTAATACCGCACAGCGGCGTCCTTCATTGCGCCGTTGTTGACGCCCTTCAAGTGAAAGTCGAACCAGCGGATCATGTGCGCGTCGCGGTCGAAGGTTGCGTTCTCGGGGAAGACGAGGTCGCCGATCTTGTTATTTTTCGCTCCGCCGTGCAGCCACGGACCGATAAGCAATTGTTGTTTACCGCGCGAATTGATGCCGCCCTTGTGTTGCCGACCCATGTAGCTGTCAATCGAGCCGACGTTCATGAAATCGAACCAACTCCCGAGCGTGAAGCACGGCACATCCATTTTGTCGAAGTGCTTGCTGCAATCCTCGGTGGCCCAGTAGTCGTCGTAGTTCGGATGTTGGAACCATTCTTCGAGCAGCTTGCGATTGTGTTCTGGAACGCGGCACACTTCGCTCATCGTCTTGAAGCGTTCGGGTCGCGTGGTGCCGCCGATGCGGTAGCCTTCGTGGTAGAGGCTGAGGCCGGTGTCGGTCATGTACTGGGCCTTGAGGGCCGGCGGCCTCGTAACGGCGAGGAAGTTCTGGGCGAACCCGGCCTGCGACCCGCCGAACGTGCCGACCTTGCCCGTGCTCCACGGCTGCTTCGCCAACCATTCCACCGTATCGAATCCATCCTTCAGTTCGCCCCAGCCGAGAGCGCGGTAGCCGACCCAGGTGCCTTCGGATTTGGCCGCCCCGCGGAAGTTCTGGGCCGCGATGACGTATCCGCTCTCGGCCAATTTCGCGTAGGCCTTGCGCGTGCCGGGCGCGGTGATGTCCGCGTATCGTTGTTCGTAAAGCACGGGCCACGGCCCTTTGCCAGCCGGCGTGAAGAGGTAGACGGAGAGTCGCGTGCCGTCGCGCATCGGCACCATCACGTGCTTCTCGACGACCGGCAACGGCTCTGCTGCGAAGGAGGTGGATGCGAGAAGGAGCAGGGCAGGAAGGGTGCGGAGCATTGAGAAGTCCAGATCAAAATGAGGAAAAGGTCATTCCCAGCCCAGCCGCTTTTTCATTTCTTCGAAGCTGAGACCTGGCTCGGCCAGCCGCCGTTGAGTTTCCTCCGGCGTTATGCCCGCGACCCAGTCCGGCTCGGTTGCCGGGGTACTCGTTGCGAACACCAGTCCGGAAGCGTCGCAGAATTCGATGGCTTGCGTTCCAGCCGATTCTTGAAACAATCGCTCCGCCTCGGACCACGTTCCGAGCGGCTTGCCGTTCACGTAGAGCGTGATCATGACCTCGTCTCCTCAAACGGTTGCATTCTACGCCGCAACGGGAATCAAGGGAACAGGGTTAGCGGCATCTTCGCACGGAACTCGGCGAAGCCCTTCGGAGTGATTCCGGTCGGTCCGTGCAAAATGAGGCGAGTCAGGTGCTTCATCCCCACGAGGTGGTTCAGACCGGCGTCGGTGAGCAGAGCCCCCGACAATTCGAGCGTTGCGAGCGCTGGCAGCTTGCCGATCGATGCAAGCCCCTCGTCGGTCACGTGCTGGCCCGTGAGATTGAGGCTCGAAAGCGACTTTAGTTTCACGAGATGTTTCAAGCCTTCCGCGAGCGGCGGGCCGTCTTTGGGATTGCCTTCACGGCGAATGATCAGCCCGTTCAACTCCTCGAGTTTGCCGAGATGTCCAAGGCCCGCGGAAGTGAATCCCTCCGATTCGGAAACGGACAAGTTCTTCAACCCGAAAGCGAGGCCGATAGAACGCAGACCTTCGTCCGAAATAGAGCACGACTGAAAGCTCACCGAGCGGAGTTTTCGCAATCGTTCCAGACTGGCAAGTCCGCTGGCAGGTACCTTGGCGTCTCGGAAGCCGAGTTCGGTCAGGTGCGGCAATTGGGCCAGGATCGCATCGACCTTGGCGAGGTCGCCACCGAGCCCGTAGAGGGCGGTGATATGGCCATTCGGATCCTCGCGGGGGTCGGCCGAGAAGTACACCCCGAAACTGCGGTGCGCTCCCAGTTCGCGGAACATCGTCCGGTCGTGATCCGGCAGACGATTCAGTCGCGATCGCAGTGAAGATCGGAAGTGATCTCGCTCGCGATTGATCAACCGCATGATCTGAACCGGCCGCCCTTCCTTGCGGACGATCATGCGGTGCTCGCTGAGTTCCGTCGGCCCCAGAACGAGAATGTGTTGACCGTCGAGTATTGGGGCGCGTTCATCCCCCGCGCCGGCAAGTTCAGGTGGTTTCACAATCAGTTCAAACGCCCGTCGACCGCGACCCGACGGGTCCGGAGCAAGCGGTTGAAACCGGACCTTCGGCGACTCAAACCCGAGAAGCGTACTACCGGTGACATCGCCTTCGGGAGTGAAGTGGTAGTAGTTCGGGTCGTAGCTAATCTGGCCCCCCTTCGCGAGTGAACCGGAGACTCCGAGCCCGCTGTAATCGTGCCGTTGAGGGCCATAGGACATCGATTTGAACTGAAAGGTATCGGCTTGCGGCCAGTCGCCGAACTCATCGGGGATCACTTCCGGCGGCCGCAGGTCGATAATGCGGCTGAGTCGCGTTCCCGAGACGATGATGAGCCGAAAGTTGTTGGGGTTGCCCTTGTGCGCCACGAGTCGGAGCCGCTGGTCGAATCGCCGCGGTGGTACGATCTCGAACCGGTCGAAGATCCATTCGCGTTCCATGCTCACCGGAAGGGCAATCGGCTTCTCGCCGCCGGTGCGCGTCGCATCGCCATAATCGTTGAAAGCGAGTTCATCGCGCTCGAGCGTGAGCGTTCGGCGGTCGATGTTGAGAACGAACCGGCTCACGCGGACGGGTTGGCCACCGACCGTGAGTTCGATCGGTTCGGGAAAGTGCAGCGAGGAAAGCTCACCCGATGGCAGCGGTGCGAGGCGGCTTTGTACCCAGATTGCCGCGACGACGAAAAACCCCACAAAGGGAGCGAGGACGAGCATCGCCACGATTCGGCGGCCGCGTGCGGATGCGTTCATGTCGCAGGAGCCCTTTACTACGCCATGATGCTCACCTCGCTGTGGCTTCACGCTGGCGAAGTGGCGCGCGTCGCCGACGGCGCAGGGTGGCCATTGGCTTCGATAGTCGGCGCGGATACGGTGTGAATCCGCCGGTCCGGATCGCACCAGCCGGTGAGACGGTCCCAGACACCGTTGATGTCTTCTTCTGTGTCGTCGTCGGCCCCGGCGGCGCGAACTTCCAGCAGCAATGACTTCATTGCGTCTTCCAAGGTTTGCTGCGAGTAACCCTCGGTCGCCAGATGTTCGACTTCACGGTGCAACGCCATCCGGCCGCCGTTGGCCCAGGCAACTTGCACACGCTCAACTGGTGTCGCCATCGCTACGGTCTCCAATCATCCGATGTGTCGTGTCCACTTGGCGCGGGTCGTTTCCAGCGCTCGCTCGTACTCCGCGAATGCCATTGGGCTAGCCGGTTCGATCAACCCGTGTGTCGCCGTGTCCCGATTGAAGTTCAGGTCCGAACCGAGATCGTCCACATCGAGCTCCCAAACCGGGTCGCTACCGGTGCCTCCGTTTACCTGCGGAGGGCGGCGGTTCTCGGCCAGGTTTATCGGGTCGTGAGGCGCGACCGACATACCCTTGCCCGGTCGGACGATATCCGTGGGCGAGACCGCAACGACATCATTATTTGGCGCCCGATCGACAGTGCGAACCCCAAGTTTCCGCGCCGACCGCCCGATCATGGGCAGCCCATCTGCATCGGCAATCATCGCACGGTACAACTTCACGGGCGACCCTGGCTACTCGATGAATTCTACACCATTCGCTCGCGGTGTCGCCCGCAACTTGACACGCCCCAAACGGATCGTAACTTCCATCGCCCGAAGTTGCAAGGTTCGCGGCCAATTCCTATCGGATCAACGGCATCGTTTGATGCGGTGGCGATTGAATCCCCTTGTTCGTTCGATTTTCGACAACTCAACCCGAGGAGCAAACAGGATGTTTATCGCACGATTCCTGGCGTTTGACGCAAGTTCCACCGGTACCGGTGTCGATCGCGCCGCGGCGCAAACCGAAGCTCGCGATGCGCTTGAGAAGCATTTCAAAAGGCATCGCCACCGTATCCACCGGTCCGGATCGCGGCATTCGGCCCGTTTGAAGGCAGATGGTGAGATGCAACAAAAAGAAACCGAGGAGCGTTTCGCGAAAATCCACGAAACGCAGCGAATCGACCCGAAGAGTGCCGCCAAAACGGCGTTCAAACGGTGGCAAAAGTGGGGTGAAACGGTGGCGTCACGCCAGGATTGCCTTCACCACTTCGCCGTGGACATCCGTGAGGCGGAAGTTGCGGCCAGCGTGCTTGTACGTCAGTTTCAAGTGGTCGAGGCCGAGCAGGTGCAGCATCGTGGCGTGCAGGTCGTGGAAGTGGACCTTGTTCTCCACCGAGTAGTAGCCGTAGTCGTCCGTCGCGCCGTAGGAGAGGCCGGGTTTGACGCCGCCGCCGGCGAGGAACATCGTGAAGGCGTGCGGGTTGTGGTCGCGGCCATCCTTGCCCTGAGCCACCGGTGTGCGGCCGAACTCGCCGCCCCAGAGCACGAGCGTGTCCTTCAGCATGTCGCGACGTTTCAGGTCCGCGAGCAGCCCGGCGATCGGCTTGTCCACCTCGCGGGCGTTCTTCGTGTGGTCGGCCTTCAGGTTCTCGTGCTGATCCCATTTGTAGCTGTGGGAACACTGCACGAAGCGGACGCCGGCCTCGGCGAAGCGGCGTGCCATGAGGCACTGCCGGCCGAAGTTGGCCGTGGCCGGATCGTCGAGGCCGTAAAGTTTCTTGGTCTCGTCCGATTCCTTCGTGAGGTCTTGCACCATGGGTGCGGCGGCCTGCATCCGGAAGGCCATCTCGAACGATTGAATGCGGCCTTCGAGGGCGGCATCGGCACCGCGCAGCGAAGCCCTTTCGCGATCCAGATCGGCGAGCAAGTCGAGTTCGAGCCGCTGCTGATCGAGCGGGGTCGTGCCCTTCACGAACGGCACGCCGACTTTATCGGAAGCCGTGCCGGCGTTGCCGAGCGGCGTGGCTTGATAGGTCGCGGGGAGGAACGCGGAAGAATAGTTGTTCACGCCGCCGTGCGTGAGCGACGGACAAATCGTGATGTAGCCGGGCAGGTCGCGGTTCTCGGTGCCGAGGCCATAGGTGACCCAACTTCCCATGCTCGGCCGCACGAACGTGTCCGAGCCGGTGTGCAGTTCGAGGAGCGCCCCGCCGTGCCGCGAGTTCGAGCCGTGCATCGACTTGATGAAGCAGAGATCGTCCACGCGGGTGGCGATGTGCGGGAAGAGTTCCGAGACCCACGCACCGCTCTGGCCGTGTTGCTTGAAGGCGAAGGGCGACTGGAGCAAGTTACCGGTTGGTCCCGAGACGACGCGCGGTTTGGGAAAGGGCAGCGGCTTGCCGTTGTCTTCGGTGAGCTTCGGTTTGTAGTCGAAGGTATCGACCTGGCTGGGCCCGCCGTGCATGAACAGGAAGATGACGCGCTTGGCCCTGGCCGGGAAGTGCGGCACCTTCGGCGCGAGTGGATTGTCGCTGCGCTCGGCGGCAGCGAGCAGGTCGGTGAGTGCGAGCAAACCGAAGCCGCACGCGGTAGAGCGGAGCAGATCGCGGCGAGAAGGTTTCATGCGGGCTTGCCTCCGGTGCGATTCGTCAATCCACGATTGGTTGTACCGAAATGACCTTCGATCCACGTCGAAGTGTCACTCGCTTGTTCGAGAGGTCGATTTCGTAGATTTCGTCGAGGAACGGTCCGGACGGCAAGCCGGAGATGAGATCGGAAATCTGCTTTCGTTCCTTGGTTCTCAAGAACTCACGTCGTTCCGCTTCCGTCGAAAAGAACTCGGAGGCTTTCGCTCCGGGGCCGTAGATCGCATTGAACAACTCCGAGCCGAACTTCGCGTTCTTCGCGAATTCTTCAGCGAACGCCAGCACCTGCTTGGCATTTGAGACGACCTTGCGACTGACGGGTTTCCGCGGTCGGTTCGTTTTCATTTAAGCCCCTCCTTCCCATCCATGTCGAGGATCTGCACTCCATCATATCCGGAAACTTCAATGTACATCGCCTTCTGTTTCAGACGTCGACCGATTTTACGAACGGAACGAATCATGCGATTCAGTTGCTCCCGATCGCAGACGATCGACACTTTCTCCGAGACATCGCGATACTGCACCCCTTGATCGGTCCAAACCCCGCGAATCTCCCCTTCATAGGAAACGCCTCCGATTGGCGAATACATTTCTTCGACGAGGCGCTCCAACAACTCCGGCGGCACGGGAGAGCCATCGTTGTAGGCCTTCGGTATCAGCGTGGTGAATTTCACGGGCGAACCTCACTCCACGAAGAGGTATTCGTTGGAAGCGAAGAGTACGCGGCAGAAGCCGCGCCACGCGCTCAATCGCTTCGCTTCCGTCGCATCGCCCGATCTCTTCAGATACGCGAGCACCCTCTCGACCTCTGCGGTCGTGGACGCACGGCCGAGGGCCTGGTGGTACGCGGCCTGGATGCGGGCCGTGTCGTCGCCTTCCCGCTTCAACAGCGACTTGGCGAACGCTTCGGCGGAACGATCGACAATCGCGCTGTTGAGCAGCATCAAGGCCTGCGTCGGGATCGTGGTGGTCGGCCGCTTGCCGTTCGGCACCGAGGGATCGGGGAAATCGAAGGTCTGAAACACGTCGTAGACGGCACTGCGAATCACGGGCAGATACACCGAGCGCCGCGTGCTGGAGTAACCTTCATAATTGCGACTTCCCGTGTCGTTGACGTACTTTCGATTGCCGACCGTGAGCAAGGAGCCACTCATCGTGCGATCGAGTAGGCCGGAGGTGGCGAGAAGCGAATCGCGCAGTTCTTCGGCTTCGAGCCGGCGTCGATTGAAGTGCGCGAGCAGGCGGTTATCGGGGTCTTTCTGGAACGCGGCGGGGTCGGTCTGGATGCTCATGCGATAGGCGGCCGAACCCACGATCAGGCGGTGCATCCGCTTCACGGACCAGTTCGATTTCACGAACTCATCGGCGAGCCAGTCGAGGAGTTCGGGATGCGTGGGGCGTTCGCCGAGGCGACCGAAGTTCTCGGTCGTGCGAACGATGCCTTCGCCGAAGTGCCCGGCCCAGATGCGGTTCACCATCACGCGGGCCGTCAGCGGGTTCTCGGGCTTCGCCATCCAGTTGGCGAACTCGAGCCGGCCGCTTCGATCCGCGCCGAGTGACAACGCGCTGTCACCGGCCACGATCTTGGGGAATCGCCGCGGTGCCTCGACGCCGAGCGTGAGGTGGTTGCCGCGAAGGTGGACGCGAAGATTCTGGCCCTTGTCGTCTTCGACGGCCATCACCTCTTCGATTGGGGGGCGTGTCTTCTCGAACGCAGTTAGCTTCGTTTTGCGCTCCGAGGCGAACGCGGTTGCGGCGGCGAATCCGATGGCCGCCCGGGTGCCGGGCTTCTCGATGCTCGCGATCTGTGCCTTCCTGGAAGCGACCACCTTGTCGTGCTCGGCAACAGCGGCAATCGCCTCGGGAGTTGCGAGTGGCCTCTCGTTCCATACCGCGACCACGGAATAGTTCTTCATCGATTTCGTGGAGTAGAAGAAGCCCGCGAGCCCGTAGTAATCCGCCGCCGTGATCGGATCGAACTTGTGATCGTGGCAGCGGGCACACCCGAGCGTGAGGCCCAGGAACGCCTGCCCAACCGTGTCCAACTGTTCGTCGATGATGTCCATCCGCATCTTCATCGGGTCGTCTTCGGCCAGCATCTTCGGCCCGAACACGAGCAGCCCGGTGGCCGTCAAGCGATCCGCACGTTCGGCGTCCGTGCCATCCTTCACGAGGTCTCCCGCGATCTGATCGCGGACGAAGCGGTCGTAGGGCACGTCCGAGTTGAAAGCGCGAATCACCCAATCGCGGTACTTCCAGGCGTTGGCGTGGGCGAGGTTCTCGTCCATGCCGTTGGAGTCCGCATAGCGTGCGACATCGAGCCACTTGCGGCCCCACTTCTCGCCGTAGCCCGGCGACGCCAGCAAACGATCAACGACCTTCGACCACGCCTCGGGGCTTTCGTCCTTGAGGAAGGCCTCGGTCTCTTCCAAGGTCGGTGGAAGGCCGCTGAGATCGAACGTGATGCGACGGATCAAGGTGAGCTTGTCCGCTTCGTTCGCCGGCTTGAGTCCCGCGGCTTCGAGCTTCGACAGAATGAACGCATCGATCGGGTTTTTCACCCTGGCCTTGTTGGCAAGTTGCGGCGCGGTCTGCGGCTTGATCGGCTGAAACGCCCAAAAGGCCTTCTCTTCCGCGGTGAATGCGCGCTCGCCGGTCTTGGTTGACGGCACGGCCAGGGTGCTCCCATCGGGCCACGGAGCACCGAGTTTCACCCACTCCACGATGGCCGCGATTTCGACCTCGGGCAGCTTCGTCTTCTGAGGCATCTTCAGTTCTTCGTTGTGGCGAACGGCGCGAACGATGAGGCTCTCGTCGGGTTTGCCGGAAACGAGGGCCGGGCCGCGATCGCCGCCAGCGAGAATGGCCGCCCGCGAATCGAGCCGCAGTTCGCCGGCCTGCTTCTTCGGCCCGTGGCACGAAATGCACTTCTCAACCAGCACGGGCCGCACCTTCTTCTCGAAGTAGGCGTTGCCATCCTGCGGGGCGGCCAGGGCGGTTGACGGGAACGCGACGACGAGAATGCCGACGAGTAAAGTGACCTGGCGCAAGTTGCGATCTCCGAAGAGCCGAACGGTGGGTCTGCGACCCGGCGGGAGAATGAGCCTTGGTGCTAACTATTGTATTTGACCAGGATTGATCGAGGAACGCAAACGCGATGCTCGCGTAGGACGAACTCGCGAGAATCTTCAAAAGGAGCTTGTGGCGGGCGAACGGTCGGGTACCGTATGCTCATTCAAACAATCTGGTGCCCGATGAAGCCGCCCAAAAAATCCACCAAGTGGTTCGCCCTCGGTAAGCCGATCGCGGCCCTGCTGTTCATTGCGGCCGTCATAGGTATGGCATGGAAGTGGCCCGTCGACGATTGGATCAACTGGCTCATTCGCTATCCGCTGCTTCCCATCCAAGTCGTTCTGGTCTTGCTGGCGTCGTGGAGGCTGATCGGTCGCGAGGTGGGAATCGAACGGCTCATCTGGAACGAGCGAGTCTTCGTGCAACTCGGTGCGGGCTGGGCCATCGCGATGCTCTTCGGAGTGATCTTGTTCGTCCGCTACCTGCTCGGCTGGGTCCCGCTCGTCGATCCGGTGGAGAATGTCGCCTTCGTCTACGATCCGGTCACGTGGATTCTGGAATCTTGGCTCCACGAGCCGCCCGCGCTCACCATCTTTCCCTCGGACGATATCGAGGTTCGCCGCGTCGGGGCGTTTCTCCTCTGGGGAATGAGCGCGCTGGGCGTGCTGCTCGTCGCGCCTAAATTCTACGCGGCCACCCAGGCTAAGAATCCCAAGGGGCTCTCCTGGTGCGGGCGGTGCTGGACCTACGTGAAGTCGCGCGGAGTATTCTTCCCCGGTATGCTCGGCTACGTTGCCGGGATCGGGTTCCTCCACGCACTCTTCCGCATCGACGAATCGCTCGGCCTCCGCGAGCGACTCTTTCGGTTGCTCCCCAATCTGGAAAAGACGGATGTGGCCACGATGCCTTCCCTCCAAGGAGTTGCCACGTTCAGCATCCTGACCGTCACCGTCGTCTTGATCGTCTTCTGGACGGCAGTCGCGATCCTCAACCGCATTCGACCGGCGAAATCGTTCAGCAGTCCGGTGGTGTTCGCGGCCCTACTACTCGTGTGGTTCAACCTCGTGTACGGTTGGTTCGCCTTCGTGGGCTACAACGCCGGGTTCGTGCCGCCCACCTTGCTGGTGCTGCTCACCGCGCTCGCGTTCGTCGTGTGGAATTCGCCGTGGCTCTTCAAGAAGAACCACTACAGTTACCGGTTCCCGAACCTGGAGCCGGAGTATCGCGATCTCGAGGAGAATGGAGCCGGTGCGCTCGATCCTCTGCCGCCGCGCCAAGAGCCAACTCTAGGTTTGATTGCGGACGCAGAACCCCTTCAAGCCATGCACGACCGCTGGCGTGCCGCACATTCAGGCGACGAGACCAAGCCGAAGATCGTGCTGTTCGCGGTGAGCGGCGGCGGCATTCGCTCGGCCGTCTGGACGGCCATCGTTCTCGAAAAACTCGAAGCCCTGATCCCCGGCTTCCGCGATCACATTCGCCTCTTCACCGGCGCGAGCGGAGGCATGGTCGGAGCCACGCTCTACGTGTCCGCGTTCGAACACCAGACCATGAGCCAACAGCAACTGTGGAAGCCCGAGCCGACCCGAGGCGACGCAAAACTCGGCCTCGGCTGGCTCTCCGGAACGCTCGCCGAAGACTCGCTGACCGCGACCATCCAGACGGCAGTGCTCCGCGACATGGGATGGAATCTTTTGCTGCCTCCGGGAATCGAGGCGAAGTACGAACGCGGGCGAACGCTGGAAGAGAAGTGGGGGCTGAACGCTCGGCAACGCGGGCTCGGGCCGCAGACCGACACACCGGACACGGCCGCGAAGCTCGAAAAGTTGATCGCTGAAAAGCACGCGGTCTCGCCGTTCGCCCGGACGTTCGCGGACCTACACCCCGATGAAAAGGCCGGACTTCGGCCCTCGATGATCTTCTCGCCGATGATGGTCGAAGACTCACGCCGGCTCTTGATCAGCAACTTGAACGTGGACTATCTGGCCCAGCAAACGGGGCCGATGCTCGGTTCGGTCGCGCCGGAGGCACTGTACTCGCGGCCGGGGTTGGAATTCTTCGGCCGATTTCCGGCGTCTCACGACCGGTTTCAAATCGGGACGGCCGCACGGATGAACGCATCGTTCCCGGTGATCAGCCCCGCGGTCAGCCTGCCGACCAACCCGCCGCGGCGGCCCGTCGATGCCGGGTACTTCGACAATTACGGCCTCGACATCGCAGCACATTGGCTGTTCCACAATCGCGAGAAACTCATCGAAGTGACTGGCGGCGTCGCCATCGTTCAGATCCGCGCCTTTCCGCTTCAAGTTCGTGGAGATGGCTTCTGCCCGGAAGACCCCGAGCACGGCGAATCGGGCGGGCTCCTCTCCGATGCCCTGTCCGTCGTCAGCACTCCCTTGCAAGCGTTGCTCCGGGCTCGGGGAAGTGCCGCGTACCACCGGAATAACGAACTCCTCAGCGCGTTGAATCAGTCGTTCAACGCTCTGCATCAGCCGGGGTTCCTCTCCACGGTGGCGTTCGAACTCGACTCGGATGCCGCTTTGAACTGGTACATCAGTTCGGAGGAAAAGCAGGACATCGCCGAGCACTTCGCGGATCGTTTGAACCAGGCCGAAGCGTTGAAGACGTGGTTCGGAACCGGCGGCGCGTGAGGCCTCGGGCGATCGGCGTTCTTCCGTTACCCATTCGGGTGTGCGTAGGGTGGGCCGGAGCGAGGCAAGGCTTCAGCCTTGCCGAGTGAGGCCCACGTGCATCACCGGATACTCTCCCCGTGGACCTCCCGCGACTTGCATGCGCAAGTCGCGGTCCGGCCCACCCTACGAGCCGTTCAAACGAGTCCATCACTAGCGGCCTCCCGCCTCAGCCCTTCGCCCCGACTCGCTTCCTCATGAAGGCGAGACCATTGACGTAGACGTCTTCGGGGCTGGCGAAGAGATCGCGCCACACTTTCGTTGCGGCGGCGAGGTCCGGCAAAGCGCGGCCGAAAGCCTCGATCACTATCCAGCCGTCGTAGCCGATCTCGGCCAGCGTGCTGAAGGCCGCATCCCAGTTCACCTGGCCGGTGCCGGGCGTGCCGCGGTCGTTCTCGCTGATGTGAACGTGAGCCAGCACCGGCTTCACGGTGCGAATCGCCTCCGCCTGGCTCTTCTCCTCGATGTGCGCGTGGAACGTGTCGAACATGGTGCGGAAGTTCGGATGGTTCACGCGGTGAACGAGATCGACCGCCGCCGCTGCCGTGTTGAGCACGTAGCACTCGAAGCGATTGAGGTACTCGATGGCCATCATGAGGTGGGCTTGTTTAGCGTGCTCGGCCACTTCGCGCAGGACGTCCGCCGAACGGCTCTTCTCATCTGGCGTCGGGCCGGTCCCACTGAAGACGCCGATGGCCGAGTGGTACGGGCCGCAGACGGTTTCCGAACCGAGGACGTGGTTGATGTCCACGACGGTTTTCAACCATTCGACGGCCTTGCGTCGCACGGCTGCATCGGGGCTGACGGCGTTCGTCTCGGCGGTCAGGATCGTAACCGTGGTACACTTGAGGCCGTTCTTGTCGAGTTCGGCGCGGAGCGGTTTGTAGTCGGCGGGCACGCCACCGAAGACGGGAATCTCGACGCCGTCGTACCCCGCAGCCTTCAATTTCGCGAGCAGCGGGAAGTGTTCGGCAGTAACGCTTCCGGTCCACAGCAGCAGGTTCATTCCGTACTTCATGATGCTCTCGGAGAGTAGTGAGTTGAAGTGAAGCGACTCATGCTGCATTCGGATCGGCTTGCATGACGCCGAAGATGTTGCCTTCGGTGTCCTTGCCGTAGGCGAGCCAGCCCACGTGGGGAATCGCCATCTTGGGAAGCGCGATGGTGCCGCCGAGTGCCTTGATCTTTTCGACCGCTTCATCGACCGACGCGACATCGACCGTGCAAACGTAGGCGGTCACAGCGGTGCCGTCGATCTTGCCCCGCCGCGGCAACATGCCTCCGTTAATGCCGGGTTGATCCGACGTGCCCGTGGTCACGACCCAGTAGTCGGCCCCGCCGTTCCACTGGCTGAACTCCCAACCGAAGAGCCCCTTATAAAAGGGAATCGCTCTCTCCGGTTGGTCGGCGTGGATTTCGAAATGGATGACGCGGTTCATCGGAACCTCGGGGCGTTCAAGAGAGTTGTGCCGAAATGGGAACAGGGAGCGATTATATGCGATTTCGCGATGATGAGCGCGACACTCGGGCTTTTGCAGCCGCTGTTCGCGGAAGGAGAATTCGCATAGCTCAACCCGTAGCCTCCACACGATCGGCAAACTCCGTTCTCGCCGCGTCGATTTCCCCGACCATTCACCGTACCCATCCGGTTCGCATGGGGAACACTTGAGCAGCGTGAAGGAATCCCACCGCGAGCCACTCATGGATGCCAAGCACTTTCCGCGACCGCGACTGCTCCCGTTCCTGGAGGAACTCGAGCGCCGCGACACCCCGACCTTTGCGCTGCTTCCTGCGTTCACGGCGGGAGTGAGCTTCCCTACGGTCGTGGCATCGGCCGACTTCAACGGAGATGGCATCGTCGATGTCGCAGTCGGGAACATCGGCAAGAACGCAGCCAGCTCTCCTTCAATCGGCATCGCCCTCGGCGTCGGCGACGGCACCTTCAAAGCCGGTGCCTCCCTCGCCGATGCGAAGCTCGCTACACCGCAGTCGCTCGTCGTCGCGGACTTCAACGGCGACGGGATCCAAGATCTCGCCGTGGGATCGAGTACCACCAACGGCTCGACCTCGTTCGGAAGCCTCCTCGTCTTCCTCGGCAAGGGAGGCGGAACGTTCGACCCGGCAATAGCAGTCGATGCCACTCCCACGATTGCGGTCGGAGTCGCGGACTTCAACAACAATGGCAAGCCCGACCTCGTCCAGGTCACGCCGGCGGGGGGCACCTCCGTCGCGGGGTTTCAAATCTTTTCCGGCCTCGGGGACGGCTCCTTCGCGAAGCTGGGTGCCTTCCAGTTCTTCCCGCTCGGCGTCTCTCGCGTTGCAACTGCCGACTTCGATAAAGACGGATTCCAGGACTTCGCGGCACTCGATAGCCAAGCCAACCAACTCTTCACGTTCTTCGGCGACGGGGCGGGCAATTTCACGAGGCCGGGACCAGGCTTCTACGCGCTGGCCGGCAAACCCACCGACGTCGTGGCGGGCGACTTCAACGGCGATGGGCTCACCGACCTCGTCGTGGCGGAAGACACCCGAATCGTCTTCATCGGGAACCTGGGTTCGCGACTCTTCGATCCAGCCGGCGCGACCATCGCCAACACCATTCCCAGCGGGCAATCCCCCACCCGTTTGGCCACCGCGGATCTGGACCTCAACGGGATTCCGGACGTGATCGCCGTGGACTCCGCCGTGGCTCGAGCCTTCACGAGCAACGGCGGCGGCACCTTCACCCCGGATCCGGGGAACTCCTACGCAATCCCCCTTGCCACGACTTCGACCGACGTTACGGTGGCCGACGTGAACGGCGATGGACTCGTCGATTTCGTCGTGTCGCGGCTCTCGGCGAGCGCCCAACCGAGCGATGGGCTCGTCTTCTTAAACCGGGCACCCGCTCCAACGAGCGCGACGCTCACCCCGGCACCGGACCCCGGCGTGGAAGGAAGCCCCGTTAGCCTCTCGGCCGGGATCACCTTCGCGGGAACGCCGATCCCCGTTGGGACGCTCCCCACCGGAACCGTGCAGTTTGAGAGCGACGGCCTTACGCTCGGAACGGTAACCCTCTCCAACGGCACCGCCACCATCCCGGCGTTGCTCACTGCGGGTGTTCACCTCTTGATCGCCCGTTATTCCGGCGACGCCCGGTTCAAGGCCAGCGTTTCCTCCGTTGTCGAGTTCCTGGTGAACCCGCCGCTCGCACTCAAGACATTCGACTATCAGATCACGGGCTTGCCGACGCTGCCCGGCCTGGGGCCGGATCACGTGGCGAGTGCCTCGTTCACCAACGATGGAGTGAGCGACATCGTTCTCGGTTCGGGCAGCGGGCGGATTGCCGAGTTCACCGTGATCGATGGGAAGACGCGGCAAGAACTGTACGGGGAAGTTCCGTTTGGGCCGGAGTTCACGGGAGGCGTGATGGTCGCGGCGGGCGACATCGATGGCGACGGCGTGGCGGATGTGGCCGTCGCCGCCGACGTGGGCGGTGGCCCTCGCGTCCGAATCTACTTCGCGCGCGGCAACCACCTCGAAGCAGGTCCCGACTTCTTCGCACTCGACTCGGACTTCCGCGGCGGGCTCCGGGTCGCGCTCGGGGATGTCAATCGCGATGGCCGCGCCGATCTCGTGGTCGCCGGCGGGCCGGGTGCCGGGCCGCGAGTCGCGACATACAGCGGCCTCACGCTGCTTCCGGGACATACGCCCGAACGACTCTTCAACGATTTCTTCGCCCTCGATGCCGGCTCGCGGCTCGGGTTGTTCGTGGCCGTCGGCGACTTGAATGCCGACGGCTTCGCCGAGATCGCCGTCAGTAGCGATGCGGGCGGAGGACCGCGCGTCACCATCTTCGATGGGCACTCGCTCACGAATGGGAACCCCGACGAAGTGTCCAACTTTTTCGTGGGCGACTCGAACGGGCGGGGCGGCATTCGCATCGCGATCCGCGACGTGAGCAGCGATGAAGGCATCGAATTGCTCGCCGGCGACGGCCCCACCGTCGGTTCGACCGTGAGGCTCTTCTCGGGCTTGAGCGCTTACCAAAGTGCCGAGCCCGTGCTCCTCTTCGCGAATGAAGTGATGCCGGGCTTCTTCGGCGGCGTCTACGTGGCGTGAGCCTCATGCCAGGATTTCGTTCACAACCCGACCGTGTACGTCCGTCAATCGGAAGTGGCGGCCCTGGTACTTGAACGTCAACTTCGTGTGGTCGATGCCGAGGTTGTTGAGAATGGTCGCGTTCAGGTCGTGAACGTGGACGCTATCCTTCACCACGTTGTAACTGAAGTCGTCGGTCTCGCCGAAGCTGATGCCCGGCTTGGTGCCTCCGCCGGCCATCCAGACCGTGAAGCAGCGCGGATGGTGATCGCGGCCGTACTCCTCGGCCGTCAGCTTCCCCTGGCAGTACACGGTGCGACCGAACTCCCCTCCCCAAACCACAAGCGTGTCGTCCAACAAGCCACGACGTTTGAGGTCGCTCACGAGTGCGGCGGAAGCCTTGTCCGTGTCGCGGCACTGGGCCTCGATCTTTTTCGGCAGCCCGACGTGGTGATCCCAGCCGCGGTGGAACAGTTGCACGAAGCGGACCCCGCGCTCGACCATGCGGCGAGCGAGCAGGCAATTCGCCGCGAAGGTTCCGGGCTTCTTCGCGTCCTCGCCGTAAAGGTCGAACGTCTTCGCGTCTTCCTTCGAGAGGTCGGTCAGGTCCGGCACGCTGGACTGCATGCGGAACGCCATTTCGTATTGGGCGATGCGGGTCTCGGTCTCGGGGTCGCCGGTGACGTTTTGACGCAAACGGTTGAGCTTGGCGAGGTCGTCGAGCGATTCGCGGCGAGCTTCGGTGCTAATGCCCTCCGGGTTCTTGAGGAACAGAACGGGGTCGCCCTGCGAGCGCAGTTTCACGCCCTGATAGCTGGACGGGAGGAAGCCGCTTCCCCAGAGGCGGTCGTAGAGCGGTTGGTCGGCGGGGTCGCCGCTGCCTTGCGACACGAGCACGACGAAGGCGGGGAGGTTTTTGTTTTCGGTGCCGAGCCCGTAGGCGACCCACGCTCCCATGCTCGGCCGCCCCGCCAGTTGTGCCCCGGTCTGGCAGAAGGTGATGGCCGGGTCGTGGTTGATCGCTTCGGTATTGATCGACTTGATGAAGCAGAGATCGTCCGCGACGGCAGCGGTGTGCGGCAGCAGGTCGCTGACCCACGCGCCGGATTTGCCGCGTTGCTTGAAGGCGTATTTGGTCGGGGCGACGGGGAACGCTTCCTGCCGCGAGGTCATGCCCGTGAGCCGTTGACCCATGCGAATGGACGCAGGCAGTTCCGCCGCGAACTGTTCTTTCAGCTTCGGCTTGTAGTCGAAGAGATCGAGTTGGGAAGGGGCTCCCGATTGAAACAGATAAATGATCCGCTTGGCTTTGGGACTGGGCGCAAGCCCACCCGTGGCAACGGGTGGGCATTCCAGCAGCGAGGCCAAAGCACCCATCCCGGCGACCGAGTGAGTCAAAAATGAACGGCGTGTGTCGATCATGGTCTTCCCTGGGTCCGCGGCCGTCCCGGCCGCGAGTCAGCATGGCTTGAGTTCAAGAAGTAACCCTGAGCATCCGGGCGGGTCTGCGGCGGGCGGGACGCCCGCGGACCCAGGAAACGATTCATTCCTTGGTCACCGCTTCGTCGAGGTTCAGGATCATCCCGCAAACCACGGCCAGAGCCGCGAGTTCGGCGGAGTCCAACTTCGCACCCGCCTTGGACTCGCCGATGGCGAGCAGTTTCTTCGCGGCTTCCGGGTTCGCACGAAACTCCTTCGATCGAGCTTCGTAGCTCTTCCGCAGTATGCTCAACTCCGCCTCGGATGCGGAGCGTCCGAGCACCAGCAGAAACGCGGTTGCGATTCGGTCTTCGCCTTTCGTCGCGCGTTCGGCCAACTTGCGACTCGCCTCCACAAATCCGGTTTCATTCAACAACGTGAGAGCCTGCAACGGCGTGTTCGTCCTCGTCTCGCGGACCCAGCACACTTCGCGCCCGGCGGCATCGAACGTCGCCAGCACCGGCGGCGGCGAGGTTCGCTTCCAGTACGAGTAGAGGCTTCGCCGATAGAGCCCGTCCCCGGTGTCTTGCACGTAGTCGGCCGCGCCGGAGAGTTCCTTCCAGAGTCCCGCCGGTTGGTATGGCTTCACGCTCGGGCCGCCGAGTTTCTCCACGAGCAAGCCGCTCGCGAACAGCGCCTGATCGCGGACCATTTCCGAAGACAACCGCTGCCGTGGGAACCGGCTCAGCAGTTTGTTCTCGGGGTCCTTCGCTTCCTTCGCGAGATTTGAACTCTGCCGGTAGGTGTGGCTCATCGCGATGAGCTTGTGCAGTCGCTTC
This sequence comes from Gemmataceae bacterium, assembly GCA_043733485.1. Classification (GTDB taxonomy): domain Bacteria; phylum Planctomycetota; class Planctomycetia; order Gemmatales; family Gemmataceae; genus Urbifossiella. The sequence goes on from JAYTGN010000345.1 coordinate 30,411, forward strand.
ACGTCCCAATCTCGTTGGAACTCGACGGCGAGCCAGTCGAGCAACTCGGGGTGCAGGGGGAACGCACCCTGCGTGCCGAAGTCTTCGGTGGTCTTGACGAGCCCGGTTCCGAAGTGGAGTTGCCAGGCGCGATTCACGGCAACGCGCGCGGTGAGCGGGTTCGCCGGATCGACGAGCCACTTCGCGAACCCGAGCCGATTTGCGCCGACGTCTTTGGTCGACAGCGTGGCAGGAACGCCGGGCGAGACCTTCTCGCCTTTCTTCTCGTAGTCGCCGCGGATGAGCACGTGTGTCGGCCGCGGGGTCGGCATCTCCTCCATGACCATGACCGTGGGAAGCGACTCCAGCAGTCTGCGGCGTCGATCCTGCAATTTGAGATGCGTTTCATGCGGTAGTCGGATCGCCTCGTTCGAGGTGGTCTGTAGGAACGCCGCGAGTAGTTTCTCGCTTTCGGACGTGCTGCGATTGCCGACTTGCTTCTGAGCGATCTCGGCAACCGTGGATTCAACGGCGAGCATTCGAATCTCGCTCGACTCGAGGTCGCGGGTGAACAACTTCACGTCGACGATCGATTTCGTGAATCCGGTCCCGGCTCCGCCGCCGATTCGGAATGGTTCCTTCGTCTGAAACGTCTGGTTCAACTCGTCCAGGAGTACGCGCGTTTTCACCAGCTTGCCATCGACGTACACCTTCGTTCCCGAGGCCACGCGGCCCGCATCGTAGCTCACCGCAAGGTGCGACCACCGATCCAGGGCAACTTCATCAACCGTCTCGATTCGCAGGGCATCGTCGAGCCAGCGCTTCGTGAGGTGAACTTGCAGCTTTCCGTTCACGAGCGCGACCGCGTACCCCTCGCCTTGCGGTTCAGTCGTAGTGCGGGAGAGGATGGCGCCGTTCGGCTTCTCCGGGTTGACCCAACAAGACAACGTGAATCGGTCGTCGAACCCGAAGTCGCCGGTCGAGAGTGCGTCCCGCTTTTGCGTAAGCCGATCGCGTTCGATCAACTTGACATCCACTGCCGGCTTCCACGCGACGACGTCCTTTGCAATGTCGTGCTTCAAGCTCGCGATCAGTTTCTCGGTAGCAGCGATCTCGCGGTCGAGTTCCGCCAACCGCTTCTCTTCGTCGCGGGTCGGTGCCTTGATGAACGGCGGTGAGTTCCCATACTTCCACGCGCGGCCGTTCTCCGGCACGTTGTTGAAGTACGCAAAGAGCCGGTAAAACTCCTTCTGCGAGAACGGATCGAACTTGTGATCGTGGCAGCGGCAACACGTGAACGTCAGGCCCATCCACACCGTCGCGGTCGTTTCCACCCTGTCCGCGACGTACTCGACAGCATACTCCTCAGGCACGATGCCGCCTTCCGAGTTGCCTCGATGGTTGCGGTTAAATCCGGTGGCGATGCGTTGGTCCAGCGTGGGGTTCGGCAGCAGGTCGCCAGCCAGTTGCTCGATGGTGAACCGGTCGAACGGCAGGTTGCGGTTGTACGCTTCGATGACCCAATCGCGCCAGCGCCACATGTCGCGGCCGGCGTCGGTCTGGTAGCCGTTGGTGTCCGCGTAGCGTCCGGCTTCGAGCCAGCGCCACGCCATGCGTTCGCCGTAGCGCGGCGACGCGAGTAACCGATCGACCACCTTCTCGTAACCCTGCGCGGATTCGTCCTTGAGGAAGGCCGCGATCTCCGCCGCGCTCGGCGGCACACCAGTGAGGTCGAGAGTAACCCGCCGCAGCAGTGTGGTCTTGTCCGCAGGCGGCGACGGCGCGAGGCCTTCGGCTTCGAGCTTCGCGCGAATGAAGGCATCGATCGGATTCGCGACCGGATGTTTCGTCTGTGGAACGTTCGGCCGCACGGGTGCGGTGAAGGCCCAGTGCGAACTCCACGCACCGCCCTGCTCCACCCAGGCCTTCAAGGTCGCGATCTGATCCGCGGTTAGTTTCTTGCCGCTCTTCGGAGGCGGCATCACTTCGTCCGCATCCTTCGAACTGATTCGTTCGAAGACGTGCTTCTTCGCGGCGACGAGCCCATCCTTCGTGTCGAGGCGCAGGTCCGCCTTGCGGGCTTTCGAATCCGGTCCGTGACACTGGAAGCAGTTGTCCGCGAGGATGGGCCGCACGTCGCGCGCGAAGTCCATCTTGCGAATGGGATCCGCAGAACGGGCCGTAGGGACGGACAGGATCAAGCCGACGAGAAGCAACAAGGAAAGACGAGACATCACCCTGGCCTCAATCACCTCGGAGAGAACTGCACTCAGTATGGCAGATTTGCGAGGTGATGGAGAGTCGGAATCGCGGATTCCCAGGGCTTCCGCCCTGGGCTAAAAAAGACGGCCGCTCCGCAGCGAAGAGATTGCTTTGCCGCGGGGCGGCCGTCGTGCTTGGGAACCATTAAAACCAGTAGCTCGCGTAAGCCACCGCTTCCACATCGAAAGGCTTCGGCCCCACGAGCGGCACCACGAGCGCGCCGCTGATCACCGCGCGGTTGAAGCGGAAGTGAGCGCCCGTCGTCACGTTCACCTGATCCTGAAAGAAGACGTTGCCGTTTGGATCGCGGTTGTTGAGGGGCGTGCGGACGTGGACTTCCACGGTCGGCGTGATGCCGGTGAGGAGTCGATCCGTCGGGGCGCGGTACAGCCAGTAGCCGATGGCGACGCTGTTGCCCCAGAGTGTGACGTCGCGGGAATCGGTGGGCACGATCAGGTTCGAGATGCCCTGGACGTAGCCGCGATCGAAGAGTTTAACGAACCCGGCCCACGGTTGGAGCAACCACGAGTGTGGCGCTTCTGTGCCGTCGAGAAAGAAGGCCGTGCCTCCGCCGGTGGGGGCCGTCACGGCGAGGCCGCCCGTGATCGCGTTGCCCGTCTCGCGGTTGTAGTAGAACGCATACTTGAAGAGCACGGTGAGGTCGCCGACTTGCTGGCTGCCGAGTCCGAACGGCCCGTACTGTTGCACGAACGGAAGGCGGATGCCAATGGAGGCGTTGCCGAACAAGGTCTTTTCAAAGCCAGCGGTCTGGCGCTGGATGTCGCTGCCGCCCGCAGTGGGGTTGAGCGAAGCCCCCGCGTTTGAATAGAAATTGTAGCCCACGTACGCCTGATCGCGCGGGATCGGATTGCCCCACTCCACCACGCTCACGCCGTTGTAGCGTGCCGCGAACGGCAACTTCACCACCTGCTGAATCGGCACGCGATCCTGCACCACGATGGGCACGTTCGCGATCACCGGCACGTTCGTGATCACCTGCCGACCCTGCCCATCGATCGTCACTTGCTGGGTGAAGCCCGTGACCTGCTGCGAGAAACCGACGATGCGCGGCACGTTGGTGAAGCCGGAGGTGATGAGTTGCCGGTAGTAGATGGGTCCGAGATCGCCGTCGAAATTCTCGTTGAAACTGCGGCTCGCCTGGCCGCCAGCCTCCGTGGGCTGAGCGAATGGGCTCGCCAGCGGTGTGGATCGCGGACTCAACAGCGAGGGATCGATCCCGGGCACCGACAGCGGTGGAACGTACGGCAAGTAGGCCGGCGACGTGAAATCGGGGACCAGCGTGGGGAGGTTCGCGCTGCTGACCGGAGCCACGGGTTCTTCCGCGCGAAGGGTCGAGCCGAGCGTCGAGACGAAGATTGCAAGCGCCATGAGTCGCCGCATGGGACGCTCCTTGTCCGGTGCGATGTACGGGAATCCGTATCGTCCCTCTTATCGGTCCCTCGCACCTTGCCGGTTCAATCAAAACCGGCGGTACTTGCCCGAATTACCGCAGGGTCACTTTCGCGTCACGTTGACCGTGATGATCTTGCGAACGGCTTTGGAGGGGTCGAACTTGGGGTCTTTGTCGAAGAGAATTCGGTACACGGGCCCGCTCTCTTTGCATCCGAAAGTGGCATGCACGCTGCGCACGATCGTGGGCATCGGCACGTCCTCCTCGGCAGCGATCAGGATGAAGTGCTCCGTGCCGGTCTCGCCGCCGGCGATCAGGCTGGGAATAGTGATCGGTGTGCCGGCCGGCGTCGCGAGCACGCGCGTTTCGTTCTTCTTGAGCGAGTTACCAATCGCCACAGGTTGAATGCGGATCGATCCATCCGACAGCACGTTGAAGAGTCTGAACTTCGCGGCGCGATCCGATTTCACCTCCAGCGGAATCGCTTCGTCGAGGACGACGGTCGGCATCGTGTTGCCCTTGACGGCGAACTCCAGCTTGAAGGGTGCATCGCGATCTCCTCCATACCACGCCGTGATCGGCGCCTGCGCGCCAGTAGGTGCAGACGACTTCGACTTCTCGAACGCGCGCACCTTCGGACCGCATGGCAACTCCGCACCCTTCTCGACGGCTTCGGCGAGTTCCACGAGGCTCTTCATATCCGCGGCCAACGGCGTACCCGGGGCGAGCACGTTGGAGAGCCAGTCGCCGGGGAGGAAAGCGATCGGGCGCACGTGTTTCGGAGTGGCGAGAACCGTCTCGAATCCTGGGTCCACTCCTCCGAAGCCGAACGGTTTTTCGAGTAGGATCAAGTCGAAAGGGATAATCGGATGAGCAACGGGCTTCTGACTTGGCACGAGTTGCTCAAAGAGATCTACCGTCGTCCAACCCAGCTTCTCGATGTCGATGCGGAACACCGTGGCCGCGTCGTCCACGTGCTGCAGTGCGAATGACTTCTTTTTGGTCGTTGCGGCATCGAGCGCTTTCTGGAGGCGAAGTTGCTCGGAGTCGAGATTCTTGAAATTATGATCGTGGTCCAGGTTATGAGGCGCGATGGAGATGTGGCGAATAGTGCCGGGTGTTTTCTGAGCTTTCCAGTCGTCGAGAACCGTCTGCAGCGTGGTGGTGTAGTCGAAGGATTTCGGGTAGCGCGGCACGTCGGCCTTCATCCAGTTCTTGAGAACCTCGATCTCGCTCGGTGTCGGCCGCTCGCGGCCGCCGGGCGGCATCGAACCGTCCTCGATGAATTCGATGATCTGCGAACGCTTCTGCTTCTCGAGACTCACGAAGGGAATGGGCCGCTTCGTCTCCATTACGTGAGAATAATTGAGCGCGTCGAACGTGCCCACCTCCTTATTGTGGCACTCGGAGCAGTACTTGTTCAGGATTGCGCGAGCCTGGATGGCGAGGTTGCCGCGCTGCCGAGGAGTGAGGTCCGCAGCGCCTGCTGGGGCGATCGCGAGGAATGCAATTGTAACGACAATGGTAATGCGGCGACTCATCGAGACTCCATGCAGTTCAGCCGCTTGCGGCTTCGCGATTGAGACATTCTTTGCTCATCGCGAAGCCGCAAGCGGCTCGGCCTACTTCTTCACCACGGGGAACTTCGGCGGTTGGCGCGGGAAGCAGATCGGGTTCTGCGACTTCCCCTTCAACTGAAGTTGCTTCACGAGCGACGGCACCTGCACCGAGGTGAAGTCGAACAGTTCCTCGGCCGTGAGCGTGCCGTCCGAATCGAGGTCGGCCTTGCGGAAGCCGTCGCCCAGAGCATCGAGCACGGCGTAGGTGAAGAGACCGTGGTTCAGCTTCGGGTGTTCGTAAGCGAGTTCGCTCTGATCGCACGACGCGATGATGAACGGACCCTGGCCGTTCGGCGCGGCCCGGCGCAGCAGGTTTGCTTCACCCGCCTGCCCCGAGTGGCACGCATCGAGGAGCACCACCTTGCGGCAATTCACCTTGGCGAGCCCTTCGAAGAGTTCCTCGGCGGTGATGGCCGTGGCCGTCGGATTCTTCGCGGAGTAGTCGGGGCAGCAGAGGACGAAGAGCCCGCCGCCGGCCGCGAGCCCGCGCTGGCCTTTGGGCACCGTTGCCGATTTGATGTCGTCCGGGATCGTGCCGCCCTTCGGGCCGGGGAGCAGCAAATCGCCGTGCCCCGCGAAGAAGACGACGAGCAAGTCGTCGGGCTTCGCGGTGCCGGCGAACGCCTTGAGCGATTCGAGCAGTTGCTTGCGGCCGGCCTGCGCTTCGAGGTGGAGGTCGATCTTGCCAGCGGTGAAGAACTTGCCGGGGCCGCGGTACTCGTGGAATCGATCGGTAATACCCCGGGCATCGCGGTCGGCGCTGATGAGATCGCCGAAAGAACGGGCACCTCCGGCGGCCTTCCGGTTGTCGGAGTAGTCGTTGATGCCGACCGAGAGGCCGACGAGATTGGCGGCGGCACCCGCGAGTGGATTCGTCACGGTGCGGCTGGCCTCGGCTCGACCGCCCGCCGAGTTGAAGGTGAGTACGGCGAGTTGGTTCTCACCGGCGCGGAACTTCCCCGGCTCGATGCGAAGCTTCGCTTCGAACGCCGCCTTCGCATCGAGCGACTTCTCACCGGGCTGAGGCCACACGTCCACCCGATGGTCGTTGAGCCAGAGTTCGACGCGTTCGGGAAGCAGGTCGGGATTGTTGCCGCGCGGCTTCGCACTCACCGTGATCGGCAAGCCTGCCTCGGCGACGACCGACTTACCCAACCCCAGGAACACCGGCGCGGGTTCGTAATCGCTGAACGAAACGGGCAGCGGGTTGGCACCACGCACCTCGGTGATCGCGGCCCCGATATCGCGCGTGCCCACGATCCGCTCGATGGCATCGAGGCGATGGTAAAGCTTCTCGAACTGCTGAAGCTGGTAGAATTCGGGCCGGCCGCCGGGCTCGGGGTGGTTGACGTGCCAGCCGACGAGGCGGTCGCCGTGGGCGCTCTTGGTGTGGTAGTACGAGCCATGCCACATCCACACGACCCAGTCGGTGAGCCGACCGCGTTCGTTGAACGCGGGGAACCACTTCCAGAGTGGGCGTTGCCTCACCGTGGTGAGCGATTCTTTGCGATCGGGTTGGCCTTTGGAAACCCAGCCGAAGAAGAGTTCGATTCGCGGCTTCGGCGACTTCAAGAGTTCGAGCAGCGCTTCGTTGGTGCCGAGCGGCGGCTGACCGGGCCGGCGATCGAAGGCGAGTTTGCTGCCGACCGCGAGCAGGTCCAGAGCGTCGCCGACGCGGAGGCCCGCCTCCCAGGCCGGCGAACCGGTGTCGAGTGCGGTCACTTCCACCTTGCCGTCTTTCTCGGCAAACGAAGCTCCGAGCCCGACCTGAGCGGGCCAACTCGCCAGGCTCCAAGCAGCAACGGTGTGATCCGCGCCACCTGTCACGAACCAGCTTTGATCCTTCGCCGCAACGACGGACAGCACCTCTCCCGCGTGGCCGGTGAAGAGCTTCAGGTGAGCCGCGCCGTCCTTCGTGAGTTCGAAAAGCGAGCAGCCGTAATAGTGGCCGATGAGCACGCGAGTGGGGAGTTTGTCGGTCGCGGGAAGGAAGGTGAAGCAGGTCGGTGCCTGATCGCGATTGCGATCGAGCGTGAGTTTGTGGCGAACCGTCTCGCCCTCTTTCTTCCAAACGACGCGCCAGGTGAAGCGGTCGTCCGCGTCCGGCTCGATAGTCCAGCCATCGGCCGCGGTGACGGGATCGACCCACTTCTGAGAGTCGTCGTTCGAAGGGATCAGACGCGAAAGATCGTACCGCGACCAGTCGCCGCTTCCCTTGCGATTCGCGTCGAGCGTCTTGGCGTCGCGTTCCGTCTGAACGCCGAGCACGGAGCCGTTCTCGGAGAGGTTCACGGACCAGATGCGCCGGCCCGCACCGCGAATTACACTGATCGGCTTCTCGGCTTTCCCAAGATCGAGCAGCGTCACCTCATCGGCGGAACCACCGGCGACCGCGAGGCGGTTCTCAGTTGGGTGAAATGCGAGTGCCTCGGCGGGCCCGCGATGAGGCAGGGTCGTGGCGTTTGCGTCGGTCAGCGGCTTGTCGTAGATTGCGATGCGGTCGTTGCCCTCGGCGTAGAACCGCGGCGCCCCGTCCTTGCCGGGCAACGCCGTGCCCACGCCAACCGCGATGCGGCCACTCGAACTGATCGCGATGCTGCGTGCGAATTCGTCCGGCTTCAAGGGCAGATCGTTGAGCGGTTTACCATCGGTTGAACGGAGCCAGACTTGCGGGCCCGAGAACCCGAACGCCAGGGTCTTCCCATCGCCGCTGATTGCCGCACGATACACCGAGTACTTGGGATTCTTTCCCGCGTTGACATTGAAGACGGGCTTCGCCGGGCCTGGCATGACGGGCGTGTTCGCGAGCTTCGCTTGGAGGTCGGTCGCGAGAACCTCGCCACTCTGGGCCACGGAGTTGAGTGCGTTCGCATTCAAAAAATAGATCAGGCGTGGGAAGTTGAACTCAGTCGGCTTCCCAGCCTTGTCGAGCATGACTTCGTGCTTCCCGGCCCAGAGGGGCATCTTTGAAGGCCGACCGTCTTTGTCGGGCTCGGGCAGTGCGTCCGGTACCCAGAACCAGAGCGATCCGTCGGCGGTGCCGAAGCCGACGCGCTTGCCGTCCGGGTGGAAGGCGACGGCTGTTACCGTTCCGAAACTGTCGATGCCCGGTCGGACCTTCGGCCAGGTGAGCCCGAGCAGTGCGCCCGTCTCGCGATCGAGAACGGCGACAGTACTCGGCTTCATCCCGTAGCCGCCGATGGCGACTCGCTTGCCATCGGGTGAGATGGCGACGGTCTTGATTCCGCCGCGCTGTTCGCGCCACGCCCGCCAGCGCAGCGTCTGCGATTTCGGGTCGAGCCCTTTCTCGCCGTGCGGCCAGACGCGAACGACCTTATCGTCTCCAGCAGCGAGCAAAAATTTGCCATCGGGCGAAAAGAGCAAGGCATCCGCGGTGCCGACGCGACCGCCGGCCTCGACGACGATCTCGGGCTCGTCCCGCGCCCGGCGATCGGTTTGTTGAGCCTGGGTCGATGAGGCGAACGCGAGCAGGAAAAGGGCTGAGAGAGTGAGATGTGTCATGGTTATTGCCGCGATCAAGGAAACGTGGATAACTCCACGATGAAGGGAAACAGACTCGATAGTTTTCGCACGAGCTTCGTATCGGCCGTGACGAACTCGCAGGATTCCTGTTCCGCGAGTGCCAGGTAAACGCAATCGTAAACTCCGGTGCGAGCCGCGGATGCAATTTCAATTGCTCGCGGTAAAAGATGGAGCGTTGGGATCAGGAGGGGCGACGAGGTCATGACCTTCGACCAATGTGCGAATGCGCTGCCGACAACGAGGCGTCCTTGCCGTTCAGCCCGAGTCAAAGCATGTGCGAGTTCAAACGGAAAAATGTCGGGCGCAACCAGATCGTGGAAGCCTAGTCGATAGTCTTCCACCAATCGAATGGCTTTGGCGCTTTCCTGCTCCAAGACAACGCTTTTGAAAGCCACTGAGGAGTCGAAGACGTATCTCATTCGGGAAGTTCTCCACGCAGTTCTCGAATGGCGGGCACGCCGATGTCGAGAAGCCCATGCTTAGCAAAAGTCGCGGCCGTAATCGCCTCACTTCGCGCTCGCACACGGCGAACCACTTCGGGATCGAGTGGCTTTCCCGAAGTAAGGCTGTCCATCACTGCCTTCACATCCGCACGCACATCTTCAGGGATATTGGCGGAGAACGGCAGCATCGTTTGGAGTTCGGCGTTCATAAGCCCATTATCGCGTCTCCAGGATGCCGGTCAAGTCGGATCGCCGCTCCGCTTCGTCTCTTGGTAGAATCCTCAAGTAGCTCCACTCGCATTCACTCGAGGCACGATGGCTGCGTCCGACCTTCCACTCTCCGACGACGACCGGGCCACCCTCTCGATGCGGTCCGACGAGTTCCACGTCGCGCTGGCTCGCGGTGCGGCCGACGATTGGTCGCAGTTTCTCGAAGGACTCACCGGCGACGTTCGCCTCGCGGTGCTCATCGAATTGGCCATCGTCGAACTCGGCCATCGCTACGAAACCGGCGAACAACCGACACTCGAAGACTACACCGACCGCATCCCGGAACTCGGACCACCCGGCGACGAACCGGCGGCCCTCGTCGCGGAGTACGAACGCTGCCGCGAGAAGTTCGGGCTCGCCGCCAAGGCCACCCAGTACAGCAAACGCATCCCGACGCCGGCGATCCAGGACGATGGAACCGACGATGCGGGCAAGGTCACGCGGACCGTGCGGGCCACGGGTCGGCCCAGTATTGCCGCTGGGGTCGGCGGCGGATTCGGCGGCGAAGCCTTGCTCGCCGTCGACCAGCAATACGAACTCATTCGCGAACTCGGCCGCGGGGCCTTCGGCGAAGTCTGGCTCGCCAAGAAGATGCCCAGCGGCATCGAGAAGGCCGTCAAGATTCTCCACCAACCCGCCGATCAAGAAATCTCGCAACGCGAACTCGAATCGCTCGAACTCATCAAGAACCTGCGACACCCGTACCTGCTCGCCACCGAAGACTTCTGGATCGCGAACAACCGGCTCTACATCGTCACCGAACTCGCGGACATGTCGCTCCGCAAGCGTCTCGTCGAGTGCAAGGACGAAGGCCTGCCGGGCGTCCCGATCGACGAACTGTTTACGTACATTCACGAATCGGCGGACGGCTTCGACTTCCTCCATTCGAAGATGATCACGCATCGGGACGTGAAGCCGGACAACATTCTCATCGTGAACGGCCATGCGAAGGTCGCGGACTTCGGCCTCGCCCGCGCGAGCCAAGCGAACGTCGCGGCCATGAGCTTCGCCGGCACGCCCGCTTACATGGCTCCCGAAGTCTGGGGCGGCGAGGGCGGACCGCCCAGCGACCTCTACGGCTTCGCCATGTCCTACATCGAACTGCGGCAAGGGACCACGCCGTTCAAGATGGGCAAGGTCATGGAGGTGATGCAGGCCCACCTCTCCGGCAACTTCGAGTTCGCCGAGTTCGTCGAGGAACCGGAGCGCGAGGTCCTGCGTCGCGCCTTGTCAAAAGACCCGCAGGATCGGCACCCCTCGTGTCTCGCATTCGTCGAAGATCTCGCAGACGCACTCGGACGGCACATCCACCGCAAATCCGGTTCGGTTCCCGTTCCACGAAGGCGACTTCCTTCCGTCGATCCTCTCCAGTCGAACGTGGACACCGGGAAGCCGTTCGCCACGGTTCGCAACGATCCCAGCACGCTCGATGAAGCCCCGCCCAAACCCCCGTTCTCCAAGAAGGCGATCGCGGGCATCGGCGTCGCCGTCGTCTTGCTTCTCAGCCTCGGCGTCTACCTCATGATCGGCGGCCAGCGCGACCTCGGAACGCCGCCGGGAACGATTCCCGAGCAAGGCGAGACCCTGCAAGTTGCAGGGCGGGGGAAGGTGCCGGTTTGGGTGGTCGCCGATCGAAACGGCGAGAAGGTTCGCTTCCGGCTCATCGCACCGGACGGCGGCACTCCCTTCTACATTTCGCAATCGAAGGTCTGGAACAGCCTGTACGGGAAGGCGACTCAACCGGGCGGCCCCGATGCTCCGGCCATGAACGCCACCGCGAACGAAGCCGCGAGTTTCGCCGAGTCGTTCGGCGGTCGCCTGCCGACGCCGGCGGAGTGGGACTTCGCCGCAGGCCTCCACAATCGTGCCGGGCTCGAAGGACCGCTCCAGGCGAGCGGCAAGACCCACCTCGATGTCGCCGAACCGGGCCCGACCCACGGCGAAGGAACCGACAAATCCCAGAATCAGTTCGGCCTCATCGACATGGCGAGCAACGGTCGCGAGTGGACCTCGGCCGTGCTGCTTGCTCGTGCTCAGCCATGGAATGTCGTCGAAGGGGCGGGCTTCGACCCGAAAGCACTGGTCGTGCTTCGAGGCCGCAACTTCACGCTGAAGAAGCCGCTGACGTATAAGATTCTCGAAGGGGAAGTCCACGATCCGCAGACGCAGTTCGCGGGAGTGCGGAGCCCGTACACGGGCTTCCGCATCGTGCTGCAACTTCGATGAGTGTTCACACGGCGATCCGCCGCGGTTGATTCGCATTCTCCATCGGCATAAATCACCTCAGCCGCACCTCTCGAACTCCTTCTCAGTTTACCGCCATGAACCAAATCCTCTCTCGCCGCACGAAGATCGTCGCCACGCTCGGGCCGGCGACGGACGACCCCGCGACCCTGGAAGCGGCCCTGCGTGCCGGCGTGGATGTTGCGCGGATCAACTTCTCGCACGGTGGCGAGGAACACGCGGGCCGCATCGCGCGGTTCCGCGCCGCAGCCAAGCGCGTGGGCAAGTTCGCCGCCGTACTCGCGGACCTGCCCGGTCCCAAACTTCGCGTCACGATTGTCGCACCCCGCGACCTCACCATCGGCGACGAGATTCACTTCTCCCTTGCCGCGACTCCCATTCAACCGGGCGATCTCACGCTCACCGAGCCCGAGATTCTCGCGGACGTTCGCCCCGGGCACCGCATGCTGCTCGACGATGGCCGGATGCAACTCGAAGCGCTCGGCACGAACGGCTCGCGGCTGACCGCTCGCGTGATGGTCGGCGGAACCCTCAAGCCGAACAAGGGGCTGAACCTTCCCGATACTCCGCTGACGATTGCCTCCGTGACGCAGCGCGACCGCGTGGCTCTGGCCGCAGCCGCGAAGGCGGGAGTGGATTGGGTCGCGCTCTCGTTCGTGCGCGGGCCCGAGGCGGCGGACGAGGTGCGGGCCGCGATGGCCGAGGTCGGGCTGAACGTGCCGATCATTGCGAAGATGGAACGGCCCGAAGCCGTGGGCCGCGCCGCGGCCATCGTCGCGGCCTTCGACGGCATCATGGTCGCCCGCGGCGACCTCGGCGTCGAGATCCCCCTCGAACGCGTGCCCATCGTCCAGAAGATGCTCATCGCCGAAGCCCGCGCCGCCGGTAAACCCGTGATCACCGCGACTGACATGCTCGACTCCATGCGCGAGAATCCGAGGCCGACGCGCGCCGAAGCCAGCGACGTGGCCAACGCCATCTTCGACGGCACCGATGCCGTCATGCTTTCGGGTGAAACCGCGGTCGGAAAGTACCCGCTCGATGCGATCGCGTGCATGCATCGAATCGCGGTCGAAGCCGAGACGCACTTGCTTCAAAGCGGCGCGGCCCACCGCGAGTGGTTCCACCGGGCCAGCGAGGAACTCGACGATCCCATCACGCAAGCCGTCTGCGATCTGGCAGCCGAGGCGAACGCCTCCGCCATCGTGGTGCCGACGCTCACGGGAAGGTTGGCTCGGCTCGTCGTGCGGCATCGGCCCTGGGTGCGGGTCGTGGCAGTTGCACCGGTCGACGCGGTCTTGCAGGGGCTCGCGCTCGTTTGGGGCGTGCAACCCGTCCGCATGACGCCGACGGCTGCGGGCGTCGATCGCCTGAGTACGGCGGTTCGCGATGCGTTCGAAGCGGGGACCGTGCAACTGGGCGAACGGATCATCGTGGTCGCGGGCCACCCCATCGAGGGCGGCCCGCGCTTCCCGACCGTGCGCGTTGTGCGGGTTGGTGAGGGCGGAACCTCGACGGAACCGTAAAACCGCCGCGCAGGTTCCGGCCTGGGCTGCATGTCAAGTTCGTCCCATCGTAGGCATCGCGCGCGTCTTCGCTGCTCTGACGCCGCCGCGTCGCGCACTTCACTTCGTCTCGCTGCAATTCGTCGCTCGGCGGCCAGCCTGCCGCCGAAACAAATCGGACCAACTGAACGACATCGTTGTGGAGCAACGCACCATGCCGCGTCCGATTCGCGTGCGCCTCCGGCTCGAGTCCCTCGAGGTCCGCGAAAACCCAACCGCCGGGCTCATCGAATCGTTCGACCAGATCGCCGCGCCCGCACTTCCGAGCGGGTGGCTGGAGTGGAGCAGCGACGGTTCGAACGCATTCGACACCGCGGCCGGTAAAGGTTTGGGAGCAACGACCGGCGTCGTCTCGACGGCGGGAAGCCGCACCAACGGGCTGGCGTGGAATGGCACCGCCGTTCCCGGCGACACCGGTGCCGCCGCAACGATTCAACTCGATACGCTCATCCCCACTTTCGTCTTCGTCCGCGGCTCGAATCTCGTCGCTGCAACTCCCACCTACCTCGCGGCCACCCTGACCCGCGGAGTGAATCTGACGGTTACCGAAGTCGTAAATGGAACGGCTCGCGTTCTCGGGACGCTGCGCTCGCCCTCCGCTTCCTACTTCTCGGGCAACTGGGCAAAGGTCTCGCTCGTACCAACGGGGAACTCGGTCGCCGTGCAAGTCGTGCGGCAAGACACCGGCCAATTCCTGAATGTTCAGGGAACTTGGCAGACCGCGCCGACGAACGCCCTGATCGTGACGACGTCTTTGGCGAGTGCCGAAGGCGTGGCCGGCATCGGTCGCGGAGCCGCCTATTCCGGCAGCGTCGCCTTCGACAACTTCGAACTGATCCCACCTGCCTCGACACCGACACCCAGCACCTCCGTTGAAGAATCGTTCGATACGACATCGCTTGGCGGTAAACCCGCTGGCTGGAGCCGGTGGTCGAGCGACGCCGCCGCTTCGTTCGGGGCCACTTCCGCGCGAGCCGTGAGCCCCACGAATGGGTTCGCCTCCACGGGTGGTTCCACGAGCGCCGCCCGCGCCTGGGCCGACGCGACACTTCCGGCGGATGTGAACGCTTCGGCAGCCGTTTACCTCGACAGCCTCGTGCCCGCGCAAATCTTCGTTCGCGGTTCGAACCTCGATTCGACCACCGCCACTTACTACGCGGTCGCGCTCACGCGCGGTCTCGAAGCCAGGTTGGTGAAGGTCGTGAATGGCGTCGAAACCACGTTGGCATCGCTCAAATCGTCCTCGTACTTCAGTTCGCAGTGGCTGCGCGTGAGCCTCGTGGCGGAAGGCGATCGGCTGCGCGTGCTCCTCTATCGTTCCGACACACGGCAGTGGCTCGCGTCCGACGGCACCTGGTCCGAGAGCCCCGACTTCGCAATCGAGAAGCGCGATTCCTCAATTGCCGGAAGTGGGAAGGCCGGGGTCGCGCGGGCCTCGAAATACTCGGGTACGGTCGCATTCGACGACTTCGCGGCCGAGCCAGCGAATGCCGCCAGCGGCCCCACCGTGTCGATCGGGTCCGACCAAGCCAGCCCGGTGCGAGGCGACGTCGCGTTCCAAGCCGATGCCACGGGTACGGTCTCCCGCGTCGAATTTCGGTTGAACAATCAGCTTCGCGCGACCTCGGCTACCGCACCCGCCGAGTGGACCTTCGATAGCACCACGGTCGCGAACGGCAGCTACACGCTCACCGTGCGAGCGTTCGATTCCGCCGGTAACTTCGGCTCGCAAGACTACGCGTTCACCGTCGCGAATCCGAACGCCGATCCGGTTCCCAAGCCCAACATCCCGAGGCACTACTCGCACATCCGCATCGCTCAACTCGCTTACAGCGGCACGCCGATTGGGAACGCATTCGAGCAAGGGCTTTTGAAGAACAGCGTCGATGTCGTGGTGCCGAACCCTCAATACCTTTCGTCGATTCAGTCCGCGAGTGCCGCGACGCCGCAACTGATCTACACCAACGTCTCGAACCTCTATCAAGGCCTTCTCGCGGATTGGATTGACTACGCGAAGAAGAACTCGCTCAATCCGGAACTCGCGTTCTACCACGTGACGCAAGCGACTCCCTTCTCCGGGGCCAGTCCTTCGTCGCAACCCGTGACCTGGTTCTGGAGTGCGTATCAATCGGCGGGCGGCACCGCGAGCGATGTGACGGCGGCGGTTCGCGGCGGTCGCAACTTCAACGTCAATTTCGGAGCCGCCGGAACCCAGACCGCGTTCGGCCAACTGGACAAGTTCCGCGAGATCAACGTCGCGCTGGCCGTACCCGCCGCCGTGGGCTGGAGCGGCGTCTGGGAATATCCGTCGGCGGTCGATACGAACGGCAACCCGACCGAGTGGAAGTCGCTGCGAACTTCCTCCGATGGAACCGCGGGGCTCGCGAAATCCGGCACGATTCTCTTCGATCCCCCGGCCGACTGGAAGGCCTCATCCGTGGGCGGCAGCACGCGCGAGTTTTACGTGCGGATGCGAGCCACGGCGGGAACGAATGCCCAAGCACCGCAACTCAAGACCGCCCTCGGACGGGACTACGTGCGGGCCAATGGCGGAAGCACTGGCGTGATTCCCGCCTTCGATTACGGAGCGGACAAGGACCACGACGGCTACTTGAACGATGCCGAGTTCGCAACCCGCACGGCCGGCAAGGATGCTCGCTTCACCTACGAGTCGCGGCTCTTCTATCCGTACTACGGGCAGATGCGGTTCGTCGCGAATCCCTCTTCGACCGGAGTGCGGAAGTGGGCCGCCGACTACCACGTGCGATTGTTGAACGCCAACCCGCTCGCCGATGGCATCTTCGTGGACAACGCCCAGGGCAAGTTGCCCTTCGCGGGGACGCCCGTACTCGAACCGACGGCTACGTTCAGCGCGGATTCCGGCGCGCTGGTCGCGGCGCTCAATCGTGCGATTGCACCGCGCTGGGTACTCGCAAACACCGCGGGCGGAACGTCCGAAGGCGACGCGATCGCAGCGGGATCGGCCGCGGTCTTCGAGGAGTTCCTCCTGCGTCCGCTCGCTTCGAATTGGTCCGAAGTCGGCGACGCCGCGAACCTCGTGGCCCGGAGGTTGAACGCGGACGGATCGCCTTACGTCATCCTCGACAGCCTGCCGACTGGCGGCTCGCCCACCGATCCCCGCACGCAACTCGCCACGCTCGCTTACTACTACCTCGTTGCGGACCCCGACCGCACCATGCTCATGTTCTACGGCGGGTTCAATCCGAGTTCCTCCTGGACGCAGCACTGGTCGCAGGCGGCAACGGTGAACGTGGGCAAGCCGACGGGTACGATGCAAGTCTTCGCGACCGGTCAAGACCCGAGTCGCCCGACGCTCTCGTACAAGGTGTTCAGCCGAAACTACGACAACGCCTTGGTGCTGTACAAGCCGCTCTCGTACGCTCAGGGCAAGAGCGAGGGAACTTTGAACGACCAGACCGCGACGACGCACCAACTCGGCGGCAACTATCGCCGCGTGAATGCGGATGGCTCGCTGGGTGCGGCGATCTCCTCGATTACGCTTCGTAATGGAGAAGGTGCCGTTCTGATCAAGGCGTGAGGTTGAGTGGAAGAGACTCCGTAAGGGTTGAAACCCGGTTTCTGCTTTGGAAACCGGGTTTCTTCT
>JAYTGN010000346.1:0-3454 GCA_043733485.1 Gemmataceae bacterium
CTTCCAGCCGGTGCATGGCACGCAGCACCGGCTGGACGCACGGTGCCACCCGGACGGACTTCCGCTCCGCCGCCCAACGTCGTGATGATCCTCGGCGACGATCAAGGCTGGACCGATTACGGCTTCATGGGAAGCAAGATCGTTCGCACGCCGCATCTGGACAAACTCGCTTCGGAAAGCCTCGTCTTCCCACGCGGGTACGTGCCGAGCAGCCTGTGCCGCCCGAGCCTCGCCACGATGGTCACCGGGCTCTTCCCCCATCAACACGGGATCGCGTCCAACGACCCACCGTATCCGCCGAACGTGCCGCCGGCCGAGCGCATCAAGAACGAGAAGTACCTCGCCGATCGCGAGACGATGGTGGCTCGCTTCGAGAAGTCGCCGAGCCTCGCGAAACTGCTCGGCGCGAATGGCTACGTCAGCCATCAAGCCGGCAAATGGTGGGAAGGCAACCCGTGCCGCTGCGGCGGGTTCTCAGAAGCCATGTCGCACGGCGACCCAACTAAGGGAGGCCGACACGGCGACGTTGGCCTCAAGATCGGCCGCGAAGGACTCCAACCCGTCTTCGACTTTCTCGACAAAGCCAAGAAGGACGGCAAGCCGTTCTTCGCGTGGTACGCCCCGATGATGCCCCACTCGCCGCACAACCCGCCGGAGCGATTGCTCAGGAAGTACATCGACCGGACGAAGTCGATCCACGTGGCCCGCTACTGGGCGATGTGCGAATGGTTCGACGAAACGATCGGTGAACTGCTGGCGAAGCTCGACGAGAACGGCCAAGCCGAGAACACGATCGTGGTCTATTTGCACGACAACGGCTGGATTCAGGATCCTGAGTCGCCGAACTATGCGCCGAAGTCGAAGCAATCTCCGTACGATGGCGGGCTGCGCACGCCGATTCTCGTTCGCTGGCCGGGCCACGTGAAGCCGGAGGTATCTGCGGCCCTCGCGGAGTCAATCGACCTCGCGCCGACGTTACTGGCGGCGGTCGGCCTCAAGCCAACCGCGGATATGCCCGGACTGAATCTGCTCGACAAGGTGGCGGTCGCAAAGCGCGACGCGCTCTTCGGCGAAGTCTTTCTTCACACGGCCCTCGACATCGAAAAGCCCGGCGCAAACCTCCGCTTCCGCTGGATCGTTCAGGGAAACTGGAAGCTGATTCTGCCGCACGCCACTAACGAACCGGGCAAGGTTGCCGAGTTGTACGACCTATTGAAGGACCCGCACGAGAACGAGAACGTGGTGGGCACGCAACCGGACAAAGTTGCGATACTCCGTGCGAAGCTGGACGCGTGGTGGAAGCCGTAAGCCGTCCGCTACTCGTAGATCGGGCAGAAGGTGTTGAATGCGGCCTCGGCGAAGTCGCCGGGGTCGTTGAAGCGGCGATTGCGGTTCAAGCCGCCGATCGCGGCCATCTCCTCCGCAGTCAGGTCGAAGTCGAAGATCGCCAAATTCTCCCGGAGTCGCTCGGGCCGTTCGGTCTTGGGCACGACCGCGACGCCGCGCTGTACGCCCCAGCGTAGTAAAACCTGGGCTGGCGACTTGCCGTGCGAACGCGAGATTCCTTTCACGATGCTCGATTCCAGAACGGCTTCATCCGGCGTCGCCATGCCGAGGGCGAAGTACGACTGCGCGCCGAGCGGCGAGAACGCCGTCACCGCGATGCCTTCCTCGCGGCAGAACCGCACGAGCTTGTCCTGCGTCAGATACGGATGCATTTCCACTTGCAGCACGGCGGGGCGGATGCGGCACGTGTTGAGCAAGTCGCGAAGCAGCGCCGTGCCGTAATTGCAGATGCCGATGTTCCTCACGAGCCCGGCATCGACCAGGTCCTCCATCGCGGCCCAGGTCTCGGATAGCGGTACCTTTGCGAATTCCATCCGCGGCGATGCTGCTTCCGGATCGAAGAACCACCCCGGCGGGTAGCGCGTCTCGAACGGCACGAACCGCTGCGCGATCGGGAAGTGGACGAGGTACAGATCGAGATAGTCGAGGCGGAGGTCATTCAGGCTGCGTTCGAGCGCGGGCCGGACGTGCTCCGCGGCGTGGTACGTGTTCCACAGTTTCGACGTGACCCAAAGATCGTCGCGCCGGCACGGGCTCGCTGCGATTCCCAAACCCACTTCGGCTTCGTTCCCGTAATCGCAGGCACAATCGAGGTGGCGATACCCGGCGTCGAGAGCCGACGCCACGAGCCCCGCCACGGCGGGCTTAGGAACTTTCCAGAGCCCAAGGCCCACGGCGGGAAGGTGCGAACCGTTGGCGAGTGCGATCGAAGTGTGGCTCATGAAGCTATCGTATTCACTTCTTGTCGATGGCCTTCTTCAACTCGGCCATCACGTCGCGGACGTCCTTCTCGTTCACCGAAACGTAGGCGAACGACTTCGCGACCGTGCCCTTGTTCACGACCACGGCGGTGACGTGCGTGTCGCCGTTGATGGCCCAGCCGTCCGGGCCGCTCTTCTGGCCGTCGAAAGCCGCGAGTTGCGTCTTCCCGAAGCTCAGCGACATGTGGATCTTGGGCAGGTAGTCCTTGTGCTTGTCGAAGGCTTTGTCGCCGAGCCAGATGGCGACGACGGCGGCACCGTCCACTTTGCCGATTTCTTCGTCGAGCTTCTTCATGAATCGGGCCGCGGGTCGGCCACCGACGGGTTGGCCGCCTTCTTCCGCCGCGACGAAGAGATAGACCGTGGGGCCGTCCTTGCGTTCGGCCGCGAAGTCGGCTTCCTTCTTCTCGACGGGGCCGACGACGCCGAAGGCTTTGAGCTTGGCGACTTTCTCGCCGGCCTTCGGCCCCGAGTCGTCGTCCGCACGAAGGGCGGGAACGACGAGCAGACCCAGACATGTTGCGAAAAACGCTATGGATTTGGACATCAGGAATCCTCGCAAGGGGTGATGGACAGCGGGTATTCCGCAAGCGCGAGGCCGAGCGTCGGGAGATTCTGCAGTCGCCGCCAGGCTCGCGTCACGCGGAATTCTTCTTCGACGGCAAACGCGGCATCGAGTTCCGATTTGTGGAACGGCCCCGAGCATTCGACCGGCTCGAAGCCGGGATCGACGATGTATTGGGCGAGGGCCGGGTTGCAGCGCACGTGGCGTTCCGGCGAGAGGTGCAGGCTTTCCAGCAGCACTTCCCCAAGCACGTAGCGGAGGTACAAATCCGAATCGACTATGGCTTCCACGTCGCGGCCGCACACCTCGCAGCGGTAACCTTCGTCGCACTTTGCCATGGGAGTTCCGCGAGTGAGACAACGATTCTTGGAGTTCCGGGAATCGGGGCGAGGCTCTTCCCTGAATTGGGAGGGCGAGGCTCCTGCCGAGCCGGGGTCCAGGCGGCTCGGCAGGAGCCTCGCCCTCCCAGTCGTTTAAACGTCTTCCGATGGCATGCAACTGTGACTCTAACAGCAGAGGTTACAGTAAGTTCTGTCGCCGCGGATGCGGCGTCCGATGGTAG
>JAYTGN010000347.1:0-22469 GCA_043733485.1 Gemmataceae bacterium
GGTTTCTGCTTTGGAAACCGGGTTTCTCTCCGACAGAAACCCGGTTTCCAAAGCAGAAACCGGGTTTCAAATGGGTTACTTCAACAGTTCGACGCGGAAGATCAGCGTGGCGTCGGGCGGAACGTCGCGACCCGCGCCGCGCTTGCCGTAGGCCAGTTCCGAGGGAATCTTCAAGAGTCGCATCCCGCCCGGCTTCATGCCAGGAATGCCTTCCTGCCAGCCCTTAATGACCTGATCGAGGCCGAATTCGATGGGTTCATCGCGCTTCACGCTGCTGTCGAAGATCGTCTCTTTGTCGTCGGTGAGCCAACCCGTGTAGTGAACCTTGACCTTGGCTCCCTTGGGCACGGCTTCGCCCTCGCCGACCTTTTCATCCCAGATTTCGAGCCCGGAATCCTGCTTCTTCCATTCCTTGGCCTTGAGGTCGGGACGCTTGAGCTTGTCCACTTTTTTCTCCTTGTCCTTCGGCTCCGGTGCGGCCGAAGTGTTTTGCACGGCGGCCAGGAACACCCCGGCCGCCAGAACGAACGAACCGAACACTCGCATGGGAAACTCCAGTGTGAGGGAAACTAACGCACGATCATCTTACAAACTCGCCGGAGTCGTCGCGCTCCGCTCCGAGGACTCCGCGTCGCAGCTAAACGGTGAGCGCTCTCTACATGGGTCGATTGCGCAGCACGGCACTCGGACCGCTGAGGCGAACCGCATTCGCCCGAGCGTTCAACACGCGGCGACGGCCCAGCTTCAGCTTCGGCACCGGCACGTCGTGTTCGTCCTCGATGTCGCCGACGATCTCCTCGAGAACGTCTTCGAGCGTGATCAGGCCGTGAACCTTGCCGTGTTCGTCGCGGATGATGGTCATGGGCCGGTGCGAGCGGCGGAACAGCTTGAAGGCATTGCCCACCGATTCTTCGGGGTCGAGAAACGTGGCGGGATAGATCGCGTCTTCGAGCAGCACCGCGCCGGACGTGCTGAAGAGGAAGAAGAGGTCCTTGGTGTTGACGATGCCGACGATGTTGTCCGGGGTGCCGTCGTAGACGGGCATGCGGGTGTGGGCACCGAGGCGAGCGATCTCCAGCACCTTTTCTGGGGGCGACGAGAGAGGCAGCGCGATCATCTTTTCGAGCGGCACCATGCAACTGGCGACGGTCTTGTTCGAGAGGCCGAATACGTTCAGCACCATGTCGGCCTGCTCCGGGTCGAGCAGGCCCGCTTCTTCGGTGTCTTCGACCAAGAGGCGGAGTTCATCCACCGTGTGAACTTCGCCCTCGTCTTCGTCGGATTTGTACCCGAGACGGCGGAGCATCCAGCCGCTGGACCCGTTCATGAGCGTGATGAGCGGGCTCGCGACCCGGGTGAACCAGTTCAACGGGCCGGCGACCCAGAGAGCGATGGTCTCGCTCGTTTGCAGTGCCGCGAGTTTCGGCATCTGCTCGCCGAACACCACGTGCATGTAGGTGATGATCGCGAGCGTGATGAGGATCGAGATGGCGTGCGCGAACGGACCCTGGAGGTCGTCGGGCATCGCGGTGAAGACGGGCTTCAACAGCCCGGCGAGTGCCGGCTCGCTGACGTAGCCGAGTGCAAGGCTCGCAACCGTAATGCCCAGTTGGCACGCGGCCACGCTGCGGTTCAAGTTCGTGAGGGCGTGCATCAGCGCCTTGGCACCGACTCGCCCCTGATTCACCATTTCCTGGACGCGGGTTCGGCGAATGGCCACGAGGGCGAACTCGGCGGCCACGAAGTACCCGTTGAGGGCCACGAGAGCAGGCACTGCAATCAAACCGAACACGACTTGGAGGGTGCTTTGCTCAGCAACCTCGGATGCGAGAAGAAACAACGGCAAACTCCGGGGCGAGAGGACGCAATCATTATACGGCCCGCCGCTCGCGGCCCCAATCACTTGCCGCCCGGCGGCGCGTACTTCTTCAGCCACGCGAAGACTTCCAGGTGCCAGCGCTCGCTGTTCTTCGGCTTCAACACCCAGTGCCCCTCGTCCGGGAAGTTCACGAAGCGGCTCGGCACGCCCTGCCGCTGCAAGGCGCTGAACAACTCGTGGCCCTGACCGATCGGGCAGCGGAAGTCGAGGTCGTTGTGAATGATGAGCATCGGCGTCTTGTGCTTCGCGAAGTTGCCGGCCTTCTTGTGCGGGGAGAACTCGGCGTACTTCTTCGGCTTCTCCCAGGGCAGGCCGCCGTGTTCCCACTCGTCGAACCAGAGTTCGTCGGTCGTGCCCCACATGCTCTCGAAGTTCCAGACCGAGCAGTGGGTGACGAGGCACTTGAAGCGCGGGGCGATGTCCGACACGGCGAACCAGTTCATCATGTACCCGCCGAAGCTGCCGCCGGCGGAGGCGATGCGGTCCTTGTCCACGTAGGGCAGTTTCTCGACGTAATCGAGCCCAGCGACGAGGTCGCGGTAGCACTTGCCGCCCCAGTCGCCGGTGATCTCGTCGACGAACTTTTGGCCGAAGCCGGTGCTTCCGCGCGGGTTCGGCATGACCACGATGTAGCCCTGTGCGGCCCAGGCTTGCGCGTTCCAGCGGAACGACCAACCGTCTTCCCAGGCCCCTTGCGGCCCGCCGTGAACGAGGTAGACCACCGGCCATTTCTTCTTCGGTTCGAAGCCGGGCGGCTTGAGAATCCACATCTGCATGTCGCCGTCTTCGATCTTCACTTTCACCGATTCGGGCTTGGGCAGGTCGAGTTCGGCGAGGAGTGCTTCGTTGAAGTGGCTCACCTTCGCCTCGGTCATTTTTCCAGCCACGGTGCTCATGGTCCAGACGTCGGTCGGTGCGGTGAACGAGACGTGCGTGAAGGCCATGTGCATGCCGTCCGCCGTGTAGCTCAGTCCGCCTGCCGAGCCCATGCTCAGCGGCTCTTGAACGATCTCAGACTTGGGTTCCACCGAGGTGTAGTAGATGAACGTGCGGGCATCGCTATCCGCCGTGAATGCCAGGTTCGCGTTCCCCTTCCAGGCGAACTCGTTGCAAGAGAGGTCGCGATGGGAAAGCACGTTCACGGGCGGAGCGCTCAGCGTCCCGTCTGGCTTGCACTCGGCAACGACGATGTCCCATTTGTCCGCTTCGTAGCCGGCTGTCTTCTGAACGCGCCAGGCGAGTTTCTTGCCGTCCGGGCTGAACTTCGGCCCGCTGTCGGCGGCCTTGTTTGAACTCGTGAGCGTCTCCCACTTCGTGGACTTGTTGGCAATACTCACGCGGCAGAGTTCGTAGTTGGTGCTCCACGATTCGTCCTTCTCCGGCACGGCGGAGAACACGAGGTGCTCGCTATCCGGTGTGAAAGTGAAGTCGTCACCACTGCTGAAGGTGGTGCTGGTCGGGTAGGCGTCGCGGTCGCCAGGCGTGAGATCGCGTGGAACGTCGTTGGTTCCGGGGCGCGAACCGGGCGCATCGACCATGAACAGATGTTGCCGCTTTTCGTCCACGTATTCGACCCAGTGCCGGTAGAAGAGTTTCGTGAACACCTTCGCCTTCACCGGACTCTTCTCGATCGCTTCGTCCTTCTCCTTGTTGAGTCGGTCGCTGTCGAAGAAGGACTTCTCGCTAAACTCGGGATACACCGCGGACACGAACGCGACCCGCGTGCCGTCCGGCGACCAGATCGCGTTCCCGGCTCCCGTGCTGATGTCCGTAATCTGCTTTGGCTCGCCACCGGACGCGGAAACCATGAACAGTTGCGCCGGAGTCGTCCGCGTCGATTCGAACAGGATCGTCTTGCCGTTGGGGCTCCAGCGCGGGCTCGTGTCCTTCTTCCCCTTCGGATCGGTGAGTGCCTTCGGCGGCGTCTTGCCGTCGGTCGCGGCCACCCACAGGGCCGTCGTACTCTTGTTCTCCTCCAAGCTGACGCTCGTCACTTGGTACACCACCCATTTGCCATCGGGGGAAATCTGCGGCGACGCCACCCGTTTGAACT
Source organism: Gemmataceae bacterium (assembly GCA_043733485.1). GTDB lineage: Bacteria > Planctomycetota > Planctomycetia > Gemmatales > Gemmataceae > Urbifossiella. The sequence goes on from JAYTGN010000347.1 coordinate 3,933, forward strand.
TGAACAAATCCTCGATCTGCATCGGCCGCTTGTCCGCGGCGTTCAGAGTTGCGGATGATGCGAAGATGAACGCGATCGTCGCCAGACGAAGGTGCGATTTCATGCGGAGTCCTTTCGACCTGGAATGAATGAAGCCACGGTACCGACCTGGGAGCATTGTAATCGGAGTCGAGACTCCGGCGATGTCGCGCTCCGCTCCAATCGATTGCCTCGTAGAATGAAGCCGACGATCGCAACCGACTATTAGAGGCCGACATGGCACTTCGCAACTTGATTCTGTTGGCCATCTTCGCGGATGGCCTCGCTTCGCTGGCGGCGCAGCCGGACCCCGCCGCACCCATTCCAGACGCTGGCGTGAAGGTCTACCGGCAAGTCCTTCCCTCAACCGTTTGGGTCCATTCGGAACGCGGCAACGGCAAACTCGCGACCGGGAGCGGCTCGCTCATCGACAAGGGCCGACGGCTCATCCTCACCAACTACCACGTCGTCGGCAATGTGAACAAAGCCACCATCTTCTTCCCGGCATTCGAAGGGAAGAAGATCGTCCCCGAGCGGAAGTTTTACCTCGAACGCGCCGCCAAGCTCGGCATCCCCGGCGAAGTGGTCGAAATCGATAAGGCTGCGGACCTCGCACTCATTCGCCTCGACCGCATTCCCGAGGGTGCCGTGGAGTTGCCGTTGGCGGCCGAGAGCCCCGACCCCGGCCAGACCGTTCACTCGCTGGGCAACCCCGGCCGCAGCGGCGCGCTCTGGGTCTACACTCCCGGCAAGGTTCGCCAGGTGTACTCCAAGACCTGGAAGGCCAAGCTCGACGAGAAAACCGTTCAGAGTTTCGAAGCCCGCGTCGTCGAAACCGATTCGCCCACCAACCCCGGCGACAGTGGCGGGCCGCTCGTCAACGACAAGGGCGAACTCGTGGGCGTTACCGAGGGCGGCGCGACCGACGCCCAATCGCTCAGCTTGTTCGTCGATCTTTCCGAGGTGAAGAAACTGCTCAAGCGGCGCTCGGTGATCGCGCTGCGAACGATGGCCGACGAGCCGGCGAAGCCCAAGGAACCGCCGAAGCCCGCCCGTGAGAAAGCGCTTGAAAGCAAGGACGCCGCAAAGCTCTTCAGCGCGGAAGCCTGGAAGAAGGTTCAACCCGCCGTCGATCAACTATTCAAGGACAAGGGCACGGACTTCCTCATCGAAACGGTCGAAGTTCCCCCCAAGAGTACGGCCGAGAAAGTGAAGGCGATGTCCGCCGAGGACCGGGAAAAGTTCTTCCACGAACTCGTCGTGGAACGCGTGAAGGCCGAGAAGATTCAGGGCATTTACATTCTGATTTGCCGGTCGCCGAGCTATCTCTACGTGGGCACGACCGGCGACGCGGCCTTCCCCACGGCGAACGCCAGCAAGATTCGCGAAACCCTCCTCACGAGCTTGCGCGAGAAGAAGTTCAACGACGGCCTCGGCAAGGTGGTGCAGATCGCCCTCGAAGCCAAGGGCTTGGGAGAAAAGAAGTGAACGCAGCGGGCCTCATGCTTTGCGACGATCTGATTTTCTTCAGCCGCGTGTCGGGAACCGCACGAGCGTCAGGTCTCGTCGTGAAACAAGTGCGGACGGCCACCGCGATGGTGCATGCCGCGAGGCAGGCTCAACCGAACTGCGTGATTCTCGACTTGCAAAACGAGGGACTCGACCTCTCGGCTCTCTTGACTCAGTTGCACGAAGCTTGTCCGGCGATGCCGCGGACGGTCGCGTTCGGTTCGCACGTGGAAGCCGAAACGTTGCGAGCGGCTCGGCAACTCGGCTGCGATCTGGTGATGCCGCGCAGCCAGTTCGCCGAGAAGCTGGAAGGCAGCTTGAAGGAGTGGCTTGGCGAGGCGAGAGCCGTTGCAAACGTCCAGAATTCAGAATAGAGTAACAGCACCTTGATGAGGTTGCCCTCAATGCTGACCATCCGTTTATCCAAAACCGACTGGGCGAAAGCTTGGCGAGCGATGGTTGAGATCGCACCGGTTCGACTAATCGGAGCCGATCCGATTTACGAAGTGTTGCCATCTCATGTCGAGATGCTCACCGGACGAGGATTCTCTTACGAAATTGTTCCAGCGCGACCCCGTCGGACGGAGAGACAGCGCCATGGTTCGGCCAATTAGAAGCATCGAAATCTACGTTCCGCTGGACTTTAATGATGGCTCGCCGATTCCCGAATCGAAGTACATTGCGCTCCAACATGAATTGCTGCTCAAATTCGGCGGTGTAACCTCGACTCAGCGGCAATTCCCTTTGCAAGGTGTGTGGAAGGCGGGGCCGGACGTCTATCTCGACCGCGTCATCCTCCTCAGTGTCATGGATTTCCACTCTGGTACGCAACTTCAATGTCTTCAGTATTTGACGCGACTGAAGACTCGCTTGAAAAAGAAGTTCGAACAGCTCGAGATCTTGATCACCGTGACGGAACTGCTGGCAATTTGAACTTGATCTCGATGGAATTCCACGATGCGCTTCACCAAGATGCACGGGATCGGCAACGACTACGTCTACGTCGATTGCGTGCGGAACCCGATGCCCGTCAATCCCGCGGCACTCGCCGTCGCCGTGAGCCCGCGCAACTTCGGCATCGGTGCCGACGGCCTCATTCTCATCTGCCCGTCCACGATAGCCGACGCCCGGATGAGGATGTTCAACGCGGACGGCTCCGAATCCGAAATGTGCGGCAACGGCCTCCGCTGCGTCGCCAAGTTCGTTTACGACCACGGCATCGCTCGCAAGCCGAAGCTCGCCATCGAGACCGGCCGCGGCGTACTAAGCGTCGAACTCGAATTGAAGAACGACAGGGTCAGCCGCGTGACGGTGAACATGGGCGAGCCGATCCTCAAGTCCTCCGAGATTCCCACGACGCTGCCCGGCGACCCGCCCATCAACGCGCCGCTCTCCGTCGGTGCGACGCGCTTCGACCTCACCTGCGTCTCGATGGGCAACCCGCACGCCGTGGGCTTCGTAAGCGACGACTTCTTCAAGTCCCCGGGTGGCACCGTGCTTCCAGCCGGTGCGGGAGCAGTACCGGGCCGCGATCTCGTGGCGCACTTCGGACCGCTCCTCGAAAACGACTCCGCATTTCCGCGGCGCGTGAACGCTCACTTCGTCAAAGTGCATTCGCCGTCTGAAGTGACGATGCGAACCTGGGAACGCGGCAGCGGCATCACGCTCGCCTGCGGCACGGGTGCCTGCTCCGTCTGCGTTGCGGGCGTACTTACGGGCCGCACCGACCGCAAAATTCTGGCCCACCTCCCCGGCGGCGACCTCGAACTCGAATGGTCCGATGCCGACAACTGCGTCTACATGACTGGCCCCGCCACGGAAGTCTTCTCCGGCGACTGGCCCGAGTGAGCCTCGATCCCTGGGAGCGCGGCCGTCCCGGCCGCACCATCGCGGCAATCGCGCAAACTGTCAGTGCCATCGCATAGCGGAAACTCGGATTGCCCGGTTGCCCCGCTCGCCGGTATGGTCCGGTTCTCGGGCAGCGTTGCGCGCCCGTCCACGGATGGGCCAAACATGCCGGATGCCGACGCCGCCTGGGATCTCGCCGTCGCTCGCCGCCGAATCGAGCAACTCGAAGCCGCCCTCATGCGGCGAACCGAACTCCTCGAACAAAAACAGTCCGAAGTCGCGGCCATCCGCTCGTCGAAGGCCTTCAAGGCCGCCTCATTCGCGAATAAGCTGCTCGATCGGCTCTTCCCGCTGCACACGCGTCGCCGCACGATTCTCAAGTCGATCACGCGCCGGCTCACCAGCATTCCCGCATCCCTGCTCTCCCGCCGTCAGGCGAAGAACGGCCCGCCGCCGGACGAACGCCATCTCAGCGAATGCACCCCTCCGGAAGAGTACCAGCGCTGGATCGGCAAGCACGAACCCGATGCGGCGGAGGTGAAGCGGCAGCGGTCGCACCGCTACTCGCGCTCGCCGAAGATCAGCATCGTGGTGCCGGTGTTCAACCCGCCGGCCGAGTTTCTGGAAGCGATGATCGCCTCGGTGCGCGAGCAGACGTACTCGAACTGGGAACTCTGCCTCGCCGATGCCAGCCCCCAGGCGCACGCGCGGCCCATTCTCGAGAAAGCCGCCGCGAGCGATGCCCGCATCAAGGTCGAGTTCCTGGCTTCAAACCTCGGCATCGTCGGCAACTCGAACGCCGCCGCGAGCCTCGCCACCGGCGACTACCTCGGCCTGCTCGATCACGACGACACGCTCGCGCCCTTCGCCTTGCACGAGATCGTTTCCGCCCTGAACGAGAACCCCGACGCCGATTTCCTCTACTCGGACGAGGACAAGCTCGACCTGCACAACGACCGCGTCGAGCCGAACTTCAAGCCGGACTGGTCGCCGGAGACGCTGCGCAGCCGCAACTACATCTGCCACCTCACCGTGCTAAAGCAGGAACTCTTCACGCGCATCGGCGGCTTCCGTCCCGGCTTCGACGGCTCGCAGGATTACGACCTCGTGCTGCGGGCCTCCGAAGCCGCGAGGCAAATCGTTCACGTGCCGCGGGTGCTTTACCACTGGCGGATGCACGCGGCGAGCACCGCCTTCGCCAAGGGCACGAAGAACTACGCCTACGACGCCGGCAAGCGTGCGGTCGGCGAGCACCTCACCCGCCTCGGCATCGATGGCTCCGTTCACGACGGCCCGATCCTAGGCACCTATCAGGTCGTGTATCACCTTCGCACGCAACCGTTGGTCAGCATCGTCATCCCGAGCAAAGATCAGGTCGCGCTACTCGCCCGTTGCATCGAGTCGCTGGCCCATTCGAGCTACGCGAATTACGAAGTTGTGATCGTGGAGAACGGCAGCCAGCTTCCCGAGACGCACGCTTATTACCGCGAGTTGACCAAGCAGCCGCACGTGCGCATCGTCGAGTGGACGCGGCCTTTCAACTACGCCGCGGTGAACAATTTCGCGGCCGCCCAGGCCCGCGGCGAACTGCTGCTCTTCCTCAACAACGACACCGAGGCCATCAACCCGGACTGGCTCGAATCGATGGTGAAGCTCGCCGTGCAACCCGGCGTCGGAGCCGTCGGCGCGAAGCTCTACTACGCGGACGACACGATTCAGCACGCGGGCATCGTGGTCGGGATGGGCGGCGTCGCCGGACACTCGCACCTGTTCTACCCCCGCCAAGCCCAGGGCTACATGCAGCGATTGCGGATCACGCAAAACGTCGCCGCCGTCACCGGTGCGTGCCTGCTCATGCCGCGTACGGTGTTCGAGCGAGTCGGCGGATTCGACGAAGGCTTCGTCCTCGCGTTCAACGACGTCGATCTCTGTCTCGCGGTGTTGAAGTCGGGCTATCGCGTGGTCTGGACGCCCGACGCTGAGTTGTACCACCTGGAATCGAAGACCCGCGGCTACGAGGACACGAGCGAAAAGCAGGCCCGCTTCAAGCGCGAGTACGATCTGTTTCACTTGAAGTGGTCCGGCTTCTTGAAGGCCGGCGACCCGTACTTCAGCCCGCACTTCCGCCTGGATCGCCCGGACTTCGCGCTGAAAGCGGCATAGAATGATTGGAGAGGTGGATCCTCATCGAGGGCGAAAGTCATGGATCAAGCTGAATACAAGCCGGGACCTTATGACCAGTTTCGCGGCGTCATCGAAATTGATTGTTACGAGTGTCTCTCCCCCGAGCAAAAGGCCAAGTTTCGGATCGGCAAGTTCGTTCCGGTCGGAGAAGTCGGGGGCGATGTTCCGCCAATCCCGGGGGCTCCAAAGACGAGTCCCGAACAGTCTCCGCCCGAATCCTGATCCGTACCCCACCATGGAAGGCGACCGCCCGTACTTCAGCCCGCACTTCCGACTGGATCGCCCGGACTTCGCGCTGAAGGCCGCGTGACTTCTTGCCGCTTTATCTCCTTGCATCCGGAGTGAGCCCGTCAACACGTTCACACCTGGCCCGACGCCGAATACCGTCCGGAACGCGGATGGTACCGTTCACACGGTCCCCAACGGTTGGGTTCTCCTTCCGCCCGGCGATGCCGCCCTGACCAGGCGCGTGAAGGCGGCCGGCGAGCACTGGGTCGTCGCCGAGAAAAAGGGACGCAAAGTCTTCTCGCGAGGCGTCTGGGCAGCCTCCACCACAATCGAAAGCATTCGGGCCGACCTCGCCGTGGAGCGAGCGACGGAGAGTTTCGGCAAGAAACGCGAGGCCGACGCGAAGCGCCGCACCAAGGCCCAAGCCGATTACGTCGAGGATTTCGACGCAGCCATTTTGGGGTTCTTAAACTTCCACCCCAACCACGCCGAAGTTGCCGGTCGGCTCGCCAAATTGGTCGGCGATCACGCCACGCCGATTGGCTCCGGCACCGTCGCGCGGACGAAGCGCATTCCGATCGAACGGCGAGCCGAGGCCGCGGTCATCGCTTGGATGCGGCACCAAACGACCGGATACGACAACATGGCGATCGCGAGGATCAAGGGCCAACGTCGCGAGGTTCGCCGCATGTTGGCCGGGCGGTCGCAAGAATTGTTAACGCGTTATCGGCGAGGCGAGCCGGTTCCCGAAACGTGTCCACTGCTGAAAGCGCTCGCTCGAAAAGAGACGTGAGCCGCCGGCCTCGTTCAACCCAGACTCTTCGATTTCAAGACCGAGAGGATGGCGGGGCCGATCAGGGGAAGCGGCAGCACTTCGACGGCCGCCCCGAGTTCGACGGCGGCCCGCGGCATTCCGTAGACCACGCATGTCGATTCGTCCTGAGCGATCGTGTGCCAACCGAGGCGGCGCAGGCGGAGCAGGCCTTCGGCACCATCCGTGCCCATTCCCGTGAGCAGGACCGCGACGCCGGGCCGCGGGCTGTGGACCGCGAGGCTCGAGAAGAGTACATCGGCGGACGGGCGATACGGGGCACTCTTGGGTTGCGGCGTGTAGTTCAGCCGAAGCCGCGGGCTGAGTTCGAGGTGGTCGTCGGTGTGGGCGAGGTAGACGGTGCCGGGTTGCGGAACATCACCTACCTTTGCTGTCTGCACGGGCAACCGGCATTTCGTTCCAAGCCGTTCGGCGAGGCCAGGAATGTAGTGGGCATCCAAGTGCTGAGCGATGAGGATAGCGGCGGGGAAGTCGCGCGGCAGCGATTCGAGAACCACCGGCAGGGCCGCGGGGCCACCAGTCGAGACGCCGATGCCCACGAGCCGAGGCAGTTCGACCGACATGGACGTCGGGCGGGATTCCGACTGTGGCTCCGAGTGGTGGACGCCGCGAAGCGCGAGGTCGAGTTGCCTCAGACGCTCCGCGAGCTTCTCGCCGTTGAGAACGGTGCTGCCGGGGCCGAGCGTCGGCGTCTCGATGGCGTCCAGGGCACCCGAGCCCATCGCTTTGTATACGAGGTCGAAGTTGCCGGGCACCGTGGCCGTGACCACGATGATGGGACACGGCGACACTTGCATGATGCGGCGCGTCGCGTCCGCACCGTCCATCTTCGGCATCACGAGATCCATCAAGATCGCGTCTGGCCGATCGAGCGCGGCGGCCTTCACGGCTTCGTCCCCGTCGGCCGCCTGCCACGCCACGGAGTTCCCAGGCGTGCCGAGCACGACGCGCCGCAGCACTTCCCGCGCGAGAGCCAAATCGTTGACGATGGCGATACGCATGACGAAGTCGATCTTAAGGCGAAGCCGAGAACGGCACTATGCCGTTCCGATGAGATCCTGAACGGCCTGAACGAAGCGGTTGTCGTGGAAGCTACTCTTCGTGAGGTAGTAGTTGGCTCCGACGTCCAGACCGCGCAGGCGGTCTTCCTCGCGTTCCTTGTACGAAACGATGACGACGGGAAGGTGTTTCAGTCGGTCGTCGGCTCGCACCGCTTGGACCAGTTGCAACCCGGACATGCGCGGCATATCCACGTCCGTCACGACCAAGTCGAACTTGCCGGCCCGCACTTGGTTCCAACCGTCCATGCCGTCGACGGCCACGGTTACTTCGTAGCCCTGGTGCAAGAGCAGTTGTCGTTCAACTTCGCGAACCGTGATCGAATCGTCCACCACGAGTACGCGTTTCTTGCGGATGGCCCCGATGTCGCGCACCTCGCAGCGGCGAAGGGCACCCGTTTGAATGAACGTGTCCATGGAGCGGACGAGGTCTTCGACATCGACGATGAGCACGGGTTCCCCGTCGTCGAGAACGGCGGCGGCACTGAGGTTGGGCACCTTGCCGAGGCGCGGATCGAGCGGCCTCACGACGAGGTCTTGTTCGCCCCGGAACGCATCGACCACCAGGCCGTAGAGGCCGCTGCTATCGCTGAGCAGCACGACGGGCATCTCGTCGTTCTTGGGTGGATCGGCCGGCACGTCCAAGAGTTGTCCGGCGAGAACGAGCCCGACGTTCTGCCCATCGACGTTCACGAATTGACGGTGTTCGAGGGAATGCACGGACTCGCGCGGGATGCGGAGGAGCCGATCGATTCGCGTATGCGGGAAGGCATAGGGTTCGCCGCCGACCTCGACCACGACCGCGCGAATCACCGAGAGCGTGATCGGAAGTTGCAGGTGAAACGTCGTGCCCTCACCGGCCTTCGTGGTGATGCGAACGCTGCCGCCGATGCGGCGAACCGCGTCTTGAACCACATCGAGCCCGACGCCGCGGCCGGAATACTCGGTGACGTTTCCGGCCGTGCTGAACCCGGGGAGAAAGAGGAACTCGAGCAACTCCGCTTCGGACATTTGGCGAACGAGAGCCTGGGAGCTGAGCCCGCGTTCGACGACCTTGGCGCGGAGCCGATCGAGATCGACGCCGCGGCCATCGTCGGCGATCGTCAGCGCGAGTACGCCGGCCCGGTGCCGAGCCTCGACTCGCACGGTGCCGTTCGGAGGCTTGCCGGCATTCGTTCGTTCGTCGGCGGATTCGAGCCCGTGATCGACGGCATTTCGAATCAGATGCGCGAGCGGCGACTCGAGCTTCTCCAGCACGTCGCGATCCACCTCCGTCGCTTCGCCAACCACTTCGAGATGAGCTTGTTTTCCGAGTGAACGGGCCATGTCGCGAACGGTACGAGCGAGCCCGTGCAGGCCATCCGCGAAGGGCCGCATCCGGCTGGCGATCACCTCGCGGTAAAGCCGCGAGTTCAAATCTTCAGCACGAGCGGCGTGTTCGTCGAAGTCGAGGCCGTCGTCGTTGAGTTCCGTGCGGCAGACTTCGGCGTGCCGACGAGTCTCGGCGACGAGATGCGCGATCTGTTCCACCGGTCGACCCGTCGCCGCCGCTTGAAGCGAACTATCGAGCATGGCGGCCAAGTGCTCGTGCTGCTTCTTCAACTTCACGAGCGCCGTGGAGAAGACGTTGAGCCAGCGCGCTTGAACGAGCGATTCGCCGGCCAACCCCATGAGCCGATTCAGGCTTTGAGCCGTGACGCGAACGACCGCTTCGGCGCTCGCAATCTCAGCCGTTGGTTCTTGCTGGATTCGCGGATTGAAAATGGTTGCCTGCGGTTCCGAGGCACGTTCGACGTTCGCGACAGCAATTGGAGGCGCGGCCGATTGAAGCGTCGCGGCAATCTCGCCCAGCGGCTGCGCGGAGGATTCCACCCAAGTTTGAAACGACTCGGCGTCGACGGTAAGGGCCCCGGCCAGAACGTCGACAGAATGCCGCAGCCATCCGATGGCCTCGCGGGAATTCGCGCCTCCAGACATTCGAATCGCACCGAGAAAATCCGCGAGCGCGGCCAGCGCCGCCGCGACCGGCGGACACTTCACGAGCAACGCCGCGGCACGCATCCCCCGAAGCGTTTCGATCGACTCCTGGCAGGGCGCTGTTCCAGTCGCCTCCAGGGAATCGATCTCGGCGGAAAGCACGACTAGGCACGCTCGCAATTCTTCGCGAAAAAGATCGAACATTCCGAACTCGGGGTCGAACGCAATCGGCTCCTTTGGAATCGCAATTGGGATTCGCGCCGGCGCGGGGGGAAGCGCGGTTTCGGTTGCCGAGCGAATGGTCGGTTCGACCTCTTTGAACACGACGATGGGCAGGGCGGTCGGAGTGGATTTTCCCTTCCCTTCCGCCAGTTCTTGAAGTTTCGGTTCGAGTCCGGCGACGACTTCGGCTTGGCGATTCTCCCAGGAGGCGAGATCGCCGGGATCGGCGAGCGAACCGAGGTTTGCGAACAGATCCGCTGCTTGAAGCAGGAGGTCGATGGCATCCGGGCCGATCCGAATGCGACCCGCCTGCGCGGACACGAAGGCATCTTCGAGTACGTGTGCGAGTTGAACCGCGAGGCCGATCCCCACGATTCGTGCGGCACCCTTGATGGAGTGCGCGGCCCGCATCAGCGGTTCGATTCGAGCCAGGTTGCCGGAATCGGATTCGTACTCGACGAGCCCCGTACTCAGTGCGGCGGCGTGAGCGCGCACTTCCTCGCGAAACAGTTCGAACATCGCGGGTTCGATTGCGATCATCGCACTCGCTCCCGCAAGGAGTGGAACAAACGCTCTTCGTCGAGGAGCCCGATCGCGCGGCCATCGCGGTTGAAGACGCCGCGCGTGAGCCGGGCCGAAGAGCGTGCCAGCGTCGGCGGGATGGCGGCGAGATCGACCTCGGGCACGCGGTAAACCTGATCGACTTCGTCCGCGGGGAACACCCAGCCGTCGGTTTCGCGACGGATGGCGACGAGGCGCGGGCGATCGACCAACGGCTCGGCGGGCGGGTCGATCCCGAGCAACAGGTCGAGGCGAACGCAGAGGTGGAGTTCGCCGCGGATGTTGACGATCCCAGCGAGAAGCCCCCCGCGATGCGGGATTCGATGGGCTTTGCGCGGATCGGTGACTTCGACGAGTACGCCGACGGGCAGCGCGAGCCACTCGTCGCCGAGGCGGAAGACGAGAGCACCGAGTTCGCCGGCATCGGCTTCTTCATCCGGCGCGGCGAGCCGCTCCGACCACTCCACGGAATATTCTTCCGGCGGTGAAGCGTCGAGAAAACGCCGGCCCGCCGCCGCGAAGACCGGGCAGTTGTTGCAGTGCGTGACCTTCCGCAATTCGGGGCACGATTGATCGCCCCACACGCCGATGCGGTGCCAACATTGGTCTTGAAGAACGGGCAGCGATTGCGGGGCGATCACGTGGCCGCCCCTTTCTCGATCCGCCCGAGGCGGCGGCGGAGTCCTTCGGCCTGGCCGGGATCGCCGCGCTGTTCGCAAAGCACGGCCATGTGCGACAGCGCCTCGGGGCACTCGGGATCGAGGTAGAGTGCCTTGCGAAAAGAGTCGGTGGCCTCGTCGGAACGGCCCGCGGCCAGGTGGATCACGCCGATCAAACTATAGAGGCCTGCGGAGGGGATCGAATCGACGAGCAGTTCCTCGCAGTGAACGCGTGCATCCTCCAGCTTCCCCGCATCCGCGAGGGATCGCCCCGCGTGGAGCAGATCGCACGCTGGCTCGGCGACTTTCACTGCAGGCTTCTCCGGAACCGGCGGCAACGCGGGCTTCGAGAAAACACCGGATTTCGGCTGCGATCGAACGGGCGGAACGGACTGCGTTCCACTCGTGGGCTTGGTAGGAATTCGCATCGCGCCGGATCGCAGACCGGCGGGATCTGCCACGAGTCGCCGAAAGATCGCCAGTGAAAGCGGGCCATCGGAAACGTAACGACTGCTGGGCAAGGGGTCCGCCTCCGCTGCCGTGAGGCAGAGGCGACCTTCGGGCGCGAGCAACCGGTCTAGGTTCGCCAGGGCCCGCGCTCGGGCGTCCGCCGTCAGATAGATGAAGAGGTTCCGGCACAGGATGAGATCGTAAGGCGGTTCCGCGGCCAGAAAGCCCGACTCGACGAGGTTACCAGCGCGAAAGCGAACCGTCTCTCGGAACGCGGGGAGCAGTTCCCAACGCGAGTCCGCAATCTCACGGAAGTACTTCGGCCGAGGGTCGGCGTTCGCTTCCCGGAAGGAGAATGCCGAGTAGCGGCCCGTCACCGCACGCAGCAGGTGGTCGCGAGCCAGATCGACTCCATCGACCCAACACCGCGAGAGTGGGATCCCTTCTCGATCGAGGGCCATCGCCAGCGAGTAAGGCTCTTCCCCGGTACTGCACGGGACGCTGAGGACGCGCAACGTCCGGCCGTTGGGCAACTCGTTCAGCCGCGTCCGTACCCAACGAGCGAGATGCTCGAAGAATTCCGAGCCGCCCCGGTAGAACCAGGTCTCGCGTACCACGAGTTCGCCGACCAGAGCCGACCATTCCCCAGCATCGTTGGCGAGAAGCTCCGCGTACATCTCGACGGATGCGAGCCCTCGCGCTCCCATGCGGTTCGCGACGATTCGCGGCAACGTGGCGGCACCGATCGAGGCCACGTCGAGCCCAATCCGTTCGCGAACAATTTTCTCAACGCTGGCGAGATTCACAACCCAGCCCCTCCGGGGCGCGCGAATACGGCGGGATCGAGGTCGATCGAAGCGATGAGTCGATCGGGGTCTAGAACGCGAAGGACACCCGTCCCATCCACCATCGGCGGCCCGAGCCCATTTTCGGACTCGAGGTTTTCAGCGGGAGAAGGCAGTTCCCGTATCTCGGCAACCTGCGTGGCCAGCAGGCCGACCAGCCGATCCGAACCCGACGGATACGGAACCAGAACGATGCGGCTGCTCAGGTGCGGCGGGCAATCGCCGGCTCCCGCGAGCCGGTACAAGTCTATCACGGGCACCACTTGACCGCGATAGACAAAGAGCCCCACGAGCCCCCGCGTTCCCGCGGGGGCCGGCAACAACTGCACGCGCGGCACGACGCGCCGAATCCGGCGAACGTCCAACGCCACCCGTACCGAACCGATCTGGAATGTGAGCGCGAGCATGGTACGGGTCAAATCTTGAACTGCGAGATTTCTTGGTTCAACCCCTCGACCGAGCCGCGAAGGTGCGTCGTGGCCCGTTCGAACTCCTGAACGGATCGCTCGCTGCGCTTCGCGCTATCCGCGATCTGCGACATCGCGTCGTTGATCTGTTGGGCTCCGACCGCCTGATTCCGCATGCCTTCGGTCACGAGGTGGAAGCGCTCGCTGAGGGTGTGGACTTCGTTGATGATCTCGTAGGTCATCTGGTTGATGGTCGTGACCTGGCCGACGCCGGACCGCACTTCGTCCGCGAACTTGTCCATCTGCATGACGCCGGCGGAGACGGCATCTTGCATCTGCTTCACCATGGTCTCGATGTCGAGCGTGGCGACGGCGGTTTGATCGGCGAGCCGGCGGATTTCTCGTGCGACCACGAGGAATCCGCGACCGTACTCGCCGGCTTTCTCGGCCTCGATGGCCGCATTGATCGAGAGCAGGTTCGTCTGGTCCGCGACCTTCGTGATCGTGGTCACGACCGCGTTGATGCGGTCGGCCTTCTCGCGAATCATGCCGAGTTTGGAGGAAACGGAGGCAGTCGATTCGACGAGTTGCTTCATCTCGACGGCCATGCGGGTGGTGTTGTCGCGGCCCCGAGACGCCAGGTCGGCGGCGTGCGCGGCCGACGCGTTGACCTCGTTCATGGTGCCCGCCAAATCCTGGCTCGTGGCCGAAATCTCCCGCACGGAAGCCGCCACTTGCGTGGTCGAGGCACTGAGATCGTGAACCGTTTGCTGCTGGCCGCGAGCCGTGGCAGCGATCTCGGACGCGACCGAGAGCAGTTGCAAACTCGATTCCCGGACCTTCGTGACGATCGTCTGAATCTTGCCGATGACGGCGTTGAACCCACCCGCGAGTTGGGCCATTTCGTCGTTGCCTTCGACGACAACGCGAGCGGTGAGGTCCCCGGCACCGCTCGCCATCTGCTTCACGCGCGAATTCAGCTCCTGGGCCGAACGGACGATCCCCGACGCGACCCAGTAGCCCGTGATGCCCATGATGACGATGAGGATGCCGCTGGCCCAGCCCATCGCCCGCACCCAAAAATTGGTATCCTCGAATGCCTGCTTCTCTTCGTCGGCGGTCTTGGCCTTGAGGCCCTTCACCATCTCCGTGAGGATCTCCCGATGTTCGTAGAACCGCGGACGAATCCGGGTCATCAGAATGGCGTTCGCTTTCTTCCTTTCCTCTGGCCCCTTCCCGACCAGAGGCATGAATTCTTCTTTGCCGATGCGGAGCACGTCGGAGGCCGGCCGGTGCGAAGTCTCCTCGATCACGGTTCGGGTCTCGCCTTCGGGCAGCTTCTTCAACCAGATCGCGCGTTGGGTCGTGTAGCGCTTCTCGTACTCGGCAAACTTCTTCCTCGTTTCGGCGATCTCCTCCGCGCCGGTCATCGAGTCCATTTCTTGAAGCATCAGGTAGGCCGCCCCGAGGCTCATGGAAGGCGGTTCGGTCTCGTTGATGAGGCGGTAGTCTTCGGCGATTTGCTCGTAGACCGGACCGTGGACGCGGTAGATGCGCATGACGTGACCGGCCATGAGCAGCACGGAGCCCACGAGTACCGTGTAGCCGATGACGAGGGCGAAGAGCTTCGTGCGGAGAGAAATATCGCGGAGGCGAATCATGGTGGCGAACCGATGCAGGAGGATCGCCCGGATTGGGCGGCACGTTGATCGTAGCCGCGCGGCGAACCGGATGCAGCAGAGTTATCCCAGCCCCCGCGATTCCTCGGGTTCGCGCGACCCGCGCGATCCCTACGATCCGAACGACGTGCGTAGGTTCGCGCGGCCTCGCTTTGGAACAGTGCTGGGCGGCGCGTCCGATTATTCCGTGTAATCCAGATGTAACGAGGGGTCGGACTGCTCCGGATGTGACGTGCTTCCTATCGGCCTCACGAGCGGAAATGCTTTCCCGGCTTGCCTCCCCTGTTGACCCCGCCCGGATTCGCTAGTCCACTTCATATGTCCTAGCCGGATTAACCGCGCGGTTGGGCCGCAAAAGCGCGAACTTTGACTCAAGACCCCAGGTTCGTCGGCTTGAATGTCTTTGCTCGCGGACGTAGAGTTGTGCCGAGTCGTACTCGCTTGCCGCTTTTTGATGTGAGACGCCGGGCTCCTCGGATGCCGAGTGCGGAGTCTTCGGGTCACCCACCAACCGGATTGATTGGACTGAAAATGCCGGAACTCATGAACACGACCTGGCGGATCGATCGGCCGGCGGAAGGGTTCTACACGACCCAACTTCCCGCGCAGCACGGTCGCCCCGTTCGCACGTTTCTCCCAACCGATTACCAGCCGAACTACGCTTACCCTCTCGTGGTGCTCTTCCACGGCAACGGCGGGAGCGAGGAATCGGTCGGGCGGTTAGCTCCTCGGGTGAGCCGCCGCAACTACATCGCGATCAGCCTTCGCGGCCCGCAGAGCCTCGGCAAGCGGGCGGATGGCCGCGACTCCTTCGGCTGGGACAGCGATGCTTCGGAAGATGCGAACATCGAAGACTACTTGTTGAATGCCGTGGAGCAGACTCGCCGCACGTATCACGTTCATTCGGAACGCGTGTTCCTGGCCGGCGTGAGCGAAGGGGCGGAAGTGGCCTACCGCGTCGGCCTCGGCATGGCGGATCGCATCGCGGGCATCATCGCCTTGAACGGTCAGATTCCGAAATCGACCGGGGCTCCGCTGTTCAGGATGGGTGCCGTCCGCGATCTTCCCGTGCTGATCGGTCACGGTCTCTCAAACCAAATCGTTCCTTACACGTCTGCCCAGCGCGATCATCGCTTGCTCTATGCCGCGGGTGCGAACGTGCGGCTCGTCGGCTACCAGACCGACGACAAGGTTCATCCGAACATGCTTCGCGATGTGAACCGCTGGATCATGGGCGGCGTGACCGCCGAAGCCGATACGCTCGCCCGGAATTTGTAATTGATTGCGAGCCCGACGCGCGAGCAAGGTGGGAAACCGACCTTGCTCGCGCGTCGGGCTCGCCAACTCCGCCTCATCATTTCCGCGATATGCCGTTGATGTTCTCGAGTGCCACGAGCAGGGATTGCGTTCCCTTGCGGCCCATGCCTTGCGCCCGCACGGCCTCGTACAGTTGCTTCGACAGCGCGAGGCCCGGCAGGCACAGGTTCATCTTCTCGGCCTCGGCCAGCGCGATTCCCAGGTCCTTGATGAAGTGTTCGACGTAGAAGCCGGGCTCGAAGTTGCGGGCCAGGATTCGGGCACCGTAAATGTCGAGGCTCTTGCTGCCCGCGGCCCCGACCGACACACTTTTCAACACGGTTTCCAGGTCGAGGCCAGCCTTGAATGCGTAGAGCAACCCTTCGCACATGGCGATCATCGTCGAGGAAATGAGAATCTGGTTGACCATCTTGGTGTGCTGCCCGGCTCCGGCCGGCCCCTGATGCACGATGGTCTTGCCCATGGCTTCGAAGGCGGGTTGAACGGCGGCGACCACATCGGCATCGCCACCAATCATGATCGAGAGTGCCGCGTTCTTCGCGCCCACGTCGCCGCCGCTCACGGGAGCATCGATCGAATACGCGCCCTTCCCCTTCGCGGCAGCGTGTATCTCCATGGCGAGACCCGGTTCGCTCGTGGTCATGTCCACGAGGATGGCTCCTTTCGCACATCCCGCGAGTACGCCCTCGGTTCCCAGGAAGACTTCGCGCACGTCCTTGGGGTAGCCGACAATGGCGAAGACGATGTCGGACTTCGCAGCGACCTCCTTGGGGCTCGCCGCGGCAACGGCACCGAGTTCCAGGAGCGGTTGAAGCTTGTCTGAGCTGCGGTTGTAGACCGTCGCCGAATAGCCCTTCGTAATGAGATGCTGGCACATCCATCGGCCCATCACGCCAGTACCGATCCAGCCGATTCTCGTTTTCCCTGGCTGTGCGTGGGGAATGGTCATTGCGAGGGTTCCGTGAAGGTGGTATGTTGACGAGCTTGAAACTCGGCGAGCGTCGAAGCCAAGGCACGCCGTATCAATCGTAACGAACCTTCAATCCGGCGGCTACGACTGTGCATCCCATCGCCTCACCGATCCCCAAACTTCGCGCTCCCATCGTTCTCGTTCACGGGCTGTGTGGCTTCGATCGCCTGTACGCGGCCCGCCGCCCGATTAAGGACTACTTCCCCGGCATCCGCGAGCCCCTCGAAGCCGCGGGCAATCGCATCTTCATCGCGAGGGTGAGCCCCACCTCGGGAATCGCGCGACGCGCCGCGGACCTCAAGCGCTACCTCGATCGCGAAGTCCCGGCCGGTCCGGTTCACCTCATCGGCCACAGCCTCGGCGGGCTCGATGCCCGGCATGCCATTTCCAAACTCGGGCTGGAATCGCGGGTACTCTCACTCACGACGGTGGCCACACCGCACCGCGGCACGAGCTTCGCCGACTGGGGCTGGCGGCGATTCTCGCGCCTCATCGTGCCCTTCCTGCGAATGGTCGGCATTCCCCACGAAGCCTTCATCGACCTGCGCACGGATAGCTGCCAGCGCTTCAACGAGACGGTGCCGAATGTGCCGGGCGTGCGGTACTTCTCGGTTGCCGGGGTCTGCGTGAAGCCGTGGCTGGGGCTGGAATGGGCGCTGCCCCATCGGATCGTGAACCGCGCGGAAGGGCCGAACGATGGGGTCGTATCGGTGGCGTCGGCGACGTGGGGCGAAAGCACCGACGTTTGGGTCGGCGATCACTTGAACCTCGTGAATTGGCCGAACCGGATCGCTCGTCGCCGGGGGGTGTGGGCCAACCGCGCGCCGGACTACGGCCGCATCTTGCGAACACTCGCCACAGCCGGTTTCTGAGGCACCTGCGACGCTAAACGGGCCATTCGCACTCTTCGCATTTCTCCGCGTTCCGAGCCGTTTCGCTGCATTCCCGGCAACGCCAACCGAATCGCAAATCGGTCTCTCGCACTCCTCGCTTTGGCCGATTTCGCAGACGCACGGGTTCCGATTTGGGGGAAGAGCCGCCACGGAAGCGGCGCATTCTTCCACGTACAGGAACTCCCCCATGCTCCGCCAGACTTCGGGTCGGCTCACCGCGGTCGCGATTGCCGCACTCGCGTTCAGCGCCTCCGCCTCGGCTCAGGTGTTCGTTCAACCGGTGCCGAACACGCCGGCCTACGTGGTTCCGCTTCCTGCGGAAACAACCGTGGGCTACAAGCACACGGGCCACCTCGCCACCGCGACTCGCGGCTTCGTGATGCAATCGACCGGCCAGTACTATCTGTCGAACTGCCAGAACGGGGCCAACTGCAACAACGGCGCGGGCTCGCTCTCGGCCGACCTGGGCTTCGCATTCGGCCCTTCCAAGTCGTTCTTCGCACCGTGCGGCCCGCGCGTACTACCGGATTGCGGCGGGAAGAGCGGGGACTGCCACAAGTGCCGCACGCCGATCTACGGTCGCGGCCCCGCCGGCCCCTGGCCGCACTGCACCTACGATAGCTACCTGAACCATTGATCGCGTTCGAAGCCCAGGGACGGTAGCCCCTGGGCTTGAACCGGATGCAATTTCGGCCTTCGCGCATTCAATTTTCCGTTGCCTCTGGTTCACGTCGATGGGCGACTTCATTTCACCGATCAGAATTAGCACGTTATTTGCTTATGGTTCGTGGGCGAAGTCCGAATGAGCTTTTCCTGGCGAACCGGCGACGTAAGTCGCCGGGTTTCTCGCACACCCGGCGACTTACGTCGCCGGTTCGCC
>JAYTGN010000348.1:0-22318 GCA_043733485.1 Gemmataceae bacterium
GATTCCGTTCGGCACGTTCCTGCGCTCGACGCCGTTTAGCGGCACGTCCTGCGCCACGCCGCAGGCCGCCTCCGTCGCAGCGTTGGCCTGGTCGTCGCACCCGGATTGGACGGCGTCCCGAGTGCGTTCGTACGTCACCACCAGCGCCCGCGATTTGGGTCCGGCCGGCCACGATAACGAGACGGGTTTCGGTTCGGTCCACTTGCCGGCCATCGCACCGGCACCGCGACCGAGGTGATTCACCTTCCCAGCAGTCGCGTCGGGCAACCGGCGTACTCGCGTTCCGGCTGCAAGTGTTCGTGCTTCATCACCACGCTGTTCGCCATCACGCTCGCACTTTCGCCGATCTCCGCGCCGTACAGCAGCGTCGCGGCGTGGCCCACCGTTGCGTTCAAATCGATCTTCACCTCGGCGATCTTGAGTACCCGATCCTCGAAGGTGTGGGCCTGGAACAATGCGTTCACCGTCGCGCCGTCGGCGCACGCGATCATGTCGGGATCGACGGTGAAGGCGAACGGGTCGCCGATGACGACGTTCTTGCCGATCGTCGCGCCCATCGCTCGCAAGTACCAGTTGATGAACAACGTGCCTTCGAAGGGTGCGAGCGGCCCGTGGCAGCAGTAGTGCCAGATCGTGTAGTGAAAATCCCAGCGGAAGCACCAGAACGACCAGAACGCGTGGGTGCCGGGTCGGACGCGGCCGAGCAGCAGCCACTTCAAGGCGAGGCCGTAAAGGCACAAGGCGACCAGCACACCGAGATCGAGCGCGGGAACCACGACGAAGAGGAGTACGGGCAGTGTGAAATGCTGCTCGGCCAGACCGACGAGATGGAACCAGGCGAGCACGACGAGCGCCGGCGCGAGCGGCATGGTGAACCGCAGCAGTTCCCAGAACGCGCGGTGAGCGTAGCGCAGCTTCGAGGGGCGATGCGTGAGGGCGATGTCGTCTTCGAGAACTTCGCGTTTGGGAAGCTCGAACGGCGGATGGCCGAACCACGAGGTGCCGGGTCGAATGCGATCGGCGTCGGCCACGGTGCAGACGCCGAGCAGCACGCCATCGGGGATCGTACTTCCACTTGGAATCACGGCGTAGTTGCCGAGAAAGACATCGTCGCCGAGGTGGGTGCGGGCGAGCGCGACCGTGCCGCGATGAATCCGCGGCCCGCCGAGAAAGATGCCGTCCGCGAGGAAGGATTCGTTCCCGACTTCGGTCAGTTCCAACACGGTGTCGAAGATGGTGCTGAGTTCGGAGTGGCGGCCGATCTTCATGCCGGCACCTCGGAGCCAGACGCGCCACATCATCGTGCCGCTGAGCCACTCATTCGCGGCATCGAGAATCTCCATCTTCAGCCAAACGCGAACGTACGACGGGCTCCACCGGCTCACGACGCCCTCGGGAATGCGGCCCAGCGTGCGCATCGAGAGGCATTGGCCGATCAGCATCAGCGGCACGCTCAACACGATGACCGCGGCACCGAGCAGAATCTCCCCAGCACTGACTTCTGGATGCAGAATCCACTCCGCGGCCTCGGTTGCGTCGATCCCTTGAATCAACGTGAAGGTCAGTGCCACGCACGCAAGCGGAATGGCCGCACTCGCGGCGAGCAGGATGCGGCCCGCAATCAGAAGGAGGCCGTGCTTCACGGGCGAAATCACGCGGCTCCCTGGTGGGAGTTCGACAACCTCCGGCGCGAAGCCTGTGTGAGCCGCCGGGATTCCATCCCAGCGCTCCCCGGCGGGGACTGCGGTTCCACCTGGGAGGAACGAATGCGCGGTCAAGAACGAGTTCGCTTCCAGGCGGGAATTACCGGCCATGCCCGAACGCACGTCCAGGGTACAGCCGGCTCCGATACTTACCGGGCCGACGACGACCTGACCGGCGGCGAGTTCCACGAGCCGCAGCGAGACATCGCGGCAAAGCGTGGCGTCGTCGCCGATGTCGAGAAGGTCCCAGCCGCCGTGGAGCAGGTTGACGCCCCGATGGATGTGAACGCGCCGTCCGATGCGCGCCCCGAGCAATCGCAGAACGACGTGCTGAAAGACGGTCCCTTCCAGGGTTCGCCAGGGGATGATTCGCACGGCTTGCGTCACCATCCAATTCCGCACGTAGAAGCTTCCCCAGACCGGTTCGCTCCGCGGTCGATACGTGCCGATGAGTGCCTTCTTGAGCAGCACCGCGAACGCAATTGTCGCGAGAGCAAAGAGCCCGAGTCCGGCGTAAAGGATGATCGGAGTGGCGAGCACGAACGGAGCGAGCCCGAGTTCGCGGGTGAGTTCCGGGATGCCGTGATAGGCGACGAAGTAGGCCACCGGCCCCGCCAGAACGAGCCCGAGCATGAGCCAGAGACTCTGAGCGAGCGTGGCCAGAAGCGGATGCCCCATCCGTCGCGGTTCCCTTGCGACGGCACAGTGTTCGACTGCGGCCTGCGCGCGCTTCGCGAGTTGCTCGATGGTGCGGGCTTCGTAAATGTCGCGGACCGCGAGCGCGGCGGTGGCCGGATCCTTCCGCAGAATCGTGATGGTCATCGCGGCGCGGAGCGAGTCGCCGCCGAGGTCGTGGAAGAAATCGCGATCGACTCCGATGGCTTCGGTCACTCCGAGCGACTTGCCGATCGCGGCTGCGATCTTCGCTTCGAGCGAATCGCGCGGCGCGAGCAGCGTCCCACCCGCTTCCACGTGAACTTCTAAAACCGGCAGCGCCTGCCGATCCAATTTGCCGCTGGTCGTGGTCGGAAGCTGATCCAGAAAGGCGAAGTGGGTTGGGACCATGTACTCGGGCAGTTGGGCTCGAATCGCGTCCTTAACCGCATCCAGACTCGGTGGTTTCTCGCGATCGCTGGGCACGAGGAAGGCCGCGATTTGCTGGGCCGGCCCCTCGCCTTGAACGCGGCACGCGGCCGCACGAACCCCTAGGCAGGCCGCGAGGCGAGCCTCGATGGCTTCGAGTTCGATGCGGTAGCCGCGAACCTTGACCTGGGAATCGATGCGGCCGTGGCAGACGAGGTTGCCGGAAGCATCGCGATGGGCGAGATCGCCCGTTCGGTAGATGCGGCCAAGGCGAGGATGAGTAGGAAACTTGCGAGCGGTCAGTTCCGGATCGTTCAAGTAGCCGCGTGCCAGGCCGACGCCGCCGAAGCAAAGCTCGCCGGTTTCGCCAGCCGAGACTTCTTCCAACTTCTCGTTGAGAACCCAGGCGTGAAGGCCCATTCGCGGCCGGCCAATGGTGATGGCGTCGCCGGGACGAATTCGCACCCGCGTCGCGGTTACGGAGCACTCGGTGGGACCGTAATCGTTGTGGAGTTCGCGGCCGCGCGACCAGCGTTCCGCGATGTCCGGCGGCAGCGGCTCGCCTCCGACGTGGATCCGCCGGAGACCGGGGAGTTCCTTTTCGGGATCGGTGCAACCCGTACTTCGCAGCAGTGTCGGCGACGGAGAAAAGATGCCGATGCGCTCGTCGCGAAGCCAAGGCACGAGGTCCGGCCCCAGCCGCGTCGTCGCGTCGTCCATCACCACGAGCGTGGCCCCGGCCGCGAGCGCCGACCAGATTTCCTCGACGGAGGAATCGTAGGCGCAGGAGGAATTCTGCCCGACGCGATCTTCCGGTTCGATGGGCACCGCGTCGAGGTCGGCCTGGACGAGGTTCGCGATGCTGCCGTGCTCGATCAGCACGCCCTTGGGCCGACCCGTGGTGCCGGACGTGTAGATCGCGTAGGCGAGGCTCCGTTGCGTGAGCCAGGAGGCGGGTCGAGGCGCGCAGCTTTCGGCCTGCCACGCAACGGCCTCGAGGATGCCATCGCAATCGGGAGCGAGTTTGCGAACCCGAAGCGAGCCTGCCGCATCCGTAAGAACGGCGACGGGTCGCGCGTCGTTCAGGATGTGTTGAACCTGGAGATCGGGGAAGGTGGGCTCGATGCAAACGAAGGCAGCACCGGCTTTCAGCACGGCGAGTTGAGCCACATAGATGTGTTCGGAGTCGCGTGGCAGCAAGATCGCGACGAAGCATTCGCCGGTCGCGAACTCACGCAGTCGATTCGCCAGAGCGTCGCTCCGACGATCGAGTTCGAAGTAGGTGATCGAACGGCGGATCGGGCGAGTGGCCGAGGGAGGAACCTCGATCGCGACGTTCTCGGGCCACTGGCGGGCCGAGCGAAGGAAGAACTCGTGGAGCAATCGCGGTTCGTCGTCGGGTTTCGCACCGCGCACAGTGGCACCGGCAAAGCAGGGAGAAGTCGCGGCTTGAGGCATGAAAATCGCACCTTCGCAATCTACTCATCGCGCGAGTCGCGCAGCATGGCGGCGGATGGCTTCACTTCATTCAACCCGGCAACCGGGCGTTGGGTTCGCCGAGGCCGGGTCAATGGCATTCTTCCAACTCTTCATGGTAGGCAGTGAGGGGGAATAAGGCATGAGAATCGAAGTCTGTCCTCGGGTGTGCGCGGGTAAGCCGCTCCAAAGTTGGTGGAACTTGTGTAGACTCCGTCAGCGACTCGTGCGACGCTTACCCGTGTCTCTCCAAGTAGGCAACTGGTGCCACCCCGAGAAGGACCCCGGTTCCGGGAGTACGTCGCGATGTCGAGGGTTGCAAATGATCGATACGAGTTGGGGGAAGAAATCGCGGGCGGCGGGCAGGGGGTCGTGTACTCCGCTCGCGATCGCGTCCTGAACCGCGATGTGGCCGTGAAGGTACTCAAGGCGGAGTTTGCACCGGACTCCGGCGCGGCCCGCCTCCGCCGCGCGAGGTGAAGCGCTGATCGAATCGATTTGACAACCGGAAATCGGGATGTGAGGCTTGTTCGCTTCGCGTTCCGGCTGCCGCCGGATCGCGGTTGCCCGATCCGATTCGCGCATGGCCGGTCTGGCCATGCGCGGTCGATTCCGAGGTGCCTGCCATGCCTCGACTTGCGACAAACTATCCGAAGCGCATGGCCAGCACGACCCGAGTCGGTCCTCGCGAAACGCTCGAATTCGTGGCGAATTCGCGAATCGCGACCCGAAAAAAAAAAAACGGGGCCCGTGGCCATACGCATCCCGAAGCCGAAGAAGCGACCAACTCATCAGCTAATCACCCGCTGCACACCCACCTTCGTCGGCCTCGGAAGCAGTATCATAAGGCTATTCCCGCCGTCGGCCCCGTCAGAGGCACTCCGTTGTCCAAGCGCAAAACGAGCCGGCACGGCATCCTCTTTTCCCAAGACGTTCGCCGGGCCATGACCGATCGCGACCTCCGCCGCGCCGTGGCCCGGCGAACGGTCGCCGTCCTCCCCACGATGCTCACACTCGGCAACGTGGTTTGCGGCTTCGGAGCCATCACCTTTGCCGGACGCTGGACCGGATACGATCCGGCCACATCCCTGTTCGTCGCCTCCTGCCTCATCTTTCTCGCGATGGTCTTCGACGCACTCGATGGCAGTGCCGCCCGACGGCTCAAACAGACGAGCGAGTTCGGAGCCCAACTCGATTCCCTCTGCGACGCGATCAGCTTCGGGGCCGCTCCCGCACTGCTCATGCTTCAACTCGCGGACGGGTACCACCCGCGAATTCTCTGGCTCGTCGCGGTGCTGTACGTCATCTGCGCGGTGCTGCGGCTGGCCCGATTCAACGTCGAATCCGGCGACGCCTCCAAGGCGGATCGGTCCTTTTGCGGCCTGCCTTCCCCGGCGGCGGCGGGAACGGTCGCTTCGTTCCCGCTGATGGTCTTCGGGCTCAAGTCCCTCGATATTACGGCTCAAGACATCCTCTGGGACGGCTTCAACGCGTGGGTCGATTGGGTCGTGGCCCGCAGCCTGCCGGTGATTACGCTCTTGGTCGCGTGCCTGATGGTGTCGCGCGTTCGCTTTCCGGATACGGTCCGCTACTTCGTTCGGGGCCGTCACAACGTGGCGTACCTCATCAAGGTCGTGTTCGCGGTGGCGGTCATCTTCGTGATGCCTCAGTTTGCGGTCCCGCTGTTGTTCGGGTGGTACACCTTTTCGACGCCGGTCGTGGCTCTGTGGCAGCGCTGCTTCCGCCCGCCGGTGGCGATCGCGGAGGAAGTGCCCGTGGAACGACCGAGGGTCGAGGAAGCGTGACGCACCCGATCGGAGGTCGTGGTGAACTCCGCGTGTCTGGAAGTTTTTGGGGGGTAGCATGGGCCTCGATCGCTCGATTCACTTTGCCGAAGGCAACGCCCCAACTTGGGACGCAATTCGCACAAGCCTCCTCGAACTCGGCTTTGAAGTCTCCCTCCGAATGATCGACAATTTGCCCGCTTTCCCGGATGAGACTCCCGAAGAAACTTGGCGAGAGATTCGCGTGGGATTTGCGAGCGGCATGGTCGCGCTCCGTCGTGGGACCACTCGGATCTCGTGCACCGTTTGGGGAAACGCGGACGAAAGGCTGAGGCAGGCCTGGAACGCGTTGAGCTGGGCCTGCGCCACAGCGGGTTTCGGCACGATTGAGACCGAAGGCGGGCCGCGATCCGCCGCCGAGTTCGCCCGCGAAACTGGCCTCATTCCGTCATAATCGTCAGGATCGGAACGCTTTCTCACGTCCCCCGAAACTTCCCGCTGTACCGAATCGCGAAACGAGCCGATCTTCACCCTAAACGCCCGCTCCGGAATTGCAATCAACGGGTTGCACTTGTTTGGGCTGCGTCGTTTCGGTACTTTCCGCTGTCCCGTAAAGCCTCGCAAGATGCGGGCATCAGCGGCTCTCAGGGAAGAAGGGCTTCATCGTGAGCGTCACCGTCCGGCAACTTGCCGAGTGGGTGCGAGGAGAAGTTCTCGGCGATGCCGACCTTCCCATTGCGAACGCGCGTTCGCTCAACGACGCCCAACCCGGCGACATCACCTTCGTCGACGGCGATCGCAACCTCAACGCCTGGCACACCAGCAAGGCTTCCGCCGCCGTCGTTCCCTTCACGGTTCCCGTCAACGGCCGGCCGATCATTCGCGTCTCCGATCCGCTCATGGCCTTCGCGGACATCGTATTGCAACTTCGCGGCCGCCCCTCTTCGCACACGCACACCGTCGACGCCACGGCGGCGATTCACGCTTCGGTCCGGCTCGCCAGCGGTGTTACGGTGGGGCCGTTCGTGACGATTGGGGAAGGCTCCGAGATCGGTGCGAATACGCAACTTCACGCTGGCGTGGCCATCGGCCGGAGTTGCCGCATCGGCGAAGACTCCGTGCTGCATCCGCGCGTCGTCCTGTACGACGACTGCCTCCTCGGCGATCGCGTCGTCATTCATGCGAACTCTGTGATCGGTGCCGACGGCTTCGGCTACCGCTTGCAGGCCGGCAAGCACGTCAAGGTGCCGCAACTGGGTTGGGTCGAAATCGAGGACGACGTCGAAATCGGTGCCTGCTCCACCGTCGACCGGGGCACGTTCGGTCCTACCCGGATTGGGGCCGGAACGAAAATCGACAACCTCGTTCAGGTCGCTCACAACTGCCGGATCGGGCCGCACAACATCATTGCCGCACAGGCGGGACTCGCGGGCTCGGCCACCACGGGCGAATACGTCGTTCTGGCGGGGCAGGCCGGCGTGGTCGGGCACATTCACATCGGCGATCGTTCGGTGATTGCCGCTCAGAGCGCCGTGACCAAGAACGCGCCAGCGGATAGCCGTATGTGGGGTTTCCCAGCCCGGCCCGAAGGGCAGGCCAAGCGCAATTACGCCGTGATCGAGCACCTTCCCGAACTTCGAGCGGACGTGATCCGCATGAAGAAGCACCTCGGATTGGAGGATGCTCGCGATGCCGGGTGAGGTGCTGTCGCCTGAACCCGTGGGGTTGCTCGCCTGTGCGGGCCGGTTCCCAATCCTGTTCGCGGAGAAGGCTCGTTCGTGCGGCATCCCGGTCGTTTGCCTCGGCGTCGCGGGCATGGCCGACCCCATCCTCCAAAGCGTCTGTACCGAATTCCGCTGGCTGCGACGGCTCTCGCTGGGCATGGCCATTCGCACCTTCCGCCGAGGTGGTGTGCGTCGCTGGACGATGGCCGGCAAGTTCCACAAACACCAGGCGTTCCACCCGCTCCGACTGTGGCACTTCCTTCCCGATTGGCGCATGCTCCGCTTCTGGTTCTTCCGCCGCCGCCGCGCCAACAACGACGACTCGATCCTGAACGGAATCATCGACGAGTTGCGCGCGTTCGATCTGGAGTGCGTTTCCGCCCTCGACCTGTGCCCGGAGTTGCTCGTGCGTGAAGGGAACCTCACTCGTCGGGTGCCGACTGCGGCCGAACTGCGGGACATCGAGATCGGCTGGTTGCTGGCCCGCGAGATGGGTCGCCTCGATGTCGGACAGAGCGTGATGATTCGCGAACGAGCCGTCTTGGCCGTGGAAGCGATCGAGGGCACGGATCGCGCCATCCTCAGGGCCGGGGAACTGTGCGGGCGCGGTGCCTTCGTGGTAGTCAAGGTCGCGAAGCCCGAGCAGGACATGCGCTTCGACGTGCCCACCGTGGGGAAGCAGACCATCGAATCGATGCGGGAAGCGGGGGCCCGCGTGTTGGCCATCGAGGCGGGGCGGACCATCATCATCGATGAAGGCGAGACCATCGCGCTGGCCGACCAGTTTGGGATTGCCATCGTGTCGCGGCGCGATCCGGTCGCCGTTGCAAACGATTCGGCAATTCCCCCTTCCCCGAAGCCCGTCGGCACTCGATAATTCAGCAACCGCCTCATTCGCGTACTTGGTCTCGCCCATGGGTTCGATGTCCTTCCAGCTTCCGATTTCGTTGCCTCCAGCAGCCGAAACGCTTCTGAAGCAGGCGAGTTTCGCGGCTGGATACGACCAGACGCCCAGCCCGACGCGGGTGCGAATCGAGAATCGGATCCTTCACGTCTCGCGCGATACCGACGAAAGCGGCTACCTCTTCTTGCCCTGGCCCGTCGGCCCCGTCGGAGCGATGGTCACCACGACTTCGACCTTGCGCGAGCGTGCCGAGCCTTACAACTTGATGGTGGAACTCGCCCGCGGCAAGCTGAATCAGGTTCGCACGCAAACCGGCGAGTGGCGGGAGATGGGGCTTCGAACCCCGTCGGACTTCAACCGCGATTTGGAAGAGGTCCATCGTCTGTTCGGAACGGCGGTTTTGAACCAACCCTCTGCCGAGGCCGACATCGCGGCAGCGCAGGTACTCGATCGAAGCTATCAAGTCGCGGACCGCCTCGCGCGCCTTTACATCGAGCAGATGTTCGCGACCCGCCAAGGGGAAGAAGGGAAGCTTGCGTCGCGCTTGGCCACACGCATTCAGTCCGCTCCGGCCCCGGCGGTGAGCGAGGACTATCGCCGTGCGTTCAATGCGGCCCGCATCGGATGCCGCTGGCGCGACATCGAGCCCAGCGAATCGAAGTACAACTGGGACACGCTCGATTTTGCCGTGGAGTCTGCTCGCATCGCCGGGCTTCCCATCACCATTGGGCCGATCATCGACCTCGCACCCGGTACGATCCCGGGATGGGCCAAAAGTTGGGAAGGCGATTTGCAGACGCTCGCGGCCTTCATGTGCGATTACCTCGAAACGCTCATCGGCCGCTATCGCGAGCACGTTCGGCGCTGGGTGATTTGTGCCGGGTTCAACCATTCCGATGGAGCGGGCCTCTCCGACGACGAACGCCTTCGCCTGATGCAGCGGTTGTTTGAAGCCGCGTTGCAACTCGATCCGCAACTCGATCTGATTGTGAGCGTGTCGCAACCCTGGGGCGACTACCTCACTCAAGAAGATCAAACGATCTCGCCGCTCTCGTTCGCGGACGACCTCATCCGCACGGGGCTGAAGGTATCCGGTGTGGAACTGGAGATTCGCGGCGGAACGAAGCCGCGCGGAAGCCTGCCCCGCGACCTAATCGACACCTCGCGCATGATCGACCACTTCTCGATGCTGGGTTTGCCGTTGGAAATCGTATTGAGCCACCCGTCGTCCCAATCGCCGGACTTCGGTGCCCGGGATCACGATGAGGATCTCTGGGCTCCCGCGTGGCGCGGCGGCCCGACTCCGGAAGGCCAGGCCGAATGGGGAGTCTCGCTGGCGGCGATGGCTCTTTGCAAACCAGAGGTTCGCGCGGTCACGTGGGACCACTGGTCGGATGCCGATCCGCACTTGATCCCCAACGGCGGACTGGTGACGGCTGCGGGAGTTGTGAACCCATTGCTGTCGCGCTTTGAAGGACTGCGCGCGAAGTACCTCGAGTGAAGTGTTTCCCGGCTCAAGTTGACGATCTTGAGCATTTCGATTATGACGGATTGATGTAGAAATGGGCGCGGACTCCCTTTCTCTCGCAACCACACCGCCCCAGTCCCAAGTAGCCCTGCAATCGGGTGGTCATAGACCGCTCCCCCGCCATAGTGCGTCTTACGCACGAGATGACTTTTTTCCGCTCTCGATCTGGAGTTCTCATGAAGTCCTCTCCCCCCCGAGCTAGGTCGGCGTTCACGCTCATCGAATTGCTGGTGGTCATCGCCATTATTGCGATCCTCATCGGCCTCCTCCTCCCCGCTGTCCAGAAGGTCCGCGAGGCTGCGGCTCGTTCGACCTGCTCGAACAACCTGAAGCAACTCGGTCTCGCCTGCCACATGTATCAGGACGCGAACCAAACCCTTCCGCCCGCCGTTCTCGTTTACAACGGCAACTGGACCGACGAAAACAGCATCGGCCCACCTTGGACCGTGCTCATCCTCCCTTTCATCGAACAGGACAATCTTTACAAACAGGTTTCAGCCAGCATCACCCTGCAACTCAACAAGGTGAACGACCAAGGATGGAAGGCGATTCGCTCGACCCAAGTTAAGACTTTCCGCTGCCCCTCGGAATCGAACTTCGACGTGGCGGGCACGCGAACCAACAACAACTGGGCTCGCGGCAACTACGGTGCGAACGCGGGCCCCGGCGACCCCGGCAACCTCAACGGTGGTAACTACTACGGGTTCGGCAACTCCGGCGGAGTCATGGTCGTCAACGTCGCCCACGCCATCCACCGCATCCCGGACGGCTCTTCGACCGTCATCATGATCAACCACCTCCGCGCCGGACCGAACGCGACCGACATGCGCGGCTCGTGGGCCTTCGGCATGCCCGGTTGTGCTTACACGGCCAACCACGCCGTCGGCGATGCCTATAGCCCGAACGACACCAACTCGAACTCGGACGACGTACTCGGCTGCACCGATCGCCCGGATCTCGCGATGGGCTGTTGGGGAAGTGGATACGGCCAGGGTCAGGCTCGCAGCGCTCACACGACCCTCGTGCTCTCCGCCATGGCGGACGGAAGCGTGCGACCGTTCAAGAGCGGCATCGCTCAGCAGGTCTGGTATCGCATCAACAGCGCCAACGACGGAACGGTCTGGACCGACAACTGATCGTCGACCCTCCCGACGTTCTCCTCGACCCCGCTCGACCTTCGAGCGGGGTTACCCGTTCACCTCGCCTTCCTTCCAACGTTGTGGGAAGCATCCTTGAATTCTCAGCCGCCAACTCACGGTACGCGGAAGCGACGCACTCGCCTTGCGATTCTCGGGCTGGTGGCAATCCTGGCGGCGATCGCAGGTGTCGTAGCGTGGTACTCGTCTCGTGGGTCCGCGGCGCGCGAGCGAGCGTTGGACCGTGCACGCGGCGGCGACTTCTCCGCGGCCGAGCCGGAACTGAGGCTCGCCTGGGAACGCGATCGGTCGGACGGCGAAGTGGTCGAGGCGTTGGCGCGGGGAAATCTCGCAGCCGAGGATCGCGAGAACGCCGAGGCGTTTCTCCAACGCTGGATCGAGCTTCAACCCGATGTTCTCGAACCGAAGAAACTGCTCTACGAACTGTACCGCAAGCACAAGAACTGGGAAAAAGCACTCGCGGCTGGGTCGATGTTGCAACGGCAGACGCCCAACGATTCTCAACTGCGTCGCTCGCTGGTCGGACACGCCTTCGAGGCCGGTCGATTCGAGACCGCGGAAATTCTGTGCCGGGAACTGTTGAGCGAACAGCCCAACAATCCTGGCTTCCGCACGACTCTGGCCGCGATTCGCCGTTCCCGTGGGGATGCTTCGGGATCGGTCGCGATCCTCGATGAGATCGTGAGGGACCATCCTCAGTTCGTGCCCGCGCTCGCCGATCGCGCCGCGGCCTACGAAGAAAGCGGCGAGCCCCAGAAGGCGATTCCGCTGCTTCGCGAAGTCTTGAAATTGGATCGACAGCGGCAGCGATCCGCGGGCTATCGCCTGAGCGTGGCACTCGAACGCACCGGACAGACCGAAGAGGCGGGGAAGGTTCTCCACGAAGTGCGACGGCTTCAAGATGTCTCGACGGTTGAAGAAGCCATCAAGAATCAGCCTGCCGATCCGGCGTTGCGGGTTCGCCTCGGCGAATCGCTGCTGCTTGCCGGCCACGCCCTCGATGGCGTTCGAATCGTACAATCCGCCCTGGAGATCGATCCGGGGTTCGTCCCCGCCCACCGCACTCTCCTCGATTACTTCGAGAAGTCTGGACAACCCGATCGTGCGGCCCTGCATCGCCACTATGCGAAATGACGCTCGACTCTCCATGAACCGACGTGCTGCAATCTCACTGGCCGCGCTCCTCGTCTCGGTGACTGCCGGGTGCGGACGCGCCGAACCCGAATCCTCAGTTGCCTCGGAGGTTCGCGAGGAACCGACCCGAGGAATTGCTTGGTTCACCGATGCGACCAAGGCCTCGGGCGCGGCATTCGAACACTTCGATAGTGCCACCGAGAAGCACACCATTCTCGAAACCATGGGCAGCGGGATTGGCTGGATCGACTACGACGCGGACGGCTGGCCCGACTTGTTTTGCGTCCAAGACGGCCCGCTGCCTCCGCGATCGGATTCCACCAAGACGCACAAACTGTTTCGAAACAACGGCGATGGAACGTTCGCGGACGTAACCGAGCGGGTGGGGCTGAATCACTTCGGTTACGGGCAGGGCTGCGCGGTCGGGGACTACGACAACGACGGCTTCGACGATCTCGTCGTCACCTACTTCGGCCGCACCTCACTGTTCCACAACGTCCCCGATCCGAAGGCACCGGGCGGGCGGCGATTCGAGGACGTGACCGCCGCTTCAAAAATCGCGAACCCCAATTGGGGTACCAGTTGTGCCTGGGGCGATTTCGATGGCGACGGCCGGCTCGACCTCTACATCTGCAACTATTGCGCGGTCGATCTCGATCGCTATCCGCCGTGCGAGAACACCGAGAAGAATGCGTTTTACATCTGCCCGCCGACGATTTTTCCGAAGACCGCACACAAGCTCTTTCACAACAACGGCGACGGCACGTTTACGGATGCCAGCGTCTCGTCCGGCGTTGCAAGTGCCCCGCCGGGCGGCGGCCTCGCCGTGTTGGTCGTCGATCTCGATG
This sequence comes from Gemmataceae bacterium, assembly GCA_043733485.1. GTDB lineage: Bacteria > Planctomycetota > Planctomycetia > Gemmatales > Gemmataceae > Urbifossiella. The sequence goes on from JAYTGN010000348.1 coordinate 13,342, forward strand.
GCGATGGCAAGCTCGACATTTATGTCGCGAACGACCTCGGCCCGGCCTACCTCCTCCACAACCGAGGCAACGGCACGTTCAAGGAACGCGGCATGCTCAGCGGCGCGGGGCTCGATCGCAACGGTCGCTTCATGGCCGGCATGGGCATCGCCGCGGGCGACATCGACGGCTCCGGCCGCCCTTCGCTCCTCGTCACCAACTATCAGGACGAACCCACCGAGGTCTTCCTGAACAAGGGGAAGCTCGCCTTCCAGGAATGGGGCCACCCTTCGGGCGTCGGTCCCGCGACCACCAAGACGCTCGGCTTCGGCATCGACCTTCTCGACGCCGATCTCGATGGCCACCTCGACCTCGCCCAGGCCAACGGTCACGTGTACAAGAACTCGCGAACGATCCTCGGACACCAGCAGGGTCAGGCCGCTCAGTTTTTCATGGGTGAAGGACAGGGCCGCTTCCACGAGGTGAGCGAGCAGGCGGGAGCGTACTTTCGCAAAGCCTTCGTGGGCCGTGGTCTCGCGGTCGCCGATTGGAACAACGACGGCCGACCCGACCTTGCGTTCGCCAACAACGGCGGACCTCTGAAATTGCTGCGGAACGACACCGAGACCTCGAACCACTGGCTTCGCCTCGAACTCGTCGGCGACGGCAAGGCGAGCAATCGCAACGCCATCGGCGCGCGAGTCGAGGTCGAAGCCGGCGGGCGGAAGCTCACGCGATTCGTCCACGGCGGCGGCAGCTACCTTTCTGCCAGCGATCGCCGGCTCGCGATCGGCCTCGGCACCGCCGCCAACGTGGACGCCATCATCGTGACGTGGCCTTCCGGAGTTCACCAGTCGTTTCGCAATGTCGAGGTCGATCGCGGGTGGCGGCTAATCGAAGGTACGAGCCGGCCCGAGCCCGCCGCACCGCGAAAGCCGAGTTGAGTCCGGTTTCTGAATCCTTTCCCCTGCTCACTGGAGAATTTGCGATGCTCAATCGACGCATGATGTTCCTGGCGGCCCTCTTCGCCGGGTGCTTGGCCTTCGTGGGCTGTGGGCCGTCCGCGGTCTCGGTCGAAGGAAAAGTGACGAACGGAACGCAGGGCTATTCGCCTTCGGCCGACGGCGAACTGTCGATCAGCCTGCAAGCTGCGGACGGCAAGGGCTCGGCGTACACCGGCAAAGCCGAGGAAGACGGTAGCTTCAAGATCAAGGCACCCGATGGCGGCGGAGTGCCTACGGGCAAATACGCCGTCACAGTTGTGAAGTACCCGAAGAGTGCCGAGAAGGACAAGAAGGGCTCGATGCCGATGCCGAGCAACATGAAAGTGCCCGAGGAGTGGGAAGTGAATTCCGGGAGCAAGTCCTTCACGATCGACGTGACGAAGTTGAAGTCGAAGTAGGAGCGACGTGGTATCGCGGCCGTCGGCGAGTTTGCGGTCGCTTGCGGCGTGGATTTCGGGATCCTTGCCGTCGAGTTTGTCTTGGGGTGTGACGTAGCCGATGGCGGAGTGGAGTCGGGCAGTGTTGTAGTGGTGGGTGTAATCGGCGACGATTCGGCGGGCGTCGTCGAGCGAGAGGGGAACCTTGACGCGGATGCTTTCGCCTTTGAGTGTCTTGTACCACGCGGATGCTTTCGCCTTTGAGTGTCTTGTACCAGCGTTCGATTTTGCCGTTGGACAGGGTAGTAGGGCGAGGTTTTGACGTGTGTCATGCCGGCGATGCGGATGAACTCTTTGAAGTCTTTGGCGAGGAACTGGGGTCCGTTGTCGGAGATGAAGCGTGGGGGTGTCGTTCGCGGGCGCGTTGGAGGAGGATTTCGACGTCGGATTCTTCCATTTTCTCGCGGATTTCGTGGTGGACGATCTCGTCTTCGGTGAGCCAGTGGTCGCGTGGGACGCGGGCGTCGTGTCGTCGGACGCATCGGCCTTGCGGCGACGCCACCGGTAGTAACTCTGCTCCGTGATCCCGTGACGCCGGCAACTGTCGGCCACCGTGAGACCTATGGTCTCGTCCCGGGTCCCGGCCTTCAGGGCCGCCTGGATGTGCGCTGCTGACCGTTGCTTCGCCATGACTTCCCCTTCCTGGGAAGCCGCGATCCTAACCGACATGTCGAATCGTCGAGAACGATCGCACCATTCACTACCGTGCCTGCGAAGGTCATGTCATTCGCCATGCGTGAAAGATTCGCTCCATTGTATCACGCGCCGACCGTGAGTTTGATCTCTTCGATGTCGCAGCGGCCCGACTTCTTGAACGGTCGAGGCATCGGCTGCGCTTGGCCCTTCGCGTCGATCGTACGGCAACGCAACAGGTACTCACCCGCGGGCAAGCCGGGAAGCAGTGCCGCCCAGTGCGCCTTCGCCAGCCGCATAGGCCAGGTCTTCGGTTTGCCCGTGTTGTCGAAGCCCATCACGTTCTTGGGGAAGATGCCGTCGGGGAAGTCTCCGCCCCAGTCCTTCGGCGGCGGAAGGATGTGGGCATCCGTCCACGGCGCTGTCGTGAAGTACGGATCATCAGCGGGCCAAGTCTTATTCGAGGGGCTCACCCAGACCTGCACTTTCGAGAGTCCCGAGATGCCGGCCTGAGCATAGCCCGTGATGGCGATCGGCTCGTTCGCCTTCGGCGAAGATGGCACCTTGAGCGTCGCGGCGAACGTCTTCAACGGGCTGTCGACGTCGTTGTTCCCGTTGATGTAAGTGTCGTTGGCCGCGGCGAGGTTCGAGAGCGTGATGCGATGAAGCCACTTCACCGACTTGAAGCCGTAGGCTTCGGGCACGAGGATGCGAACCGGCCCGCCGCGCTCCGGCGAAAGGAACTGGCCGTTCAGCTTGTAGCAGACGAGGACCGGAGGCAGGTCGTCGAAATCTTCGAGCACGCGACCGGCGGGCAGCGAACTGCGGAAGATTTGCTTCGGGTCGTCGTTGTGGTAGCCGTGGTAGAAGACGCGGCGGAGGTTCGCGGTCGGTTTTGCGAGCCAGAGAATGTCGCGGAGCGGCACGCCTTCCCACACGCCCATGCCGAGCGGGCAGCCGATGTTCAGGCACGTCATCACCTTCGCGAATCGAACCGATTTCTTCTCGCCGAGTTTGAGCAGGTCGTCGAACGTGAGAGCGGTGTTGTTCGCCTTGGTGAAGGTCTTGCCGAGCGTGCAGGGGTTGTCCGGATCGGATACCACTTCGAGGAACCAGGTGTCGCGGGTGAGCCCGACCTCGCGGCGTTTGGCTTCGGGCAAAGTGTGGGGAAGGGGGGTGCCGCGCGAGACATCCTGGAACTTGCTCGGCGCGGTGAAGTACGGCTCGATCTTCTCGATGGCCGGCGCGAGTTCCTTGGGAACCTCGACGGGCCGTGCGGTGAGTTTGCTGCTGGCGACGAACGCCGCACCGCCGAGGAAGAGGCGGCGGCTGATGTCGTGATTGTGCATGGCTCGAGCATACCGCGCTGGAAACGAGCATTCAACCTTCCGGCGAAGCCAGCTTCAAGCCGATGATCGAGCCGATGAGTGTGGTGAGGAAGAAGAGCCGCCAGAAGGTGTGCGGGTCTTTGAACCAGATGATGCCGATGGCGGCGGTGCCGACCGCGCCGATACCGGTCCACACGGCGTAAGCGGTGCCCAGTGGGATCTTCTGGGCGGAGAGCGTGAGCAGCGCGAAGCTGACGATGGAGAGCAGCACGAACGCGATCGACCAGCCGATTTTGGTCAGGCCGTCCGACAGCTTCAGGCACGTCGTGAACGCGCATTCGAAGCAGCCGGCCAACGCGAGGGTAATCCAGGCCATGGGTCCTCCCTCGCTCACGCCGGAATCTTCTCGGCGACATCGGGGTAGGGCATCGCATGACCCCGCGCGACCGACGGGATCGGCAGCATGTCTTTCAGTGCGGAGAGCGCGCCGAGCAAACCTTCAACCTGTTCGGCCGAGTGGTTTGCGTTCACTTGTATCCGGAGTACGCCGGAACCGTGCGGCACGGCTGGGAAGATCACCGACTGCACGTAGTAGCCCCGTTCGAAGAGGAAGCGGCCCGCTTGCAGCGCGTCCTCCTCGGAGCCGATCAACACCGAGACGATGGGCACGCGACCGCCCAAAACGGCGAGGCCTAACGCCGCCGCACCCTCGATGAGGTGATTGACGTTGTCGTCTAAACGAGCGCGAATGGAGTCGTATTCGGGCGAACTCAGGATATCGACCACGGTGCAGACGCCTTCGAGGTACGCGGGCGGAACCGGGCCTCCGAAGATCATCGAGTTCGATCGTAACTTGAGTACGTTGCACGCGGCGGCCGTACACGCCACGAACCCGCCGAAGCACGAGAAGGCTTTCGAGAGCGACCCGACGACGAGGGTGTTGTCGTAGTTGCCGAGCGCTTCGAGCACGGTGCCGCGACCTTGCTCGCCGAGTACGCCGGTGCCGTGGGCGTCGTCCACGTAGAGCATCGCGTCGTTCTCGACTGCAATTTGCTGGAACTCTTGGAGTGGTGGCAGTTCGCCGCTCATGCTGTAGACGCCGTCCACCGCGATGACGGCGTGGCGGTAAGGGCGCATTTCCGCGAGCAAGCGGGCGAGGTCGTTCGGGTCGTTGTGGGCGAACTTCGCCGTGCGAACGCCGCGAGCCTTCGCGAGCTTGGTTCCCTCGTCGATCGAGTTGTGAGCCATCTGATCCGAGACGATCACATCGTGCCGCGTGACCAACCCCGGCAGCGCGCCGGTGTTCGCCAGCGTAACCGACGGGTAAATCAGTGCCGACTCGGTCCCCATCCACTCGGCGATTTTTTGCTCGGCGACCACGTTGGGGAGCACGCTGGAGAAGGCGCGGGAACTCCCGTTGTGCGAGCCCCATTCGCGCACGCCTCGCTCGATGGACGCCTGCACCCGCGAATCCTGATCGAGGCCCAAGAAGCTATCCGAACCGAAGTTCGTCACCCACGATCCCGCGATCTTGAAGGTGCGGTCTGGGCGCACCTCTTCGACCGTTTGATCCTTCATGAGGAGGTCGGGGTAGTTCTCGAAGAGCCGCCGAAAAAAGCGGGTCATCCCCGTTCGGGAGAGAGCGGCAATCATGCGATCGAGCGGCAACGACATGGAGGCCTCACGAAGAGCGGCGACCGATTTTGCAAGGCCGGCGAACGGGGGACGCGCGACTTCCCCAATCCACCGAGGCGGCTGTCATTCTGTATCGGCCACGCGGTGCAAGAAATTTGACCGGTTTGTACCGTTCGCGACGACCGGTACTTCTTACAAGTGGAACACGGGTGCCCAAGCACCTTGCGCGACGCATCCTCCCAGACGCGCGGGAAAGGACGTGATATATTCGGAATGTTCCTTCAGTTTTTCCCGATGCTGGCCGACGACTCCCCGAGCGATTGCCCGCCATGCATATCTTGTTCGTCCATCAGAATTTTCCGGCCCAGTTCGGGCCGTTCGCGTTTCGGCTCGCGGAGACGCCGGGCTATCGGTGTACGTTCGTTTCGCAGAAGCGCGACGACGTCTACCGCGGCGTGCGCTGCCTCAAGTACGGCACTCGGGGCGGCGCGACGAACGCCACGCACGTTTGCAGCCGGACCTTTGAGAACGGAGTCTGGCACACAGCGGGCGTTCACGAGGCGCTCGCCGCCGCCCCAGACATCCGCCCCGATCTGATCGTCGGGCACAGCGGCTTTGGCTCCACGCTCTTCCTCCGCGATCTCTATCCCGGCGTGCCAATCGTCAACCTCTTCGAGTACTTGTACCGCGTGTCCGGCGCGGACATGGACTTCCGTCCGGACTTCCCGCCGCAACCGATGGACCGCCTCCGCGCTCGCACACGCAACGCCATGATCCTCCTCGACCTCGACAACTGCGACCTCGGCTACTGTCCCACGGACTGGCAACTCTCCCGGTTCCCCACCGAGTACCGCTCGAAGCTGCGAACGCTCTTCGACGGCGTGGATACCGAGCTTTGGAAGCCCGACCCCACCGCGCCGCGAATCATCGGGAACCGCATACTTCCACCGGGAATGAAGCTCGTGACTTACGTTTCCCGCGGCATGGAATCGATGCGCGGGTTCGACCTGTTCATGAAAGTTGCGAAGCGAATCTGCGATCGGCGGTCGGACGTCGCCTTCGCCGTGGTCGGGTCGGATCGCGTCTGCTATGGTGGCGACGAACGATTCACGGGCGGGAAGACCTTCAAGGAATGGGTACTCGCGCAGGACGAGTACGACCTTTCGCGATTCGTCTTTACGGGTACCATGCCCGAGCCGGAGTTGGCGCGGTTGTTGGCCGCCTCGGACTTGCACCTCTACCTCACGGTGCCGTTCGTTCTTTCTTGGTCCATGGTGAACGCCATGGCTTGCGGAGCTGTCGTTCTCGCATCTGACACGGCACCGGTTCGCGATCTCATCGTGGACGGGAAGACGGGACTGCTCGCGCCGTTCTTCGATGTCGAAGGATTTGCGGAGCGGGCGAATCGCGTTCTGAACGATCCGGCTGGGCACGCTCCCCTCGGCCGTGCGGCCGCCGACCTCGTTCGCGAGAAGTTCAGCCTCGATGCCTCGTTGCCGAAATTCCTGTCCCTCTGTAACGAAGCGATGAGCAAGCCAGTGGTGTAAGGGTCCGCCGCTCTTGCGGTACGAGTGGGACGCGCAACTTAAATTCCTTGCCGCCGGTAAGAACATCAGCTTCGCGTTGAACCCGGGCGTTCAGCGAAGGGAAGTGATCCCGATATTGCCGCCGGCTTGCCGGCGGTCTTGTTGGAACGTGGGGACCGCCGGCAAGCCGGCGGCTATCTATCACGCCGACTCTTCGAGTTCTTCCTGCAACTCGCACCAGCGCTCCTCGGCGGGTGCGAGTTGATCCGTGAGGGCCGCAATCTCATTGTGGAGCCGAAGCGCTTCCTTCGCATTGCTCGTTTCGAGCAACTTCGCATTCAATTCGCGCTTCTGCTCGTCGAGTTGCGCGATCGTCTTCTCCAGCGTCTTCATTTCCTTGCGAACGATCTTCTCGCTGCGCGCCGGCGCGCGGTGCGACTTCGCCGGCTTCGCGATCTCGTCCGGCAGCTTCACGCGTCCCGCACTGACCGCTCGCTCGCCCGCCTCGATCTCCTTGTTCACCCGGTATAAGTAGTCTTCGTACTGCCCCAGATAGTTGACCACCTTGCCCTCGCGGACCTCGACGATGCACGTGGCCACGCGCTTCGTAAAGTGCCGATCGTGGCTCGTGAAGATCACGGTGCCCTGATACTCCACCAGCGCATCGACGAGCGATTCCACGGTATCGACGTCCAGGTGATTACCCGGTTCGTCCAGAATCAAGATGTTGTAATCGCTGAGCAAGAGGCCCGCGAGGCAGAGGCGGGCGCGCTCGCCGCCGGAGAGCACCGAGATCAGTTTCTCGACGTGCGAACCGCGGAAGAGCAGGGCACCCGCGACTTGCAGAATCTCCTGTTCCTTGCGGCCTTTGCCCTTGCTCCGTAGGTATTCGAGAACGGTGTGCGTCTCGGGCAGCGTCGTGTAAACGTGCTGGGCGTAAACGCCGATCTTGCACCCGTGGCCCCACTTCACGTCGCCGGCCATCGGCTTGAGCGAGTCCACGATGGTGCGGAGGAAGGTGGTCTTCCCCTGGCCGTTGTCGCCGACGATTGCGGCCCGCGAACCGTGGTCGATTTCGAGGTGAATGTCCGAAGCGATCTGCCGTTCCGGGTAACCGATGGCGAGGTCGCGGCAGCGCAGCGCGGGTCCGTTGCGGCGCTCCACCTTCGGAGCCTTGATGTTCGCGGTCGGCTCGTCGTGAACGATCTCGACCATCTCCAGCTTTTCGAGTGCCTTGGCCTTGGATTGCGCCAGGGCCGCGGTGCTGGCCCGCGCCTTGTTCCGCGCGATGAAGTCTTCCAGGTGCTTCCGCTTGGTGAGGATCGACGCGTTCGAGCGCTCCTCGTGCATCCGCTTTTCCTTTTCGAATTCGAGGTAGGCATCGACCTTGCCGGGGAACGAAGTGAGCTTGCCGCGCGAGAGCCCGAGCGTGTGCGTGCAGGTCGCGCCGAGGAAGGCTCGGTCGTGGGAAACGATCAGGCACGCGGCGCGGAAGTCGCGCAGGAAGTGTTCGAGCAGAATCTGCGTTCGCAAGTCGAGGAAGTTCGTCGGTTCGTCCAACATGAGCAGGTTGGGCTCGTGCAGAAGGAGTGCCGCGAGCTTGAGTCGCGTCTGCCACCCGCCGGAGAGTTTGGCCACGGGGCCATCGAGGTACGAGCCCTTGATCTCGAACTGTCCAGCAACTTCGCCGCACTTCCAATCCGGCTGCTCGCTATCGCGCATCAGGAATTCGAGCGCGGTCTCGCCGGGCACGAACGGATCGTGCTGGCGGAGGTAGCCGAGCCGCAGGCTGGGATGGCGGAAGACTTCGCCGCTATCGAGTTCTTCCTCCCCGAGCAAGATGCGCAGCAGGGTACTCTTGCCGGCCCCATTGCGGCCGACGAAGCCGATCTTCGTGTTGTCGCTGATCGTGGTTTCGGCATCTTCCAGCAGAACCTGATCGCCGTAACTCTTGTGCGCCTTCGTGATCTGAAACAAACTGGCCATCGGGACCAAATCCTCGGGAGAGGGTACGTGGTGGGCGTCGCGTCGGGAGAAGCAACCATTGTACGGGTGACGCTCGGAAGGGGAACGCCCTGGAGCGCGGGCGTCCCGACGGGCGCTCCTTTGGTGCCGTGTACTTTGCGAACTGGGTGCCGCGGTAAAGCGACGCGGCCCCCGGTTTCCCGAGGGCCGCGCGAGTCGTTCAGGCAGTTCCGCATCGATCACGGGCTGCCGGCGGGGCCGGCGGAAGCCGGCAGCACGCCCGGCGACCGGATGAAATCGAAGCCGTTCACAACCCAGAGCGAGCCGCCGCTCACGGTGATGGTGACGATGCCGTCGCCGTTCACGTCGCTGCCGCCGGTGAGCAGGTACGACCAGAACGGGTTGGCCGTCGTGTTCGTCGAGACGATGGTCGAGTTGCCTTCGATTTGAAGGGTGATGCCCGACCAATT
>JAYTGN010000349.1:0-22213 GCA_043733485.1 Gemmataceae bacterium
TTTCCAAAGCAGAAACCGGGTTTCAAAGATTATCGGAGTCGGCGCGCTTCCAAACTTCGCACCGTGAGGAACAAACAGAACAGCGTGACCGTGGCATACAGCACGAGCGGGCGGGTATCGATCACGCCGCGGGTGAAGTCGCGGCGGAAGTGTTCCGGCACACTCACGAAATAAACCAGTCGATAGCCGGGCGAGCCGGTGTCGAACCACCACTTCAAAAGCGAGGGCAACACGAACACGAGGCCGAGCAGCAGCGCCAGCATCCAAGCCACGAGTTGGCTCTTCACCAGACTGGAAACGAACAGACCCAAGGCCAAGAACATCGCACCGGCCATCAGGATGCCGAGGTATGAAGTGAGGGCCGGGTAGGGGTCGATGCCCGCAGTGAGGAGGAGAATTTTCTCGGGATCGTTCGTGGCGTGGAGGTACCAGCCGATGCCGCCGCCGATGCCGCCGATGAGGGCAAAGCCGATCGCGAGCCAGCCGTTTCCGCCACAACAAAAGATGGTCAGAGCGAGCAAGATCAATCCGAGCCCCGAGATGAGCGCGATGCTAAACGGCGTAAACGCAGGCTTCCACTCGGCGTGCAGGTCGAGCAATACCGGAAGGTAAACGAGCGTCGGCAACCAAAGCACGACGTAGAAGGCGAGGCAAGCGGCGAACTTCGCGAAGACGACTTGCCAGTCGCGGATCGGGGCGGTGAGGAGCAATTCGAGGGTTCCGGAGCCGCGTTCCTCGGCGAGCAATCGCATCGTGATGATGCCGGTGACGGCGGGGAAGAGCCCCCAGAACAAGACGCCAGCGGTCTGTGCGGGGCCGGGAATTTCGGAGCCGCCGAGCAGCACCTGCATCGGGTACTCGACGCCGCGCGGGCCGCTTTCGTTGAGCAGAGTCAGCGCGAGGTTGAACTGCAACCCGGTGAGCACGAGGAACCCGAAGAGGGCCACGTACCCGATCGGGCCGCTGAAATAAGCGGCGAATTCTCTTCGGAACAAGGCGGCGGTGGCCCGCATGGTTACCCTTTACTGACTTTATCGGGGTGGTTCGAAGCGGGTGAATCAGAGCCTGGAAGGTAGTGGGTCGTCGAACTCAAGATTCACCATGGAGGCCTTGGTCTCGTCGGGAGTCAGCAACAGAAGCAGGCTGATGTCGCTTTGTACGTCCTCGGGCACGTGGTCGAAGTATTTCCATGCCTCTTGGCTTCGCACGGATTTGCTTTTGCCAGCGAATCCGGGATCGACGATGCGGACGCGCACGGACACCTTGTTCTGGCGGTACAGGTCGATCCGGGCCCGGGGATGATCCGACTCGTACCCGTGGAGCGCCTCACGGAGCTTGTCGAGGATCTCGTCGGAGTTGCCGCGCGGAATGTTGATTGCCATTCACAGTCTCCCGTCAGCCCAATTGATGATGGCCTCTGCGGACGCCATGAACTCCTCGGCCTCGTTCGCCCGAAGGGATCGCGGTGTATACCGGAGGTCCGTGGACCAGACGCTCACATCGGAGAAGTGCCGATTGACGTTGCGGGGGAATCGCGCACCTCCGTTGATCAGGTAAAGGCTGCGGAGCCATTCGTACTCATGGGCCTTCCCACCGCGGAACAACTTCAGAATATCAGGCCTGTCGTAATCGGTCACGGCTGACAAGACCAGAGCCTTCAGAATGCACTCGATCCCATAACCGGCCAGATAAACGGCTCCTGTGTTGTAACTCGCCTTGAGAAGGATTTCCGCTTCTTCAAAGCGTTGGTACGCGCAACGATAGAAAAGGCGTGCATCACTCGAACGCGGAGTCGCCATCGACGCGTCTCCTTCAGCTTCGCATGGAATTTCGTAGTATTCCGTAAACGATCCGGCTCATATTCCCTCCTGACCCGTCAATCGCACGAAGATGTCTTCGAGGCTTTGGTTCTTGTGCCGCTGCCGCACGGCCGCGAGCGACCCGTCTTCCACGACCTTCCCCTGATAAATGATGATGACCGAATCGCAGGTCATCTCCACTTCGCTCAAGATGTGCGTCGAGAGCAGCATCGTGTGTTGGCGACCGAGTTCGCGAAGCAGAAGGCGGGTTTCGCGAATCTGAGTCGGGTCGAGCCCGGCGGTCGGCTCGTCGAGAATGAGTACGGGTGGGTCGGCGAGCAAGGCATCGGCGAGGCCCACGCGCTGGCGATACCCTTTGGAAAGGGTGCCAATCGGCTGACGGCGAACGTCCTTCACCCAGCAGCGTTCGAGCACATACCCGATGCGTTGTTTGCGGGCACTGCGGCCGAGGCCTTTCAAGCCGCCGCGGAACCACAGGTACTCGTCCACGCGCATGTCGGTGTAGAGCGGGCAGCTTTCGGGCATGTAGCCGATGCGGCGACGGGCCTCGATCGGGTTCCAAAAAACGTCCTTGCCGTCGATGGTCGCTTTGCCGGAAGACGCCGTGAGGAACCCGGCGAGGATGCGCATGGTCGTGGACTTCCCGGCACCGTTGGGCCCGAGGAACCCGACGACCTGCCCTTTTTCCACTTGAAAGGAGACATCGCGAACGGCGGGGTATTCGCCGTAATACTTGGTGAGGTGCTCGACGGCGATCATGGAGTCGATCCGGGGGTGCGGCACGGGCGGAACCGTCCCTGATCGTTTAACCCGACTCGCGAGTTGTGGCAAGTGGCGGGAGCTGGGCAGAGTTGGACAGCACTGCCGCCCGACTTTGGAAATGCGCTATCCTCTCGCGGAGCGAGAGGGCTACTTTGGAACGCTATCGCCGGAGCAGTCGCCACGTAAGCAGGAGGCCGAAGGCACCCATCACGAGGTCCGCGAGCCAGCAGCCGAGGCCGAGCGGCATCTTGCCGTCCTTGCCGAGGTTGGTGCCCGCGAACAGGAGCGGATAGTAGACGAATACGGTGGGCAAGAAGCAGATCACGAAGGTGCTGAGGTAATCGGCCCGCGTGGCCCAGATTCCGACAGGGCAGCCGATGAGCGCGAAGACGAAGCAGCCGAAGGCGAGGGCCGGCCGCATGTAGTACTCCGCCCGAACGTTCGCGACCAGCCGGGTCGCGTTCTCGAGCTGCGATTTGTAGTGGGCATCCTGAGCGAGCGCGATATTGCGAAAGTCGCCCTCCGGAATGAGACCCGCCCGGCGGCGAGCCTCGTCGCGTTCCACGAGTTTCTTATTCCGCTCGCCTTCGAGGTACTCGACGCGTGGGCCGAGTTCGTCCCAGAGCAAGGCGGAGGGCCGCGTTCGGGCGTCGCCCGCGTTGAAGTTCTCCGGCAACTTCACCGGCAGCGGTGCGTTCAACGCGCTCGTGCCTTGCGTGGTTGGGTTGTACACCACAAAGCGATCCGGGTCGATGTACATGATGCCCTCGGCGGCATCGACTCGCAGTTGAGCCACGCGGGCGCGAAACACGTAGTCGTAACCGTTCGTCACCTCCGCGCCGGTTTGCTTGTCCTTAAACTTCGTCTTCTGCTTCAACACCACGTCGATGAGCCGCCGACCTTGCACGTCGCGCACGTACATCACGAAATCGGAGTTCGGATGGCGGAGGCAGCGTTCGCGGCGCAGCGTGCTGTAGAGCGCTTCCTCGGGATCCTTGAGGAGTTCTTCTTGAAGTTGCTGCTGGGTCTGGGGAATGATCGAGTGGTAAAGCCCGCCGGTGATGGCGGTGGTGATGAGCCCGAGTAGCATCGCGGGCTGCAGGATGGTGAAGAGGTGGACGCCCGCGCCTTTCACGGCCACGATTTCGTTGTCGTGGGCCAATCGGCCGTAGACGACGCACGACGCGAAGAGCGTGGTTGCGGGGATGGTGTACGGCAGCGTGCTCGGCACGAAGAGCGGTACGGCCGCGATGATCTGAGCCGGCGACAGCCCGAGCTGCATCGCCTGCTGGATGATCCCGGCGAGCAAGAACAGCCCGGTGAGGCTGCCGAGCGTCAGAAGGAAAACCTTCACCAGTTCGATGAAGATCATCCGGTTGAGCGTGCTGCCGAAAAACATGGGGAACCCTTGAAGCCCTAAAAGAAACCCGGTTTCCAAAGCAGAAACCGGGTTTCAACCTCACTTCTTCCCAGTCCGATTTCTGAGCCGATCGGTGATCGCCTTGATCGGCTCCGTGATCGCGGGCACCGGCTCCGGCTTGTACTTCATCACGCCGTTCTCGCGCGTCATCTTGATCTTGAACAAGCTGCGACTGAGGAACGCACTGACATCGCCCACCGGGGTGTTCACGAGCCGGGCGAGAATCTCGGAACCCAGCGTGTAGATTTCGAACTTCACGTATTCGCCGCTGATGTCGATCTCGCCGGAGCCGCCGACGCAGATGGCCTTGCCGATGAGGTCGAGTTGGTCGACCTTGATGCGATCGCCGTGCAAGTGGAAGGTGGCGTGCGCTTCCTCGAAGGCGGTCTTATCCGGGGCTTGCAGCTTGAGCACCTTCACCAAGTCGAGCATGACCGGCAGGTTGTACATGCGGCCGGTCGGGACGTCGATTTTCCCGAGCCCTTCGAGTGCCCACAGCCCGGTCTTGGGATCTTGCCGGTTGTAGAGGCGCACTTGCGCCTGCGCGATTCCCTTGAGGTCGGCGTCGGCCGCGATGCGATGGTGGCGGGCCAGTTCCTCGAGTTGCACGTCGGTCGCGGTGAGCCAAACTTCGTAGCGCACCGGTTCGGTGAGCACCACGCGGGCTTCGCCGCCGACGGCACCGTGAAACAGCGTGCCAGCCACGCCCGTGAATTCCAGTTCGCTCGGCAGGTACTTCCCGGGTGCGGCGGGGTCGGGCTGTTGGGGAATGCTGCGGACCTGCCCCTGCACGTCGCTAAAGGGTTGTTTGGCGATGGTGGCGCGATCGAGGAAGACGTTGCCGCGGACGAGGCCGATGTGCGTGCCTTCATAACGGCCTCGGCACGCGACGGCTCCGAACAAATCTTCCCACGGCACGCCGGTCTCAATCGATGCTCCCGCGAGCTTCAATTCCGCGTCCCAATAAATCACCGGATCGGGCTTGGTTGGGGCAGGCAACGCGGTGGGCGGCAGGAAGGAAGGCAGCATCTGGGGCGGGGCGAAGGCGATCGGAGACTGCGCGCGAGCCACGACGTGCGGCGCGGGACGCGCGCCGATCGGATTCAGCGGCACCAGCGGAGAAGGCTCCGGAGGCACCGAAGAAGCTGCCGGCGTCAGCACCACCAGATGCTTCAAACTCAGCTCGGAGGGGCCCTTCAGTTGTAAGTCTTCGATGGCGGAGCGGAGCTTACCGGGGAACGCCTTCAAGAGTGCCGAGTCGGGAACGAACGGCTTCAACTCAAGGCCGCCGAGATTCGCCCAGACCACGCCTTCCGGATAGAAGCGGACCTCGCCGGCCGAAAGCTTCAGTCGCGATTCGCCGTGCCGTCCCGCGAAGTGCGCCAGATCGACCCGCCCGTTCTTGTACTCCAACCAGCCCGCCAACTCGGTGATCTCGTACGGGAAGAACGAGGGCGTGACGGTCGGGCCGAAGAAGTTGAACGTGAGCTTCAGGTCGGAGGCGGGATGGAACGGCGGGTCGAAATCGGGCCGCGCCAGCGTCGGCCTGCGATCGAGAATTTCGACGTCGGCCGCGAACGTGATGTTCCCGCGCGGCGAAAACGACGTCCAGACTTCCGAGAGTTTGAGAGCCGCGAGCGCGGACTTGAGATCTTCATCCGCCGGGCAGGTGTTGCCGCCGACGTGGAACACCAGCTTGCGATCCGACGTGCCGGGCACGCTTCGCTTGGTACCGTTGAGCCAGACCGTCGAGCCGGCGTGGATGCCCGTGAATCCGTCCAGAATCAGTTCGTCGCGATCCTCCAACGAAGGACTGGGCTCCCCAACATCGCCCGGCTTCACGGGCCGCGCCTTGTCGGTGGCCACGGTCCGCACCACGACCAGCCCCTTCACCTTCTCCACCGGATACGGGAATTGAGAGAAGTTCAGCTTCACGTCGCGGAGTTCGACGCGGAATTCGTTCTCGCAGAGGTTGACTCCGGCTTGCTGAACGATCTTCGCGGAGAGATCGGCCCGGCCGGTGGCGTGGAACTCGCGAATGAGATTCGGATACTTCCCCGGCAAGGCGGCGATCAGCGCCTCGTCCAGCGGCAGGTTGATCCCAGCCAGGCGCAGATCGATGGCGGGATCGGGCCACTCGCCGGCGATCTTGCCGTTGAGCGTGACCGGTTGCCCTGCCGCTTTGCCGCGCAGATCGACCAGCGTGATCGGACCCTCGGCGTTCGTCACCGTCTTCTTCACCGAGCCCTGAACCTCCGTGACCGGGTACTTCAACTTCTCGTACGTCACGGCAATGGACTGCGGGCGAACGTCGTACTCGCGCTTCCAGCCCTGCCCCTCGCGGGTGAACTTGTACCCGAGTTCGATGCTGCCGGAGGGCGCGAGCAACTTCTTGGCCTTCTCGCCCTTCTCGCCGACGCGTTGGAAGAAGGCATCGTCGAGGGGGATGCCGGACACCGAGACTTCGAGTTTCTGTAAGTGCTCTTCCAACTGAGCGAGTTGGTCGTCCTCGCTTCTGGGTGGCACCGTGCTTCCAGCCGGTGCTCGACTCAATGCACCAGTTGGTAGCACGGTGCCACCCAGGCTCCGCGTCTCCAATGCCACCTTCACTTGGGCCGGGCCGAGGCGGGCGGTCGCTTCCTCGATCTTGAGTTTCCCATCCGTGCTGCGGAACTTCACGGCAATCTTCTCGACGGGCCCGGGCAGATCCTCGTGCTCGAGTTTCCCGTCCTTGATCTCCACCCGCACATCGTGGTGCCAGGCCGGCGTCGTATCGGGCACGTACGTGAGGTCGGCTTTGATGCTCGCATTCGCCGTGAGCTTACCGAGGTGGGTCGCCAACTGCGGAGCGAACCGATCCGCGGCATACGGGAGCACTTCGCCGATCGGGAACTCGGGCATCTCGAAGCCGACCGTTGCGTGGCGCGTGATCCGGTTCAAGCGGGCCCGCACCTGAACCGGCCCGTAACCGTAAGCCGTGGCGTCCGCCGTGATCGTGAGAATGGGAAGCGGATCGTTGAGCAGCGTGAACCGCGTATCCGTGAGGCGAATTTCCGGGATGCCCTCCGGCGAACGATCGACGATCGTGAGCGTGGCACCCTTGGCCTGGAACGTGGGCACGGGCCGATCCGCCGGGCCCGAACGCAGGATGTCCGCGAGGTTCCAGACCCCCGCTTCATTCCGTTCCAGCCGCAACTCCGGGTTCTCCAACTCGATCTTCCGAATCACGAGCCGGCCGCGGCTGAGTTGCTCCTTCTCGTGATAAAGGACCGCGGAGGGCGCGAAGAAGAAGGGCTGATCCGCGGGGGTTCCACGGCGCACGAGCTTCAAGTCGCTAACGGCGATGCCGCCGAGGATTCGCATGTGCGCCGAACCGACGTACACGTCCACGCCATCGAACTGATCGCTGAGGCTGGCGATCACTTGCTCGCGGATGCGTTCGGGGCTCACCCAGGAGTTGGCCAACCAGCCGAGCGCAACGAGGCTCGCCACCCCGGCCAGGATGAACCCGCGAATCAACCAGTTCCGCACGAACAGCCGCATACCCGCCTCCGGCAAGCGGCGGGATAGTACGGAGGAGCAGGGTTTTGGTCAATTGGAGTGTCGGGAGGGAGTCGACAACGATACTAAGTGAACTTAAAGACCGGATTGCACTCGTCTTGCGCGATTTTGGGAAGTCAGGCTGCCACATTGCCACTTCCCCTCACACCGACTTTGGCAGCCTGACCCGTTTGGAGCCTGATTTCATGGCCTTTTGGAAGAAATCTGAGAGAGATGTGACGCGCCGAAGAGGCGGTGTCAATAGCCGAATGGCGGAAAGTTTCGGACGATGCCGCGCCAGCAAGGGTGAACTCCTTGCTGGCGCGGCGGGCTCGAATTCACGACTCGCCGCGCTCAAACCGGTATTCGCGAATCGTTATTCCCCGCACCGACGCCGAAGCCGGTTCGCAAGTTCTCATCGGCGAAGAAAATCGACTGGATCGGTACGCCCGTGATCGGGTTGTTGATGATCTCGCGCGGTCCGCCACCCGGCGCGGCCACCACGATCAGCTCGTCGATGCCGTCGCCGTTCGTATCCGCGATCGCGAAGCGGAGCCCCACCCGCAGGCTGAAGTCTTCCGCGAAGAACGAGTTGACGGACTCCGTGAGCGACTTGCCGAGGTAGACGAACGATTGCGAGGTGGCACCGCGAACGAGCGGGCCGGCGACGATGTCCGCGAAGCGGTCGCCGTCGAGGTTGCCCACGGAGAGGAACACGCCATCGGCATAGCCCGCGCCGTAGACGGAGAAACTGGCCAGCACGGCGGCGGGCAGGATTTCGGCCGTGACCGGATCCTTCAACCCGAACTTCGTTCCATCGATCACTTTCACGAGGCTGCCGGATTTGGGTCCGGGTCCGGTGACGATGTCGCGGGTGCCGTCGCCGTTCACGTCGCCGACGGCCACGGTCACGCCGGTGCGAAGGGAGGGATCGTAGGCGAAGAAGTCGGCGAGCAGCGTGCCGTCCTTACCGCTGAAAGCGCGAACGTGCGGAGCGCCCAACTCGCCCGCACCGGTAATGATGTCGCTGAAGCCGTCGTTGTTCAGATCGCCGGTGGCGATGTAAACGCCGCCGCGGAATCGGACGTCGTAGGCGAAGAAGTTGTAGAGCACCGCGCCGTCCGAACCGCTGATGACGTGGATGTGGGGGCCGCCGAGATCGCCGGCGCTGAAGACGAAATCTTGTACGCCATCGCGGTTGATGTCGCCGACGGCCACGCGGGTTTCGCCGCTGAACTCCGGATACGGGTCGGCGACCGACGGCGCTCCCGGTGCCCCATTCTGCACCACGACGAAGCTCGGGCTCGTGAGCACGATGGTCGCGGGCCGGTTTCGGTTGGGGACCTGGAACTCGAAGGCACCGAGATCGACCGTCCCGCCGCTGACGCGGTTGAAGCCGCTGCCGCGCTCATCGTTTGCCAGGGGTGCCGAATTCAGGGGATCGATTGCCGCGGAATTCGTTCCGGCATCGAGTGCTTGGCTGTCCGCCGTGAGCGCCAGCGTGCGGAGGAGGCCGCCATTATCGGCGAGCGTGCCACTGACCACGGGTCGAGTCGCGGAGATCAGACCGCCGGCGTTCAGCGTGCCGCCATTTTTCGCAAACCCGCCGTTGTTAGTAATGTTCGGCAGCGTCGCGTTCACCGTCGCGCTCGGTCCAGCCTCCGTGTTCGGGAAAATCTGGTTGTGAACTTCATCGTCGCTCGACGATCCGGGAAGCGAGTCGCGCGCGGCTTTCGTGGACTCCACGAAGATCGAATTCGCGAGCGTGGCGGTTGCGGTCGGAACGAATCCGTTGCCCGACCCCGCAGGTACGCCTTCGGTGGTATCGTGGGCGAGGTTGTAGATCGAGCCGCCAACGTCCGCGGTGTTGCCTGCGAAGGTACTGTTGACGACGTTGACGTTGCCGTTGAGGTTGAAAAGCCCACCGCCAAGAGCCTGAGCGAGTCCGCTGCCACTGCCGCCGACGGCCGAGTTCCCGGTGATGGTGCTGTTGACGAGGATCACGGTGCCGGCGAGGTTGAAGATGGCTCCGCCCATCCCGGCTCCGTCGCCCCCGCCCTGCCCGAATGCGTTGCCCGCACTGGCTCCGAATCCACCTCGGCCTCGATTGGAGCTACCGTCCTTATTGCCAGTCGTTGCATCGCCTCCCCCGCCCCCGAACCCGCCGATCCCTCCAAGGGTGCCGACTCCGCCGCCACCGCCGAATCCGCCAGAGCCACCAGGAGCAGCTAACCCCACACTCGTACCGCCAGCGAACCCCGCACTCCCACCGCCACCGAACCCGCCGTTTCCTGCGGAGACTTCGTTGTTGATCCCGCCGTTAGGGCCACCGCCATTGATGCCGACGGACGAACCGCCGAGGCCGCCACCACCGCCCGCGCCGCTATCGCTGTTGAAGCTCGACCCGTTGCCGCCCGTCGCACGATTCCCCACGAGCGTGCTGCTGCGGATGGTGAGGGTTCCTTGGTTGAAGATCGCACCGCCGAGGCCGGCCGCCCCGCCACCGCCGCTGAACCCGTTGCCCCCGCGAGCCGAACCATTGTTGAGTTCGAGATTCTCCAGACTCAGATTTCCCTTCGACGAGACGAAGAAGAACCGGAAATCGCCGGTCTCCCCGTTCCGCGACAAGATCTGACCCGCGCCGAGGATCTCGATCGGCGTGGTGATGTTGAAGGCAGTCGGTCCGACTTCGCCGCTATCCAATCCGGTGTCCGCCAGCGCCGCGTCGAGGTTGATCGTGCCCTTTCCAAGCCCCGAATCAAATCGGATGGTATCCGCAGCCGGGTCCGCCTCCGCCGCAGTGATTGCCTCGCGGAGCGAGATCACACCGTCGTCGGCGTTCACGACGTCGAGCAGCGTGGTGACGGTCGAAGAGGTCGGTGTGGTGCGGTCTTCGAGTCGTTCGAAGTTGAGGCGCGACCGAAGGCGCTTGCGGGGTGGCAACTTCATGATCGGCTCCGGTTCAAACTGGCGGGTGGACTTCGGCGCGAAGCCGAGGTGTAATACAACAGTCGAATGGGCAGAGCCGATAGTACACTGATTTCGACGGGCCGGCTAGAACCGAACGCTCCAAAGCTAGCGCAAGTGTCGCAATTTCTCCAGATCCCCAGGTTGAAGCCATGACAGGTGGTCGCGAAGACTGGTTCCCAACCTCGGTCTGGGGCTTCGAGTTGCCCGATCCCGAGCCGCTGATCTTCCCGTCGTGGTTGCAGCACGGCGTCGAACCGAACCTCAGCGATGGGGACCGCGTCTGCATCAGCTTCAACATCGGTTTGAAGTGGATGGCGAGCTGAACCTGGGAGCGCGGGCGTCCCGCCCGCATCCTGGGTGCGCGGGCGTCCCGCCCGCATCTCCCAGGTGGAGAATCTTCATGCTTTCGCACCAAGAAGCGCTGGAAGTGGTCGCCGCGAATCGCGGGGATCGCATCGTGGTCGCGACGATGGGTTCTGTCGGCCTCTGGCCCGCGATCTCGGATTCGCCGCGCGACTTCCACTACCTGCCCTCCAGCATGGGCCAAGGAGTGCCGCTCGCCCTGGGTCTGTGCCTTGCGAAACCAGGGCTCGGCGTCATCGTGCTCACCGGCGATGGCGGCCTCCTCATGAACCTCGGCTGCCTCGTCACCGTGGCCCAACACCGCGTGCCGCTCGCCATCGTGCTCATCGACAACGGACTGTACGAAGTCACGGGCGGGCAGTCTGTTCCCGGCGCGGGGCGAACGGACTTCGCGATGCTGGCTCGCGGCTCCGGCATCGACCGCGTTCAGACTTTCCACACGCGCGAAGAGTGGGCCACCGGTGCCGCGGAACCCCTTGCAAGCCCCGAGCCGACATTCTCTTGGCTGAAGGTTGATGGTGTGAAAGGCCAGGCGACCCCCTCGGCTCCGCGGCCGATGGCCGAACAAATCGCGAGGCTGCGAGCCGCGATCGCTCTGTAAGCGCGGGCCGGTGGTGTGGTATGCTCCCTTGCCTCCCCCTGCTGCCTCCGAGGCCGCTCGCGTGCTTTCGACGAATCCCACCTTCGACCAACTCTTCGCGCTCTTCCCCGATTCCAGCGATCGGCCCACGGCGGTCGTCGTTCCCGCGGACGAACTCCCGCAACCCTATCGACGGCTGCTCGTTCACAATCACCACATGACCGTCACGGTCGAAGCTCACTACGGCGGCGCGGTCGATGTCCAGGTCTTGGCCTGCCTGCGAAAAGGGGACGAGTACGCCCGCAAGATTTTGCTCCGGCTACAGGAAGGCGGCAAGCCCGTGCAGTTCGGCCTGGTGCGGATCGACCTCGGAGTTTGCACTGAGGCCGTTCGCAACGCAATTGTCGAGGGGAAGACGCCGCTCGGCCGCGTCCTGATTCAACACGACATGCTCCGCCGGATCGAGCCGACGGCCTATTTGAAAGTGAAACTCGGCCCGACGATGGCCGAGTGGTTGGGCACGACTTCAGGAACGGAAACGTTCGGCCGTCTCGGCGTGATCTACACCGGCGACCAACCCGCCGTGGAAGTGCTCGAGATTCTCGCGCCGATTTCCATTTAGCGGCGGGCTTGCCCGCCGGAGCAGCCGGTAAACCGGCCGCTATGTAAATGATCACCCCAGAACGACGGCATCTGGTGCGGTGCCGCTGCCGGCGCGTCGGGGGAGCTTCACCACCAGAACGGAACACGGCGATTCGCGCATCACCTTCTCGGCGACGCTGCCCATTCGCAGGCGGTCTTCACCCGTGCGGCCGTGGGTTCCGATCACGATCAGATCGATGCCGGCTTCCGCGGAGTAGTTCGCGATCTCGGTGGCCGGGTCGCCTTCGAGTAACTGGTGGCGCACGGCGATTCGCGGGTTGCCGGGCCGCACTTGTTCGAGTTGTTCGCGCCAGAAGGTGCGGTCGCCGCCGGCGGCGTCCTTCGAACCGGGTTCGTAGACGTAAACCACGGTGAGGCTCGCGCCGTGCGTTTCGGCGAGGCCCACGGCGTGGAAGTACGCCTGATTCGAGTAGGTCGAGAAATCGGTCGGGTAGAGAATGGTGCGGATGGGGATCATGGCTAGGCTCGCGCCGGAGAGGGAAACGGGCTCGCTGCGCCATCATGGTATCATTCGGGCTGGGTCCCTGCCAACCCTGAGAATTGGAAAGGTGTACCTTTGAATGGCGCACGGAGATGGGTGGCGCACCACCAATGTCCCTGCGCCATTCACCTTGAGATTTTGGCGAGTGGACCGTGCCGATCTATGTGGCACCGGCTTCCAGCCGAATGAAGCCGGTGGCCGCCGAAGGAAATCCCTCCCCGTTGAGGCAAGTTTCGCTCCCTTCAAGTAAACTGCTTCCATGAACCCGATTGTCTTCGCGCTGCGGAATCCCTTCACCGTCATGGTCGGCGTCGTCGCCGCAATGATCGGCAGCTGGCTCGCGGTCGATCGCATGCGCGTGGACATCTTCCCCAACCTCAACCAGCCCGTCATCTACGTCTGCCAACCCTACGGCGGCATGACCCCGCAACAGATGGAAGGACTGCTCACCTCGTACTACGAGTTCCACTTT
The DNA here is from genome assembly GCA_043733485.1 of Gemmataceae bacterium. Taxonomy (GTDB): domain Bacteria; phylum Planctomycetota; class Planctomycetia; order Gemmatales; family Gemmataceae; genus Urbifossiella. The sequence goes on from JAYTGN010000349.1 coordinate 13,072, forward strand.
CTCTACGTGAACGGCGTCCACCACATCGAGAGCCGCAACGTCCAGGGCCTCGCGCTTTTGAAGATTCACTTTCACCCCGGCACGGACATGGGGCAGGCGATGGCCGAGGTCGTGGCTTCGGTGAATCGGTCGCGCTTCATGATGCCGCCGAACACCGTGCCGCCGTTCATTCAGCGGCTCGACACCGGCAGCGCCTCGGTCGGCTTCCTCGTGCTTTCCAGCGACACGAAGTCGATCAAGGACATCCAGGACCTGGCGACGTTGAAGGTGCGGCCGACGTTTGCCAGCGTCGCCGGCATGTCCAGCCCGCCCGCCTTCGGAGGCAACCAGCGGGCCATCGTCGTCAGCATCGACCCCGAGAAACTCCGCGGCCAGGGGCTCACGCTCGAGCAAGTGACCGAGGCCGTTTCGGCGGGCAACTCCGTCACGCCTTCGGGCAACATGCGTATCGGGGACCGCAACTTCCTCGTGAACACGAACGTGATGGTCGGCCGCGAACCGGCCCGGGAACTCGGCGAAGTGCCCGTCAAACTCGGGCCCAATCCCGTGCTGCTCCGCGAGATTGCCACCATCGTCGACGGCGCGGACATCACCTCGGGCTACGCACTCGTCAACGGCAAGCGCTCCGTGTTCATGCTCGTGACCAAGCGGGCGGATGCGAGTACGATTTCCGTCGTGAACGGTTTGAAGGAAGCCCTGCCGCGGATGCGCGACGCCGTGCCGGAAGACGTTCGCATCGACTTCGCGTTCGATCAATCCGAGATCGTCACCGAGTCCATGCGCGGCGTCGCGATCGAAGGGCTCATCGGAGCACTACTCACCGGGCTCATGGTGCTGCTCTTCCTACGCGATTGGCGAAGCGTCATCGTCGTGGTGTTGAACATTCCGCTGGCGCTCTGCGCCGCCATCTTCGCGCTCTGGGTCAGCGGGCAGACGATCAACCTCATGACGCTCGGCGGCCTCTCCCTGGCCGTTGGCATTCTCGTGGATGAAGCCACGGTGGAAGTCGAGAATATTCACACGCAGATGGAACGGCACCCGGCGATCGCGCGGGCCGTGCGCATGGGCAATCTCGAAACCGCCGTGCCGCGACTGTTGGCCATGCTCTGCATTTTGGCCGTGTTCGTGCCCTCCTTCTTCATGGAAGGCGCCGCGCGGGAACTGTTCGTGCCGCTGTCGTTGGCCGTCGGCTTCGCCATGATCGCGAGCTACTTCCTCTCCAGCACGTTCGTGCCGGTGCTGTGCGTCTGGCTGCTCAAATCGCATCCGGAGGCCGCGACCCATCCGGCCGGCTGGTTCGGCCGCGTGCTGAGCGCCTACGACGCCATCGTCGCCCGGGTCGTCCACTTCCGCTACTTCGCGACGCTGCTCTACCTCGTTGGCGCGGGCGTGCTCCTCTTCGGACTCTACACGCGGCTCGGGACCGCCATTTTCCCGCCCATCGACAAGGGACAGTTCATGATTCGCATGAAGGGCCCGACCGGCACGCGGATCGAACGCACGGAAGAACTCGCCCAGGAAGCGACTCGCCTCATTCGCGAACAACTCGGCACCGAGAACATCGCCGCGACGGTGGGTTACGTTGGCATGATTCCCACGAACTACCCGGTGCAGGGGCCTTACCAGTGGATGAGCGGGCCGGAAGAGTGCGTGTTGAAAGTGTCGCTGAAGCCGGGCTCAGGTCTGCACGTCGAACAGCAGAAGGAACACCTCCGGACGAAGCTCGATGAAGGGTTGAAGGCGTGGCTCTCGGCGCGGTGGAAGGAAGACGGCCTACCGGCCGATCAGATCGCCTCGCGGCTCGGGAGTTTGCGGCTCTCCTTCGAGCCCGGCGACCTCGTGAGCGAGGTCATGAGCTTCGGTTCGCCCACGCCCATCGAGGTGCAGATCACCGGGTCGAACATCGAAGTGAACCGCGAGTTCGCCTCCAAGATTCGCGACAAGATGAACGCGATCCCGGAACTCCGCGACGTGCAGTTGAACCCGGTGCAGGACTACCCGACCATCGACGTCGCGATCGACCGCGTGAAGGCCGCGACGATGGGCATCACGGCGAAATCCGCGGGCATGAGCCTGATCCCGGCGACCGCTTCGAGCCGCTACATGAACCCGATTTACTGGATGGATCGCAACGCGGGGCAGGCGTACATCGTGCAGGTGCAGATCCCGCCGCCGCAGATGAACGCGATGAGCGAGATCGGCATCATCCCGATTCGCGGGGCGGCGCTCGCCGAGAGCGGGATGCGGATGAACGGCCACGCGAGTTACGGTTCGAACGAGACCGGCATGAACGGGGCCGCGATGGGCGGCACCGTGTACCTCAGCAGCATCGCTACGATTCGCGAGACGGTGCAGGCCGAAGAAATCATGCGCTACAACATGCGGCGCACGGTGAGCATTACCGCGAATGTGGCGACGCCCGATCTCGGAACCGTTCGTAAGAATGTGTTGCGGGCCATCGCGGAGGTTGGCGAACCCCCGCGCGGCGTTCAGGTCGATGTGCGCGGGCAACTCGAATCGCTGAGGCAGGTGCAGTCGAGCCTCGGCCGCGGGTTACTCGCCGCCGTCGCCGCGATCTTCCTGCTGCTCGTCGCGTACTTCCAATCCCTCCGGCTCGCGCTGGTCTCAGTCGCGGCCATTCCCGCCACCCTGTGCGGCGTCGGGCTCATGCTTCTCGCCACGGGAACGACGTTGAATCTGCAATCGTTCATGGGCGCGATCATGGCGCTCGGCGTCTCCGTGGCCAACGCAATTCTGCTGGTTACGTTCGCGGAACGCGGGCGTCTGGTTCACGGAGGTTCCGTGCGGGCCGCGGTCGAAGGTGGTCGAAGCCGGCTGCGGCCCGTGCTCATGACGAGTTGCGCGATGATTGCCGGGATGCTGCCGATGGCGATCGGCGCGAGCGCGGGCGGCGATCAGACCGCGCCGCTCGGCCGCGCCGTCGTCGGCGGCCTCGCGGCTTCCACCCTGGCCACGCTCGTGATCCTGCCCGCGATCTTCGCCGTGGTGCAACGCAAGGCCACCGTCGCCACGGCTTCCCTCGATCCGGACGATCCCCACAGCCACTTCTACGATGAGTCCAAGGTGCGGCTCTTCGAGGAAGGGCAATGAAAATCGGCCGCTTGCGGCTCGGCGATTTGTTACAGTAGTTGAATCGGAGTCCAACCATGATCTCGACTCAAACGCCCGAAGGTAGCCCTGGAGAGTGTCCCGTGTGCGGGCACGACTTCGCGGCGGAACCCTCGACCTTCCCCACACGCGACGCGCCCTGCCCGAGTTGCGGTTGCTTGGTTTGGTTCGATGAGCCCGAGGTGTTGACGGTCCGCTTTGGGGAGGCCGACCCGCTCGCCGTGCTGGCACAACTCGATCGGCGCCTAGCAAAAGTGGATTCGGCCGTGGTGAAGGTGGACTTCACGGACGTCGACCTGTTCACGAGCGAGGGTCTGGGTCGCTTGATCACCATCCACCGGAAGGCCCAGGCCGCGGGGCGGCGGCTCGTGCTCTGCAAGATGAAGCGAGACGTGTTCGAAGTGTTCAAGATCACCAAACTCGATCAACTCCTCAAGATCGAGACGTAGCTCGACGCCAGAATGTTCGAGGGGGAGTTTCAGCGGCGGCGGTTCCACTCGTCGCAGCCGTACTTCTCGGCAATCAGTTGTTCAACCCGTGCGAGCGGTGCTTCGCAAATCCCTTCGGGTTGCCACTCCGCGATGAGCAGTTGCTTCAACTCCGCGACGGTTGCCGGCAGGTTCGTGAGGAACTCGACGTGCGGTCGGTCGCGGCGATAGTCCGGCTGGCGCTCGGGCGGATGGAGCAATCGCGAGATGCAGGCGAGGTCGAAGCCGCACAGCAGCGTGCCGTGGTGGAGGAAGTGCTTTCGTTTACGCTGCTGGGCGTTACCCGAGAACTTGAGCCCGTTCGCGGCCAGATCGCTGGTTCCCCGAACGACGGCCTCGGGAGCGACCGAGCGAATCGCGTTCAACACCTTGTTGAGAACGTAGCGTGTGGAAGGCTGAATCAGGTCGAGTCCGGGGGCGCGATCGGTGCGCAAGATTAGCGAGTAGCCGAGGCATCCGGGGCCGAGCAGCACGGTCCCACCGCCGCTGGCGCGGCGAAGGATCGGCACGTTCTCGGCTTCGCAAGCCGCTCGGTTCACATCGAGCGCCACCGATCCGCCGGCTCCCACGATCGCGGCGAGGCTCGGGGATTCCCAGAGCCGCAACACTTCACCAATGCCATCTTCCTCGGCCGCCAGCAGCAGCGCCTCATCGAGAGCGAGGTTCGCGGCGGCATCGGGAAGTACGAGATCGAGGAGGGTCATTCGCGAGATGGAGGTGAGGATTCATCGGAGATCGTCATCACTTGCCCCGGACCATCCAGTACGACTTTGTAGCGATTCAGTACATCGCGACCGAGTATCGCATTCTCGATCGCCGGACTGGCAATGATTTCCAGATCGAATCGAGGAAGGTCACGAACTTGAATTCGAGTGAGGAAAGTCGGCAGAAGTCGCGGAGAACCATCGAAGCCACGGACGAGCTGCTGATCGAGTTGAATCAATCCAAGTGCTAGAATCAGTCGCTCGGGAATGACCGTTTGGTCGGCCCCCGTGTCCACGAGTGCGGGAACGTCTTCGACTCGCTGACCGGTTACGGGATGTGTTAAGTTGAGCAAGACGGACGGGCTCGGCGGCGTTCCGATTGCATAACGATAGCGAAAGCTCGGCATCACAGTCGCTCCGGACCTACAGACTGTGGAGATGCGATTTCGACGATCCGTGGAAGCTCATCCGCAATTAGCCGGACCAGGATCGCAACCGGACCGTATTCCGAATAAGCCCTACGCGCGGTCTCCAGTTTCTCCTCCCCCAATCCGACGACATTCCCATTGTGAATCGCGACGTACAGCCCGCGATGGCTGAGCAGAAGTTGCGGTAGCAATTTCTGAAATGCGGCGTACTCCGACTCCCATTTATTGGACGGCGCGGAAGGTCGCAGCACTGGCGCGGGTAATACATCGGAGGTGGTCATTCGTTCCGCCTGGGTCTCGAGTTGACGCGACTTCGACAACGAGAATTGTAAGGGCCTCACGGCGCTGGTTCTAGTCGAACCCCGTTACGCTGCGGGCCGCACCCGTTGCTCCGAGCAGGTTCGCTCGTACGTTTCCTCCAACTCGACCGGCAGGCAGAACCCGCCGCGCAGCCAAAGCGGCAAGGTCGGCAGGCGTTGCTCCAGCGCCAACTCCTCCCACCACACATCGAGCGCGGCGGCACCGGACCGTTCCACGGTGCGGTAGGCGGAAGCGAACAGTGCGGAACTGTTCCCCGCCTCGGTTGCGCCGAGTCTGGCCAGCAACTCGCGGTGCAAGTCGCCCGGCCGTTCGGTCACGACATCCACGAGCACGAGGCCGACTCCCGCCTGAAGGTAACTGGCGCACTTGGACACGAGTGCATCGCGGTGCGCGGGTCGATCCTTGTTCGCCGGGCTCACCAATTCCACGGCCCCGGCGAGGACCGGCCCACCGGTTCGGCTGAAGATGCCGACTTCGACCACGGAACCCTGTAATTCGAGCGGCCAACTCCGATTTGGCAATGGAGGCGTCCAACCCTTTGCGGGCGATGCGTGCGGTTCCTCGAATGCCGCGACATCGATCTCGATCCCAAATTGAACGTTGGCCTGGGCGAAATACCCGGGCGGCAATCGCGAGTTCAACTGCGACGAGAGGTAAGTCGCCCACGAGTTGAGGAACGAATGCCAGTGTCGCCGTTCGCTCAGCGGAGGATGAAAGTGGTCCAAGAGTGGCATCGCTCGCCCCCGAAGAGATTCGAATGCCCGTCGCCGCGTCGGCTGCATTCACGTAAATCATAAGGAAGAGTCAATCGCGACACCAGTATTCGAGGCGTCCCCATGTCCAGCCCGCGGCTCGCACACAACGTGTTCTTCAAGTTGAAGGATGCCTCGGAGGCGAACGTGGCGGCGCTCGTGGCCTCGTGCAAGAAGTACCTCAACGTGCAGCCGGGGATCGCGTTCTTCGCGGCCGGGCCGCTCTGCCAGGAACTCAATCGCGAGGTGAACGACCAGAACTGGGACGTGGGCTTGCACCTCGTCTTCGATTCGAAAGCCTCGCACGATAGCTATCAGGACGATCCCGATCACGTGAAGTTCGTGGATGCCAACAAGCCGACGTGGGCCGGCGTCCGCGTGTTCGATTCGTACGTGTGAAACCTCGAAGCCCGGTTTCTGCTTTGGAAACCGGGCTTCTTTAACCCTGAGAGAAACCCGGTTTCCCAAGCAGAAACCGGGTTTCAACTGCAATGAACCGCATTCCGCCTCAAGACTTGCCGCAGTTCCTGCGCCGCTACCGCTTTCCCGGCGGTATCGTGCGGGGCGTCCGCATCGCGAACTCGGCCAAGAACGGAACGACCATCGACTTCCGCCTCACGGTTCGGCTGGCGATCCAAGATCTCGGCGCCGAGCCCAAGAAAGTGCGCGTGAACCTCCGCGTGGTGGGCGTCGAAGAGTTCCGCTGCCAGATGCGGCCGAACTTGCCGAAGGTGAAGATTGTCGACGCGCGGATCGCGCACCTCAACGGGCTCTTCTACCTCACCTTCGATGCACTGGCCCTGGATTCCGGCGAACGCCCGCAAGTGTACGACTTCCGCGCGTCGGAGTTGTTCGCGGCCGGTCGAGAACTGCTCTGGGAAGAAGTCGAACGATCGGAAAGCTGAACGCATTCACTTCACCGGCCGCTGGCCCCAGGGCATCGGCATCGTCGGCGGCGTGCGGTGCCGATCCTTGCGAACGTCCTTCGGCCGATCCTTGAACCACGTCACGAACCGCACCAGTTGCTTCACCGCTTCCTCGTAGGCTCGTCGGCCCTTTTCGGGCGTCGCCAGTTCCGCCTCGCCGAGCACGCCGGTGTCCGAGTAACTGCTCGTCCACGAGGTGAGGTTGGCTGGCCCCGCCGCGAACAAATCGACCCACGTGAACGGGCTGTTCTCCTCGTTGAAACTGATCGTGCCGTTCTTGATGAGGTCTTTACGGACGTTGTCGCCGTCGAGGTACATGTACAAACTCGTCTCCAGTTCGCAGGCGTGGGCGCAGCCGCCGGGGAACTTGCTCTGCCGCCACTTCGGAAGGAACGTCTTGTCCACGGCCAGCAGATTCCACCAGGCGGCGAGCACGCACTCGGCATCCGTTTCGAGGTTCGTGCGACGAGCCACGAGGTCGAGGTTCGGCATGTTCGAACCGTGCCCGTTGAGCAGGATGATCTTTTTGAAGCCGTGGTAGGCGAGGCTCTTGGTGATGTCGAGCACGTGGTGCATGAAGTGTTCGAAGTCGTTGTTGATGGTGCCGGGGAAGTCCATGACGTGGCCGGTGTACCCGTAGGCGACGACCGGCAGCACGAGCATCTTGTCGGGCACTTCCTTGCCCGCACCCGTGGCGATGCCCACGGGGCAAACCAGATCGACATCCAGCGGCAGGTGCGGCCCGTGCTGTTCGACGGCTCCGCACGGCAGGATGCAAACCTTGCCGAGATCGACGGCGTCGTTGATCTCGGGCCAGGTGAGTTTTTCGTAGCGGTATTCGGTGGCGGCACGGGACATGGTTGGGCCTCGATTCCTCTCACGGTTCGAACTTGATCGCGGGATCGTACAGTTGGAGCAGTTTGCGGCCGCGGGGGTCGGAGAGCATCTGCAAGAAGTGGACCACGTCCCAGATGCCGTCGGGCTCGCCGGGTTTCGCGCCGTCGGCCTTGGCTTTGGAATCGGGCATGGTGGAAGGATAAATGCCGCCGTAGATGCGGGCGTAAAGATCCTCGCCCTTGCGGCCGCCGCGGTAGACGCCGAGCAACAGGTTCCGCGGTTGCACCACCGTGCCCCACTGATCGAACTTCAGTTGCTCGGCCCGGCCGAAGTCCTGATGGCAACCCGCGCACGTGCCGAGGAACGCCTTGTGCCCGCGAGCCGCGGAGAGCAGCCGATCGGCTTCGCGCGGCGCGTTCTCCGGCGGAATCGGGATGGCGTTATCGCCGGCTCGCTTCCAGTTCCCCAGCGTCGTGAGGACCTTTTGAGCGAGCAGTTGCTCGGCAAACTCCCGGCTGAAATCCGGGTCGTCGTCGCGCGGGTTCTTCGCCATGTTGATGATCCGGCCGATCACCTCGAACTCGCTCTCGCCGCGAATACTCAGGTGCATCACGTAACCGACGAGATCGTCGAGTTCACCCTCGGAGAACTGCGGGAAGGGCGGCATCATCGAGCCGTCGAGCCCGTTGCGAACCGTGCGTTTGAGGTCGTCCTTGCGGGCTTTGCCGAGTTCGCCAGTGCGAGGCGTTCCCGGTGGGAAGCAGGTCGCGAACTTGAACATCCCGCGGCGATAATCGCGAGGCATGGCGGTCATGGAGACGGCGTGGGCTCCGTCGCCGGCCCCCGTCGGGCCGTGACATTGCAAGCACCACCGTCGATAGAGCACGCCGCCATGGGCGAGGGCGGTATCGTCCAGCTTCAAGGTCGACTTCGCGGTCGCGGCCTCAGCAAGGGTTGCAGCCAGTTCACCCGCCTTCGGGAAGAACGGTTCGAGCGCCAACTTCTTCGCCTCGTCGATCGATGGCACCCGAACGATTGGGGCCGCGGGCTTCCCAAAATACGAGTCCAACAACTCGGCCACGATGTCGCGCTGAGCCGGCGTGAGGTCGGCCTGCGGGTCGAGGATGGCGGGCTTCTTGTCGGTGATCTTCGGCCCGAGCAGCGAGACGAATTCGGGATCGGGCGAACGCGAACCGAGGCGAGCGCTGCGGAGCGGCGGGAAGCCCGTGCTGTACCATTTGGGCGGTGCGCCGAGGTCGCCGACGGCCATCAAATCTGTGCGAACCGGATAGCGCGACTCAACCGAGGACGTGTCCATCGGCACGCTCGCGCGACCGCAACCGGCCGCGAACGCGGCACAAACCGCAAGGATCGAGCAAGTTGTACGCGGCATTCGGTTCACGCGACTCCCCTTGAAACCCGGTTTCTGCTTTGGAAACCGGGTTTCTTCCTGCAAAAACCCGGTTTCCAAAGCAGAAACCGGGTTTTGAAGTTGTTCACGCGGGTCCGCGTTTTTCAGGGTGAAGGTGCGGATCGGGCGAACCGGCGACGTGAGTC
>JAYTGN010000350.1:0-22203 GCA_043733485.1 Gemmataceae bacterium
ATCGCACGAGAAACGAACGCGTCGGCAGTTGCGGGAACGAGGCATCCGATTAACCCAGATGGCACGGTGCCAACGGCTGGAATAGCGCTGTAGGTTTAGGGTTGTTCGGGCCATTGGCCCCGAAAGGGAAATCCGTTGACGCGTCTTCTTCTGTGTTTTTCGGGATGTTCACCCTGTTCGCAGAATTCGCACTTTCCGCAGAATCGAATGCATCGAAGCCATCACCTCCTTTGTGCGCATTGTGCGTATTATGCGCGAAGGTTCCCGCATTGAATGCAGTCGGGTTGACTTCAAACACGGGTGATCGTTTGCGACCAGGACCGGCGTGCATTTGAGGCTCGGTTTTCAGGCGAATGAGGTAATGCTGCTCCAGCAAGCCGATTGCTGGTTGCATCTCATCAACGGTCTGGAAGGCTCCCCGACATCCGTTGAACACGTCTCGCTTACTGAACTCGATGAATGGGTCCGAACGCTTGCCCAGCCATTTCAGAATCGCTCGCGCGCCGATCATAGTTTCGGAAGCCCCCATCCGATCGAACGCGGCCAGAGCGTGCGGCACCGCGTAATCACGGCATAAACGTACTGCCCGCAGCACCACGTCCGCCTGGATGGGAGTCGCCTTCCACCCCTCGCCGACGAGGACTCCATCCGCCGCGTGAAGGATGCCGCACAAACGGACGCATAAGCCGCCCAGTTTATTTCCCCACCCGGCGCACCCGGCCAGTTCCTCACCCTCGCGAAGACGAACTTCCTTCCACTCCTCGAAGGCTACTAGAGCGGCTACGGCATCGGGTGAGAACTTCAGTTCGTGCGATTCCTCCTCGCCAGCGTAGCCAACTCCCCACAGGGCCAGCATTGCGGCTTCATAAGCACGGTAGACCGATTCTCGTACAACGCCTGCGCGCGCTTTTCGGAATCCGATTCTTGACTGAGGCAGCGAGAAGAACCAGCGGGCCAAAAACCCCCGCCCGTGCATCTCCGGCGTCTCGCCGAGTGCTTCCAGGACGCACGGTTGCGGTGTGTAGACGCAAGTTAGTGCTGGCCGGTCCACCGAATCCCGGCCGCGTCCGATCCGACCCGAGCGAATGTCGTCACCGGCGTGAGCCTTTAGGAACACATCGAAGTTTGGTTTATCTGAGTACCGGTCGATGTTCTCCAGTGTGCGAGCTTCGGGACTCGCGGCCAACAGTCGGCCGCCTTGCTTCACCAGTTCGAGCGCCATCATCTCGGGTGTGTCGTCGTCAACGCGAAGCAGTGGAAGTGCCGGCACCACGATCGACCGCAGTTCTTCCCGCGCAGTCTTCAACTCATCCGTGAGTTTCGCCCGTTCGACAGGCTCCGATTCCTTGGCGATCTTACCTTCGAGGAAATCGACTCGTTTCTGTGCCACTCGGAAAAGGCTCTCCGCTTCCCGGACGCGGGGCTCTTCACGTTCCCGAAGATCAGCTTCGAGGTCCTTCACCGGGGCGAAAACAGCCGAGAAGGTTTGACTCTTGCGCTCGCCGGGCGGGAGACAGCACATCGTAAAAAGATTGGTGGGTTCTCGGTCCCAACCTTTCCACGGGGTCACGACAACCTTTCTGGCGATCCCTGCCGCAGACGCGCCGAGAACGAGCATTGCAGGTAGATCGACGGGCACTTGCTTCTCTTCAGCAAGGGCGACGACGTAGTTCTGCATCCACGACGGGAGTACGTCCACCGGGAACGGCGACGGGTCGAACTCAGCCCGCAAAGTGATCGGATCGGGCCACACGGCGGCGTCCGTCGTCGGGGCTGGCGCACTTTGGCTGCGCGAATAGAACTCGGTCTTGCCTTCGAGCGCCTTCGCGATGGTTCGCTGCCCGTAGGTTTGTAGCCCGCGTTTTTCATCCCACTTGCCGCGCATCAAACTCGACTGCCGGAACATCCGATCCGTTCGGGCCGCGTCTCCTTGGCACCAAAACGCCAGCATTCCGGCGAGCGCCAGGTCGGCCCGTGATTCGTCTCCGCCGTGAACAGAGGTGTCGCCTTCCCACAACCTTCTGAACCTCGCCCCGTTCGCGGCCGACATTGCCCGGCGAATCAGTTCCTCATCGTCCATGGCCGGCACGGGTTTTACCGACTTCTCGACTTCGACCCGTAGTACGAATCGGCGGCCCAACTCGTCTATCGCTGCCTGAATGTCGGTAACGGGGTGAGAACCGATCACGCGGCCAGTCACTGTGAAGTAGCGTCCGGCGGAATACCCTTCAAGCTCGCCAGTGCCCGCGAATGGCTTCCGATGCCACTCGGCACGCCATTCGCCGCGGCCGATCATTTTCACACCCGTACCGGACGGGCTCACCTCGGCGTGCGTCCCCATCACCTTGACCAGTTCCTCGGCCTCGGCGGCCATCTCCCCCGTGTCCGGATCGCGAACGTCGTCCAAGTCGATTCCGACGAATCCATCCCCGAGCATGAACCCGACGCCATCGAACCCGCCTGCACGATAGGCGGACAACACGGTTGCGAACGTCGTCCAGGTTGTTGAGTCGTTCGACTTCGCAGCACGACCGTCCTTACCGAACGGAACTTTCGTCCATCGTTTGTCCTTCGGCTTCCCTACCAACCGCCAGAGCACCCATCGCGGGGCAGATTTCATCTCGGCGGGAATCCCATCGAAGTCTGGTGAGAGAACATTCGGTTTGAGGCCGGGGACAGCGTAGAGCGCTGCCTTCCTCGGCTTCGCTGGATTCGGGCCGGGCTGCTTCGCTGGCCATTCTTCAGGGGGTGCCATTGTTGCCCCCATTTGCTGCGTCGGTCTGCCGGGCTAGCCACGCTTGTAAGTCCGCTACGGGGTAGAGCACGGTCCGCCGCTTGCCGGTCCCGACGCGGACGCACGGGATAATCCCCACACGGGTCCATTCCCAGAGAGTGCGGGGTGAGACGCTCAGCGTCCGGGCCGCTTCGCGGGGCCGGAGCGCCAGGTGGGATTGGATGCTATCAGGGGTCATGGTCGCCGTTCCAACTGGTCGCGTACCGCGGAGTGCAGTTCGCATAACCGTTGTTGCAGCGTTCGGTAAAAACTGTCGAACAGTGGGCCAGTCGCGAGGAAATGCCCAGAGAATCTAGGGTTCGCGGGGTGTAGAAAAATCTGTAGGTGTTCGGCATCGCTTGCCGAACGATCGAACACCGAACGCCGAACACCAGCTATTCTTTTTCGTGGCGGTCGTCTTCCCCCGGTGGGCGGCGGCCGTAAAGATCGTGGGGGGAGAACTCGCCATTCAGCGCCGTGAGAGCGTCGGCAAGCCGGCCCACGTCACGGCAGCACGCCCGATATTTCGAATACCCTTTGAACTCCTTTTTGAAGAAAGCCGAAGCGGTCGATTTTTCGACTTCCGCTTTTCGGGCAAGGTCGTTGTTGCCGATGGGTTCAGGATTCATGCAGCTACCCTTCTCGTACTTGTGATGAGCCGTCAGTAATGAGATAAGTTTCGCCCGACCATCGCCTTGCTGCGCGCTGCGTTTGGGCTTGGATGCGGGTGGAGTGGCCGGCGCGACTTCTCTCGCTGCGGGATACTGCACAACCGGTCGGGAGCAACTTAGCCACCCCATCAAATCGCAATGCGTGACAAGCTCTCGGCGGTTCCATGTTTGGTTCAAAGCCGGCCTAGCCGTCAGGTCATCGGGCACCATCACCCCCAGCCGCGTGAGAGTGTCCAAAAGGCCGCGTCGATGCAACCACCATTCGACGGGCAACGCGGCTTGTTCCGCTATTATGGAGTCTCGGTCGCCGACGGGCGGGAACGGACGGAATGCGCGGCCCCATCGCTCCAGCCAGTTCCCCATTTCGCGGATGATTGCCGTTGTCTCGACTTCTCCTCGGAGTTCCGCACTGGCTCGCTGAACCAGTCCCGCCACTCCGTTTCCGCCGAAGACGGCGTGCCAGATTTTCCCCTGCTCTCGCCACCCCGCGTCATAGCCGTTCGGGTCGAGCGGAGTGAGTTCGCGCCACCGATGGGGTACGAGTGCGAGCGCGTCGCCTGTGTCGATGAGTTGGTAAAGGTTACTCACCGTAGGGTCGTCCTCCCGTCCCCTCACACGCGCAGCGTTCGGGGCCTCAATCAGCAACAACTGGACCGCTTCACGGATCGAGAGACATTCAATCTGAGGCGCGTTCATTTCCGGAAACCGACGGAGCAGCTCACCGACCAGCCGACCGCAGATGGTTGCGGTCAATTGCTCCCCCCATTGCCGCAATGTGAATGTCCGAAGCTCCTGGTATCTGTCCAGCGATTCGATCTGTTGGCGGAATGAGGCAAGGCCCGCGGAATGGGCTGCCTGGCCCTGTATCTCACTCCACCCACTAACCTGCTGGCCTGACATGCTCCGCACAAACGGTCCTTTGAATTGCAATGCCCGCTCGTATCTGGCGAGCATGTCCGCGAGGCCGCCCAGCGTCTGTTGGTTCCGAGTGATAGATGATGCAACGGACGGATCGGCCGGTGGGCCGGGAAGTGTGTCGGACATGGTGTTGCATCCAGAATCGGACCGGTCGGCCGTCTGTGGCCTGGATGCTCGCCAGCATCCGGCCGACCGCGTTGAACTCTCCGGTTTCGAACCCGGACAGCTACCCGATAAGAACATCTTCCAAAGTTCGACTCGCTGAACAAGGTTGGAAGCGATTTGGGATGTGCGGAGCCTGAATCGTCATCCGGCTTGCGGTTCAACGATTTCTTCCACAATCACAAGAACGTGGTGTTCCTTGCATTGATGACAAGGCGTGCCGGTTGGTTGCGGTTCGCCCTCGTCAATGATCGCCTGAATACCGCCGGAACAAGGCATCGCTTGCAACTCTCTCCTGAGCTTAACAACCCGGATGCGAAGACTGCTCAGAGTTGAGGTTCTCACCGGAAATCCTCCATCTGGATTTCAATTAAGCTGCTGTCGCGGTTGCTCGAACGTCTCGAAGGATCGCCATTAAGGCGGCGATCTGGTCAGCTGCGAAGATCGTATCGGGGCCTTGCGGTGCGATGTCGGTGAAAGGCGATTCATACAAAAGCGTGGCATCCATGACGCCGTGTTCGGTGAGATGATCCACGATCAAGTTCACGAACTCGATCTGGTTTGCGTTCAGTGTCTTGCCCGTGAGGAATCCGCAAATGCGTGTTTGGCCGCCTCGCGGTCGAGGCCGACGAGCGAACGGATGAAGACGCCCAAGCCCTCGGACTTCGCCTTCGCGAGTTCGATTTCTTCCGGCGATCCCACGCCACTCGCCGCCAGCATCTTCTCCAGTTCCGCAAGGTCCGTCGCGGTCAGCCACTCGTTCTTCCGCAGTTTCACGACCGCGGTATGATCCTGATGTTCGCGAAGGAACGCCCGCGCCTTGGCCCGGAACCGCTCGAAGTCGCCCGCGCCGGCGAACCCCGGTAGCACGACCGTCGTTTCATCGCCTAATGTGTCCTCGAAGTCGGTGAAGATTGGCTTGCGGTGGGCCTTCTCAATGAACTGAACGAGATCCCGAAGTTTCTTCCGGACCGTTTCGAGCATAGGGGCTGTCACGTCCTGCCACCACTCGTCGGATTGCAGATCCTGAATCAGCGGCAATTGCGCGTGTACCATCGGGATGTTTTCCTTCTCCTCCAGCAATCCCGCGATCTCCTTCACTTGATCCCTCAGCCGCACGAAAGCCGGCTCGACCATCAGCACGGCCAGCTGTAATCGCAGCATGAGCAGGTCAAACCGTTTCGATTCTTCTGGCTCACTTTCCAGTTCCGACGGCAGGCCTGCGACTTCGTCGGCTAATTCGTGTCGCGCCTCATCCGAGAGTTCTTTCCAAGCTTCGGGCTTGGCGTAGTTTTCGACCAACTTCCGCTTCGGCCTCACCACGAAATTGTCGAGGTTCATTGCCGCCACTTCCGTGCGCAGCCGTTCGGCAGTCTCACCGCGCAATCCCACCTCCTCGGCGTCGGGAATCTTCTGAACTCCCAATATCGATTTCTTGTCGAGCACGCCCACCAGTTCCAACCGCGTCTTGAACAGCCGCTTGCCGAGCGATTCGCCCGCCGAACCATCCGCAGTTTCGGGGTTCGCGCTGAAGAACTCCAGGTTCCCGCAGTAATCGAAGATGGTGAAGAATTGTTTGTGCTTGTCTGGACCGAACAAGTGAGGGCAGAGCCGAGTGCCGCGGCCCACCATCTGCCAGAACTTCGTCTTCGACCGGATCATCTTGAAGAACACGAGGTTCACCACTTCCGGTACGTCGATGCCCGTATCGAGCATGTCCACGGAAACCGCGATGTGCGGCGGCTTCTCCTTCTGAGAAAACGCGTCGATCAGACTTTGCGCATGCTCCGTCTCGAACGTGATGACGCGGGCGAAATGTCCCTTCAGGTTCGGATAGTTGGCGTCGAATCGCTCAGCGATGTATTTCGCGTGCGCCTGGTTCTTCGCAAAGATGATCGTCTTGCCGAGCCGGTCGCCGCCAGCCACCATCTGACCGCGCGTCATGAGGTGCTCCAGCACCTTATCCACCGTGTCCTTGTTGAAGAGCCACTTGTTCACCGCCGCGGCCTCGACCCGTTCCGGCGCGCCGCCTTCCTCGTCCCACTCTTTCGCGTCCCACTGCTCCTTCTCTTCCTCCGTCAAGTCGTCGTAAGTAATCCCATCGCGCGGGAACTTGATCGGAACCGAGACGCATTTCGCGGGAACGAGGAACTTGTCCTTCACGGCATCTTCGAGCGGATAGGCGTCGGTCGGCACGCCGGTTTCCAGGTTGAACAAGCTGTACGTATTGCGGTCCACGTCCCCTTTTGGCGTGGCCGTGAGCCCGATCAGCAGCGAGTCGAAGTAGTCGAAGATCGCTCGATACTTCTGGAACACCGAACGGTGTGCCTCGTCGATCACGATGAGGTCGAAGTGCCCGACGCCGAAGCGACGCTGCCCGTCCTTCGTGTCGTCGATCAGACCCATCATCGTCGGATACGTGGACACGAACACGCGGCCCTCGGTTTCCTTCTCGGTCACGAGGTTCACTGGCGCAGCGTCGGGCAGGTGCGTCTTGAACGCGTTGCACGCCTGGTTCACGAGCGCAACGCGATCCGCCAGGAACAGAGCCCGCTTCACCCAGTTGCACCGCATGAGCAAATCGACGAGCGCGATCACGGTGCGGGTCTTTCCGGCCCCGGTTGCCATCACGAGAAGCGCCCGCCGTTCCTTGTCCTTCTCGAATGATTCGCCGACTCGACGGATGGCCCGCGTTTGGTAGTACCGCTCGACGATGGTGGTGCTAATCACCGCATCCGTCAGCGGCTTGCGAGAGGATCGCCGCTGAATCATCAGTTCCAGTTCGGCCTTCTTGTAGAAGCCCTGCACCGGCCGCGGCGGATAGTTCTCATCGTCCCAGAGCCAGTGCTCATAACCGTTCGTGTAGAAGATGATGGGCCGGCGGCCGAACTGCGCCTCCAGGCAGTCCGCGTACAACTTCGCCTGCTGCTGGCCGACCCGTGCATCGCGCCGCGTCCCCTTCGCCTCCACAACCGCCAGCGGCAAGCCGTCGTCGCCCCACAGCACGTAATCGACCTTCCCCTTGCCCTGACCGCCCGGCATCCCCGTCACGAGGAACTCGCGGTCGCGATCCCGATCGAGCGGCCAGCCGGCTTCCTTCAGCAGCAAGTCGATGAAGTAATCGCGGGTCTCGGTCTCGGAATAGTCGTGCGTATCGGGCTGGGCGGCGTTGGTCTTCTTTGCCTCGGCAATTTCGGCCCGCAACCGAAGTAGTTCCGCGTCCAGCGACTCCTTATCCGCCAGCACGGCCGACAGCTTCGCATCGCGTTCGTGAAGTTGCGTCTCCAGCTTCTGAAGTTGATCGAGCGTCTGCTTCGCAACCGGCGTATCCTTGGGCAGGGCGTTCGGGTCGAACGCGAGCCCGGCGGCCGGCTTGGCCCCCGTCGCATAGGTGTGAGCCAGCCAGTACCCGACGTGAAACAGTTCGCGAGCCGCGGCGATGGCGTCGTAAGGCTGAACGTGCCGCGATTCATGAACCGCCTGGTTCCCGAGCTTCGTGATGAGCCGGGCCTTGGCGAACACCGCGTCGCCGACGGCCGACTTGAACGACGGCTCGTGAATCAACGCGCTGAGGTTCTCCTGATAAGGCAGATGCAAGGCCGTATCGTGCTTGAACATCCAGTGCACGAGCAATTCGAGCGCTCGGCGCGAATAGAAGCACGACGTGCGCGGATCGAGGTACGCCGTGGTCTCGGCCTTCGCCGCGGCCTCGTACACCTCGGGCCATTCCGGTTTCAAAAAGGTGAAGTGGCTCACTCTTCGTCCTCAAGCGCCTCGATGGTGTACATGAACCGCACGATCTCTTCCAGCTTCGCGACGCTTCCGGCGGTTAGGTTCTCGGGGTAACGAGGATCATAATGCCGGCAGTAGTCCGACGCCACGCTGTAACCGTCCGCGGGCGACTTTCCGCCGTTGAGGTAGATTCCCAGCCCTTTCTCCACGATCATCAAGCTCCAGTTCGTGACGACGCGAACTGCGCCGTACCGCGTGGACTTGTACTCGTTCTGAAACTCTCGTAATTGGGCGTGGAGCCGCTTCACCGCAGCGCGGTCTGGTTCGGGATGAAGCCGATTCAGCCCCTTCAACAGTACCCGCGATTCGTCGAAGAGTTGACCCGCCTCGCCTTTCGTTTTGCCTTTGCGAGACGCGGCACGTCCGGCAATCCAAATCGCGAATGCCGTCAGGCGTTCCGGCTGTTTGAACCACTTCTTGAGCACCGTCAGCCGCGTCGAATTGGCCTGACCCTGCTCGGCCACATCGCGTGCGATCTTGAGAACCTTCTCGGGTACGTCTGTACGCATAGCGTCACAACTCCCCGCGGAACGCTCGGTGTTGCAGCGCCGCGAACAGGCTGTCCATCTGAGCGAGCGACGCCCGGTGCGCTGATTTAAGTTTCTCTACGGCAGCGACGCGATGGGCGAACTCTTGTTGGAGGACCAATGGAGGAACAGGCAGCGGTAATTCTCGCAATCGGCCAAGCGTAATTTCACGGAACGTTGCACCCTTGATCTGCCGCGCGATCCAATGTTGTGTTCCTTCCGCACGTAATACATTGAGCAGATAGAGACGGTGAGTGTCCCCTCCTGGTGAGATCTTCCCGGTACCCTGCGTCAGATTCGCGCCTGCGAGCGATTCAGGAACGAGTGCAGTGGTTCCAACGGTTGCGCGAATGCTCATCACGATATCGCCGGCATCAACTCGTGAACGCTCAAACTTCGCAGCTATACCCGGATCAGTCCTCCGCAATCCATCGATGACTATTTCGCCAGCCACAATGTCTCCCGTTCGGATGTAAGGCACACCTCCGGGATACTCCTCGCCTGCTTGAACAATGCCGTATGTGACAATAGTTCCTCGCCTCACCACCTCTTGAAGCTCTCGAATCGGCCAACCTCTAGGATTCGCCTTCGGATCGCCGAACATGTCGAGGAAAATCGCTTGTGTGAGGGTGTCGAGTTGGGCGAGGGCGGCGCGGCGTTTGGCCCGCAACGCCTCCGCCCGGTCCAGCACGTCCGCGATCCGCCGCTGCTCCGGCAACGGCGGAAGGTAGACATGAGTTCCTAAAAACTCGCCGCGGTTCACATGCTGCATTGTCGCCCCGTGGAGGTGACGTTGCATCTGTGTCAGAGCAATTTCGAGGGAGTGTCGCAGATAACGTTGCTCAATTCGCAGACGATTCGGCAACACTCGAAAGATATGCTGGTTTAAGAGGCCGACATCAGGACCAGGCCACTTGAATACTCCTAAAGTTGCGGACCATGACACAAGAAGGTCACCGGGTCGAACGTGATAACGCTCATCCACGTTTCGCGTCGTAAGATTATAAGGCTTGGATGAATCAGTCAAATTTTGGATACGGATGATGCGGGTTCCCTTATCGCCCCAGTCTTCGGGCTTAAAAGCGACGCCGTTGATGAAATCTGCGACTGATCCAAGTTCAGCGAATCCATTTTTCACTTCAGCATCTCCATCAAGTCCTTCATCCCAAGCTGTATCTCAACCTCAATCTTCGCCAGGTCCTTCAAGATGTCCGTCGGGGCGCGGTGGTCGGTCACCTCGTGCACGACTTCCTTGTAGCGGTTCAGGCTTAGGTCGTAGCCCTGGGCGGCGATGTCGGCCTTGGGCACGCAGAAGCTTTGCGCCGTGCGCGGCCGCTGGAGTTCCTTCGTGTCGCGCTGCTTCCAGCGGGCCAGCACGTCCGGCAGGTTGTTCTTCTCGTGTTCGGCGTCCGTGAGCGCGCAGAGCGGCGTCGGGCCGAGTTTCTCGCGCGGCAGCAGTTCGGTACGCTTGTCGTCCAGGCTTTGGCCGTCCGCGTCCAGGTCGTAGAACCAGACGCGGTCGGTGCCGCCGCTATTGGTCTTGGTGAAGAGCAAGATGGCGGTGGAGACGCCGGCGTAGGGTTTGAAGACGCCGCCGGGCAGCGAGACGACGCCGTCGAGCTTTTGCTCCTCGACGAGCATGCGGCGGAGTTCCTTGTGAGCATTGGAGGAGCCGAAGAGAACGCCGTCCGGTACGATCACCGCGGCGCGGCCGCCGGGTTTGAGCAGCCGGAGGAACAGGGCCAGAAAGAGCAGTTCCGTCTTCTTCGTCTTCACCGCGCGCTGCAATTCGGTCGCGCAGTTTTCGTAGTCGAGCGAGCCGGCGAAGGGCGGATTCGCCAGCACGAGCGTGTACTGTTCTTCCTCGACGCCGTACTCCTTGGAGAGCGAATCGCGGTAGCGGATGTCAGGGTTCTCGACGCCGTGGAGCAGCATGTTCATGCTGCCGATGCGGAGCATGGTGTTGTCGAAATCGAAGCCGTGGAAGAGGCGATGGTGGAAGTGTTCGCGGAGTTTCGCGTCGCGGAGAGCTTCGGGGTGGTGTTCGCGGATGTACTCGCCGACGGCGACGGGGAAGCCGGCGGTGCCGCAGGCCGGGTCGCACATCAGGTCTTTGGGCGTGGGCGCGGCCATCGCGACCATGAGTTGGATGATGTGCCGCGGCGTGCGGAACTGACCGTTCTGCCCGGCCGTGGCGATCTTCGCCAGCATGTACTCGTAGAGGTCGCCCTTGGTGTCGCGGTCCTGCATCGGAACGTGGTCGATCATGTCCACGACTTTGGCCAGCAAGGCGGGCGTGGGGATGGTGAACCGGGCGTCTTTCATGTGCGTGGCGTAGGTCGATTCCTCGCCGCCGAGCGTTCGGAGGAACGGGAAGACGTGTTCCCCGATCACGGCGTACATTTCCTTCGCTTCAAAGTTTTTGAACTTGGACCAGCGAAAGTCGTCGTAGGGGCGTTTCCTGGAGTCCTTCCCTTCGGGGAAAATGCGGCGCTCCATCGGCTTCTTGAGCGTTGCGGCTTTGTTCTCGGCAAGGGTGTGCAGGTCGTCGAGCCGGCGGATGAAGAGCAGGTAGGTGACTTGCTCGATAACTTCGAGCGGGTTGGAAATGCCACCTGTGTAAACGGCCATCCAGATACGGTCGATCTGAGAGCGGATTTCGCCGGTGAGCATGGGCGGCCGTTCGGTCAAAGCGGTATGCGGTCGTGATTCGAGGGTAGTCTAGCGGCTCGATGGCTTCGCGGCAGGACGGTCATACTTGAGAGTTGGGTAACTGCATGAGATGAGCCGCAAAGGTTGTTAGCCAAGTGATGTGGTTCGGGTTCCTTCTGTCAACATCTTCCGGGGCGATACGGCCTTCCGCAAACGCGAGGCAGAACTCGTAAGCGGTGTCGGGAATATCTGGGCGATCTCGCGGCGCGAGTTGCTTCTTCAGCCTTCGGATGCGGAACGCAAGGTTCATAGCTCCACCGTTTTTCCGTCAATCTCTCGAACCCGGATGTGGCCAGTTTTTAAGTGTTCGATTCCGATGAGACTGGTCGCGGCTTCTTGCCATGCACTCAGTCGCCGCCGGGCCTCGGCAAAATCCACGTTCCAGAAGCCGATGAGGATGTCGAGGAATGCGGTATCTGAACTGCTTCGCTCGCTCTGGCTTCGATTACTCTCGACAACCGCGTGGCGAACGCCATCGGCATAGAGGGCGAGAGCGTCTTCACGCGCCATTGCCTGAAGTTTCATTCTGCCGACCTGCTGGCTCATTCGCTTCAAAGTCGATTGCGCCGCCATCCTGATGCCCTCGGGGATTCCGTCAGCGATTCAATTTCGCAGAGCATCCCGCCATTTCCTCCAGCTTCTTGATGTCGGCACGAATCTCCCGAACTTCCTTCGCTGAGACGTACAGTTCCTGGAGTCGAGCGAGGTCCGTCAGGATTACCAGTGCGGTGCGGTAGTCCGCGGCATTCACGGCGCGAGCGTAAAGTGATTCCCGACGGGCAACGTGAAGCTGGTAGCATCTGCGTCGCGACTTCTCACGCCGTTCAACGAGTAGATCGTCGGCCCGGCGGAGGTAGTTCCGGATTTGGCGGTCCTTCAGTCCCCACCCTTTTTCGGCAACATACTGCACGATGTCGTGAAACTGCGCCCCGTCCAAACGGACGCGGAGCAGTTCGTCAATTCGTTGATTGATGACGGTCTTCGTTGCCTTCATCGGAGTTCACCAGTTCGTCGATCCACGTAGCGTGCCAGTCGTGTAACGCTCGGTCGCGGATCACGGCCAGCTGTTCCCGGTTCCCGTTTGTGCGGAGGTTGGCCGATCCTTCAAACACCATTCCATCGTCCGGCCCGATGTCGAAACAGACTACCTTGCAGTGCGACCGGCCCGACGTGAGCCGAGCGTTGGGATATTCCCGCAAGTCTTCGGCGAACCGCTCGAAGAGTTCCTTGTTGTGCCCTCGGAAGAAAGCAGACACGAGCAACGAGAGGCGGAGGTCGGGGTGCGATTCGAGCAATCCGACCAGCTCGGCCGCGTTCCGTTTTGAAAAGCAGAGGGTCGCGATTCGCAGGTGTAAACAAGCCGGCAAGCGGTTCACAACGGGAACGATCACTTGGCAGAGGTCGAACGTTCCGATCATGAGAGCATGAACGGATTCGCCAGCCTCGGGGAGGTCTGGCAACAAAGAGGCCGCGGTCTTGGCTGCACGCTGATAGCGTTCCTTCGCTTTGATCTTGGCCGGCGACGGCATCGCGGGCAGGTGTTGTGCTGCCCGTCCAAATGCGGGTCGCGGAATGGCCGTGAAGTCCATCAGCTGCCCCCGCCTTTTCCTCCGCCTGCTGAACGTCGGCCGCTTCCAGCTTTCGATTTTCCGGGCTTCGCATTGGCTCCAAAGTTGAACGAAGTGCCACCACTCTTGGCGGCCTTCGCGGGGCGACTGAATGAGGTAGGCTTGGCCATAGCAAGTACTCGGTGGTGCAGAGTAAGTAAGCCTCACGATACCATCCGTTCGGCCGCAACGCAATGAGCTGGGCGGCCCTGCGAGTCGGTGAGTCACTTCACGGAACCGATCAAAGCGAGCATGGCTCTGCGGATCGGTTCTGGCAGTGTCGGCCACGCGGCGACGACGCGGGCCAGTTCGGGGGGGCTTGTGAGTGGGAATGCAGTGGCAAGTGCGCCGGATTCCGCGCCGCCTGAAGTGGGAATCGGTGGTATTCCCAAGGAAATCGCAGGGTTGTTCGACTCCTGTTGGGTGTACTTTCCTCTTCTGCTCTCGGCACCTCCCGAGAGTCCTCAACTCCCTTCAGGTCAAGGCGTTTCGTGTTGATCTGCTCGGCGGGGATGTACCCGCGGATTTCCTCGGGCGTCGTCCCCATTCCTCGTCGTTGACCGCCTGCTGCTGCTCCCGGTGCTGCTCCCGAATCGACCCCTCCAGTCGTACCCGTCGCCCTTAAGTTGCAGCACGCCGCCGGGTTTTCTTCATCCGTCGGCAACACGAGCCGTGCGATCGCCAGTGCCGTATCCCGAAGCGTGACATGTGCGTATCGATCCATCGTCAGCGTGATCGACGAGTGTCTGGCGAGTTCCTTGGCATCTTTCGGGCTCACTCCGGCCCGAACCAGATCGGTGATGAAGGTGTGCCTCAGGCCATGGAAGTCAGCGACGCGGCCGGAATGATCGCGGTACGTCAAGAAGTCGGAGCCCTCTCGTTCCGCACGTTCCACCGGGGTGCCGGCTTCCGCAAGCCATGCCGCGCGAGCGACTTCCAAGTCCCTCTTCATCATGTCGCTGCCCGCGTTGTGCAGGGCCCATTTGCCGGGCCAGACGGACGTCCCCGGCTTCTTTCCTGCCAACCATCGCTGGAGTTCGGCTACGAGATCAGGGTGCACGGGCACTTCGTCCCGACGACGATGTTTCGAGTAAGCAGCTTCGACCGCTACGATTGGCGTTTCGACATTCAGCGAGAAGGAGGCCGGGACCAAGCTTGCGAGTTCCGAGGCCCTCAAGCCGGTCGCACCTCCAACGAGATAGAGCATTCGTCGGTCCGGACCAGAGAGCTTTCGGAACACTTTGCCGGAGCGGGCGGCCGCAAGCAATCGCTTGAACTCGTCCGCCACAAGCGGTCGTCGTTCGTGTCGAACATCGAGTTCGACATTCACTTTCCCGAGGTGCCGGAAGGGATTGGTCGGCGCATGCCGCGCCATTACCAACCAGTTCCCGAATGCCTTGAGCGCCGTGACGTAGTGGTTGTGGGTTTGGGGCCCGAAGCCGCCACTGGCCTTCGGAGCGGTGCGGCGACCTGCGAGCCAACGCTCCGTGCTTGGCTGGCACAGATCGCGAAGGCGGACAAACAAGCATCCTTTAAGGACCATCTCGCACCGGCGGCGAGCCTGCTCAGCCTGCTTGCTCGTGGTCCCCCGATCAAGCTGGTGCTGACTGTAGGAATCCAGCAGATTGTCGAGCAGAAGGTTGTGACTGTCGGAGTATTCGTCCCGGATCCCGGCTTTCTCGTTCTCGATCTTCTTCAGGAGGTCGTTCAGCATCTGGTCGTTCAGCATCTGCGAAGCGGCATCGTGGTTCGGCGAAAACCGAACCCGTTTCCGCTTCCCGTCCGCGAGCCGCACGTCTGCGGCCCACTTCTTTCCCGGCTTCAGGAAGTGCGCACCATCTTCGGTAACAGAGTAGTAGACCACCTTCCGTCCTTCCTTCAACTCGACCTGCTGCTTGCCGTCGATGAGGAGAATGACCGCGTTCGCAGGAACGGGATGCGGACGGGTAGGTTTGAAGAGCGAAGGCATGAAGTCGCCCCTTATGGATCGTGGTTTCGACGTTAAGCGTTTCGACCGCAACTTGAGCCGACTGCACTTCCAACACGTTAACAAAACAGATCCATCTTTTAGAAGACGGTAGCTCCCTTGCCTCGACGGGTTGAGGGCACCCCTTCTCGATCTTGGGCAGATCGCTGATCGACAAAAACAAGCTCTGAGCCCAGATACTTGAGGAGTGCTTGAAAAAAGCGATCCGGATGCGGGCAGCACTCGACGGCCTGAAGCCGAGTGGAGTGATCATGGCAGCGATCCGGGCACTCGAATACCAATCTCTCTCGGATTCCTCGCCATCGCTCCCCTCCAGCTTGGTGCCTTCGTCGGTTCCTTCCTTGACCTTCGTCTCCCGGATAGATCAAGCCCCGTCGATCCGAATCCGCAGCAATTTCACCGAGTTAAGGAACACCAATACGTCCGGCCCCAGATGGAGAATCGCAGCCTGGATCGGACCGATCCAGCCCAACAAGGCTGCTGTGATCCCGCAGACGTGAACAATACCGACGCCTACGATCAGATTTTCTTGAATCGTGCGATAAGCCCTTCGTGCGATGGCGCGAGCGCTAACGATTTTGGCCAGGTCGTCCGTCATCAACGCGATGTCGGCCGCTTCGAGCGCTGCCTGGGTGCCGCCTCCCCCCATGGCGATGCCGACATCGGCGCGGGCCAGGGCGGGCGCGTCGTTGATGCCGTCGCCGATCATCGCAACCCTGAAGCCCTGCTTCTGCAAGTCGGCGATGGCGGCGACCTTGTCCTCGGGCATCAGGTCGGCACGCACGTCGTCCACGCCCAGTGCCGACGCGACCGCGCGGGCCGTGGCGGCGTTGTCGCCGGTCAGCATCACAACGCGCTTCACCCCCCGTGGCCTTTAGTTGGTCGAGCGCCTCCCGCGCGCCCGACCGCAACGTGTCGGCGATGACGACGACGCCCGCCAGCCGTCCGTCCACGGCGACGTGGACCGGCGTTTCCCCACCGGGTTCCGCGGCGTCGGGAACGGCCACACCGTTTTCCCTCAGCAGCGCCGGGTTCCCCACAAGCAGTGCCTTCCCGGCGACGGTAGCCTTCACCCCACGCCCCCGCACTTCCTCGAAGGCGTCCGGCTCCGGGGTGCCCGCGTTCCGCCGGGTCGCGTATTCCACGACGGCTTTCGCCAGAGGGTGTGCGGAGCGTCGGTCGGCGGCGGCGGCCAGGCGCAGCAGTTCGGATTCCGGAAACGCCGGGTCGCGCGACTCGACCCGCACCACCTCGGGCTTGTTGGCCGTCAGCGTGCCGGTTTTGTCGAACACCATCGCGTCCACCTTGGCGAGCGATTCGAGATGAATGGCACCCTTGACCAAGATGCCGCTCCGGGCAGCGCGGGCGATGGCGGCGATCATGACCAGCGGAGTGGCCAGCCCCAGTTCGGCGGGCGAGGTGAAGATCATCAAGGTGACGATGGTCCGCACGTCGCGGGTGACGAGGTAGACCACGACCAAGAAGACGAACACAATGGGGATCAGCCACGACGCCACCTTGTCGGCCAGCTTCTGCACCGGAGCCTGCTGGGCCTCCGCCCCTTCGACCATCGCGATGATCCGCGCGAAGGTGGTATCGCCGCCGAGCTTCTCGGTCACGATGTCCAAAGCGCCTCCTGCCACCACCGTCCCGGCGAACACCGACGCGCCGGCGGTTTTTTCTTTCGGCAGGCTCTCGCCTGTGATGGGCGCTTCGTTGACCGAAGCCGCGCCCCCGACAACCTTCCCGTCGACGGGGATCTTCTCACCTGTGCGAACCAGCACGACATCGCCGATCCGCAGTTCGGCAAGTGGCACGCTCCGCTCGCCGCCGGCATCACGGACGAGGGCGACCTGTGGCACCGAACCGATCAACGACTTAATGGATGCGCGGGCCCGGTCAGTATTCAGTTCGGCGATGAACTCGGCGATGAGGATGATCACCATCAGCACCGCGCCGGCGACCGTTTCGCCACCGAACACCGCGACCAGGGTCGCCACGGTGACGAAAATCTCCGTCCCAATCTTGCGCTCGCGGACGAGGTCGTGAAGGCCAGTCTTGACGAGCGGGTAAAGTCCGACGGCGACCGCCACCCAGAGGGCTTGCAGAGGCACCAACTCCTGTCAGTAGAGCAGCGCGATGAGTCCGGTGAGCACGATGCGGCCGATCTCGACCCATCGTTCCCGTGTCAGGAGAGTTCGAAGGGAAGTTGCGGCGGGGATGTGTTTGGTCGGATCGGACATCGGTAGTACCGTGATGAATGGGCCGGGGTCGGGTCCACGGGCCATGTTGAAAAGCAGATACCCGCGACACGCTGCTGAATCGCCTTGGGCCAAGGTGAAGCGGGTTGTGCAGGTCGGGCTTTGCCCCACATGGAGAGCGTGTGCCGAGCACAGTTCGACCTACGAAATCCAATCCCGCTACACCTTGGCCGAATGGGATTCAGTCGTTACTCCTTGAACTCGCCCTTTGTAGGCTTGCCGCCGATCTCGCCGAGGACCACTCCCTCGAAGTCAGCGACGTTGCCCACACCCGGATCGGTGCCGACGAACTTGGAGGCTTTCCCGTCCTTGGCATCCACTGGCTTGAGCGCGATCGTCATGGCCGGAACGACCTTGCCCTTGTCGGCTCCTTCCTTGACCTTCGTCTCCTTGATGGACAGGGTGAACTCCTTGGCCGCAACCGGCTCCGTCGGCCAGTCCTTCTCCTTCTTGCCCTCCACGCTCTTCAGGAAAAGAATCGTCACTTCCTTCTTCGAGTGATCGACGGTGAACTCGGCGTGGTACTTACCCAGGTCGAACGTGACTCCGCCGTTCGGCCCATTGCCGTGCGGAGGATGGTCGTCGGCCTCGCCGCCGCCCTTCTTCTGTTCGACCTTGGTCGGCAAAATTTGGTTCTCGACTTCGATGATGCGGGCCTCGGAGACCGCGCCAGCGGAGGAGACGAGAAGTTTCAGTTGAGCCCGAGCGAGCTTGATATCCAGGGTCGCCTTGAAGAGTTCCGTCTGCGTCAGATGCAGCGACTCGCTCAGCAGCTTGAATGTGAAAAGGACTTCGCCGGGGCGCACGGTGTCGCCGGGAACGCAAGCGATCCGAGCGATCACGCCCGCGGCCGGGGCAACGATGCTTCGATCGCTCAGGCCTGGCCGGTCCACGACCATGCCCGGCACCTGAATCGACTTCCAAAATGTCTGAGCCTTCAAGGGCTTCGCAGTCAGTCCGAGGTTCTGCTGAGCCTGTTCGTTGACGATAACTTTGCTGGTCGGCGTTCCGAGTTCACCGGCCGCTTCCGCCGGCTCCACAGTTTTGGGCGACGAGAGATAGTGCAACCACTGGACGCGCGTGGCGTACCCGACAAACGCAAGACCCGAAAGAACCGCAACGATGACGAACGGTCGAATGGCTCGCCAAATCTTCCTGGGAGTTCCCCTCTGCACGGCCACGGAAGACGCGGATGACGGTTCCGAAGCGTCACTGGGCCGCTTGGAGGTGTCAATTTCGGTTGTTGTGATGAAGGTCGTGACGGAGCGAGTCCGACCACCGGCTGCGAGCGCAGCGGCTAGATGAGAAGTGCGAGGTGGCGCAGATAGCGTGGACAATCAAAGATCGGAGAAGGCGGCGGATGCGGTCGCTGAGCGAAACTCGAATGGAATGAGAAGGAAGCGAGAAACGATGTGGGCACCAATGCCATGCATTCGAGCGAAATCGCTGCACCGTCCTCGATGGAAGATCGCTCGGGAGCGATGAGATTCATCTGGATGTAAACGGCGTCTACATCATGGCTTGGCGATGGATCCTGATGCTGTGGTGTCGCCAGGCTCAACAGACCGTTCTCATCCGCTTCATGGTGATGGCCATTCGGCCCGTGATGATGCCGATGCGATTCGGATGCGAGATGCAGATGAGGGCGCGCGTGATCGACTGGCTGACCGTGTTGGTGAGTGTGCCCCAGCGTCGCCGCCGAAGGCAGCAGCAGGCACGGGAGCAGTGAAATTGTGACCAATCGGCGAAACATTGCTTGCTTCGAGAGTGCCACCAGCACGCGAATGACACAGTTCACAAGAACTTCGAGGCTGGTGAGAGGAGTTTACTCGTTAATCAATCGTGATTCAACCGCTTCTCGACTCCCGCAAAAACACAAGGTCACGCAAGTCCCCCCATGTGAGAGACATCGTCACTCCGACTATTTGTGCGCAAGCTCGCGGCCTAGGGTTTGAAGTACCCGTAGCCCTCGTGCTGCTTGCGGATGACTTCGACCGCGCCCGAGGGAACTGTTGCGATGCCGGGGAGAAGATTCTCCTTCGGGATCGACTTGTCCCGCAGGGTGTTCTCGCAGGCGGCGAACCGGACGCCCTCCTTGACGAGCCGGGCGACCTCGTCCGCGTGTTCGCTCTTGTCCTTGACCAGCAGCCCGATTCCGCCGCCGTGACAGACGACCACGATCTCCGCCCCCTTTTCCTCCTTCAAGATGTTGGCGACGTTCTTCAGCCCGTGCTTCTGCCGTTCACTGTCGGTGAAGTTGATGTGGACGACGGCCTTCAACATGGGTTTTCCTCCTTCGGGTGCCTTGGCACGATCATGGGACTCGCCTCGCAACCCCAGCCAGACGGTGAGGCCGACGGCGAACAGCGCCAACGGAATGAAACGCTTCATCACACTGCCCTCGTTCGAGTTTCTTGTCACTTTGGTTTGGTCATGGCGACCTTCTCGATGCGGCCCGTCGTGGGCGTGGCGACCGGCGAGTTCTTCTCGAACCAACGTCGAATCGTCTCGTACTGCGAGCCGTGTTCGGCCCGCTTCCCGCCCTTCGTGAGCGTCCGGTAGTTGTGCCCGCCGCCGGCCAGCATCGAGTTCGTGACGACCGTGTACTCGGCCATCGGCTCCCACTTGCCCCCGACCCGCTCGACGTGCCAGACCCGGTGCCCCTTCGCCAGCGCCGGGTCGTACCGGAACTTGATGCCGCCGAGTTGGATCATGCCGCCGACCTTCGTGGCCGGGTCGTCGGTGAACGTGTTCTCGACTGCCTGTTCCAGCACTTCGATAACCTGCGTGCCGGAAAGCCGCATGGTGACGACCTTGCCTTCGTGGGGCACCATCTGCCGCAGTTGGGCCGCCGTCACGGGGCCGGGCGGGATCGCCACCCCATACCCACCGCCCGGCAACAGGGCGATGTCGGCCTTCGTTGCTTCTCGAAGGATGTCGGCGAACAGGGAGTCGATGGGCGACTCCTGGTCCCGCTTGTGCGCTTCCTGCCCGGCCAGCGTTTGCGCCCGCACCAGCCAGCCCGACGCCTTACCAATCACCTCGTCCAGCGCCTTGCGATGGGGATCGAGCAGTTCCTCGACGAACCGCTCGGCCGCGGCGTCGGCGGGAATCTTGTCGTGGTCCAGCGGGACCAGTGTGCGGCGGTGGGCTGTGATCTTTCCTTTCTCAATTGTCAGGTCCAACCGACCCAGATCGGAGCCGTGCGCCCCGGCCTGCACGATGAGCGTTCCGCCGACCCTCTCGACCTTCTCCATTCGGTTGTGGCTGTGACCGCCCACGACCACGTCGATCCCCTCGACCGCCTTGGCAAGCACTTTGTCGCCGCCCAGACCGAGGTGCGAGAGGACAACGATTACTTCCGCCCCGTCGTCCCGCATCTTGGGGAGGCATGTCTTGACAGCCTGCACGGGGTCTTGGAACTCGACCTCTGCGACGTTCTTCGCCGCCGTCGTCCACGCGGTTTTCGGGTACGCCAACCCGAGTATGCCGACGGACACGCCGCCCACCTGCTTCACGACGTAGGGCTTGGTGAACAACTTACCCCCCTTCCGCTCGACGAGGTTGGCGGCGACCGTCGGGAACTTCGCCTCACCCATGCGCTCCCGCAACGCTTCCGTGCCGAAGTCCGGCTCGTGGTTGCCGATTGTCAGAGCGTCGTAGCCCAGAAGGTTCAGTGCGGCGATCAGCGCCTTCCCGTGCGTCAAGTCGGCGATCATCGTGTCGCCGAGCAGGTCGCCGGCGTCCAGCAAGATGACGCCCTCGCCGGCTTCCATGCGAGCCTGGGCCGCCGAACGACAGCATCTGGCGGTTGTCCACCAGTTGTACGTCCCCCTTGCCGACGGCCTGTTCGAACAGCTTCGGAGCCATCGCCGGACAGGTCGGCAGCCGTCCCAGCACCGCCGGACCTTCGGCGTTCTCCTTCTTCATCCGCGGGTAGTACACCGGCTCGGGCGGGGCGGTGAACAGGACGTACTCGATGAACTTGGCCTCGTCCTGGAACTGGAGGGCCGGGTTGTTCTTCCGCTCGTACCCGATGGTGGTGACGAGGCGGTCGCTGATGTTCGCCCCGCACGGCGAGCCGGCCCCGTGGGCCGGGTGAACGCGCACGTCGTCCGGCAACTTCAGGTAGAAGCCGTAGATCGACTTGTAGAGTTGCTTGGCCAGCCCGCCGGTCTGATCGTCGCCCAAGAGATCCGGGCGACCCACCGAGTTGGCGAACAGGCAGTCCCCGCTGAAAATGGCGAACGGCTGATCGGGGTGGTTGCTCTCGGCGGCGAGGTAGGACATATGTTCGGGAGTGTGGCCGGGGGTGTGCTTGGCGGTCAGGATCACCCGCCCGAGGTCGATCTTGTCGCCATCTTTGAGCTTTTCGTGGGGGAAACCGTACTTCGCACCGCCCTCCGCACTCACGCACACTTGGGCGGTCCCGGTGCGGTCGGCCAACTCCCGGCAGCCGGACACCAGGTCCGCGTGGATGTGCGTCTCCAGAGTGTGGGTGATGGTTAGTTTGTGCTTGCGGGCCAGTTCGACATAAATGTCGATGTCCCGGCGTGGGTCGATGACGGCAGCCTTGCCGGTCGCCTTGTCGCCGATCAGGTACGAGAGTTCGGCTACCCCCTCCGTGAGGACCGTCTCGAAGATCATGCTCGCCGGCGGGGCGACCTGCGGCTTGGTGTCCGCCGCAATCAGGTTACTAGATCACCCTGGCTGAATCCATGTGCCACCAATCAAGGAAAGTGCCAGACTCCTTCAGCCCATAACCCGCTTCAGAGCGGACCCTGCCGAGCAGA
>JAYTGN010000351.1:0-3382 GCA_043733485.1 Gemmataceae bacterium
TGGAACCGGGGAATTCGCCGCGGCGCGAATACGCTTCCACGAGCCAGTCGCGGCGGAAGACTTGAGGCGTCTGGGCTTGCCAGAGCCCGGCCCGCGGCACCGTTTCGGAAATCAGACCCGTTGCCGCGTCCACGCGCTTGAGCGTATCGGCAACGGGAATCGCGAGCATGGCGGCTCCCGTCTTCGCGGCGGCGGCGAACACGGCATCCACCAAGGCTTGCGTTCCGAGTGGCCGCACCGCATCGTGAACCGCCACCAGATCGACCGACTCGGGAATGCGGGCCAGCGCGTTCGCCACGGAGTCGAAGCGTTCCGCGCCACCGTCCACAATCTCGGCATTGGTGAAGGCCAGCAGGTGCGCAAACCGCGAACGGAACTCGTCGCGGTCGTCCGGCGCGATGACGAGATAAACCTTGGACACATCCGAGCGGGTCCAGAAGAGTTCGGCGGAACGCTGCCAGACGGGCCGGCCATCGAGCGAAGTGAAGGGCTTCTTGTCGGGTCCGCCGAACCGGGACGATTGCCCCGCGGCCGGGATGATGACGGCAACCGTTGGCACGGGAGAGCCTCCGAGCGAAACGCGAATCTACCGCTGTTCTATTCCCTGCCGCCATTCGTTCACGGAATCTTTCCAGGCCCCGACGGCGGCTTCGCGGTCGTGGAGTTCGCGTTCCACCGAGGTCGCTAGTTCCGCGGCGGCGATCAGGCGAGCGTCCCATTCCCGCAAACGCAATTCGAGATGGTCGGCCGTCGGCCGCGTCGACTCGTTCGCGGCGCGTTCCGCCAGCAAGTTCTCCCAACCCGCCTGATAGCGATCGAGCGCGGCGAGGGTCGCCCCCAGCGCGGTTTCCATGTCTTCAAGCGAGGCGTGCCACTCGGCGATGGGAAGCTGCGTCATGCTCGTCTCCGTTCCGGTGGATGGGGCAGGTTGCGCGGGCTTCTACCGAGAAATTTGTTCCAGGGGAAGGGAGTTTTCCTCAATTTTCTCCTTGCGTTGTCTCGTGGGTCCGGCTATTCCCGCTCTCGTCTGGGGGGAAGGTTTTGCGGCGTGTGGGAACGCGCCGGGGAGCCTTGGGTTCGGGGGATGCGCACGCATTCGTGCGCTGTCGAGGGGAGGTCCACGCCGTGTACGTCGCGTGCTCGACGCTGTGCTTCAGTCGTTTGTCGCTGGACGAAGCGCTGCAGACGATTCGCGAGATGCGATTCGCCAAGGCCGACTTGGCGATTCACGACTCGGGAACGCATTTATCGCCGGCCGAGGTTCTGGCCGATGGGACGAAAATCGCCCAGCGATTGAAGGCGTCCAACTTGCCGCTGGCCGCGTTTCACGTGGCCGTGGCGTGCGCCGATCCGGACCTGGCGCGCACGCAACTGCGTGCCGTGTGCCGATTGGCCCGCGTCCTGACGGTGCCTTTGCTCACGGTTTCGGCCGCGCCCCTGGGTGCGGATTTCGATGCCGAAGCGGATCGACTCTGCGGATGGACGCGGATCGCGGAATCCGAAGGCGTGATGCTCACGGTCGAGACGCACAGCGAAACGCTAACGGCCGATCCGCTGGGAGCGCTGGAATTGTGCCGCCGCATACCGGGCCTGGGGCTGGCACTCGATCCGAGCCATTATCTGGTCGGGCCGCACGGCGAACGCAACTACGACGCCCTCTTCCCGTACGTGCGGCACGTGCGGCTGCGCGACACGGGCAAGAAGCCCGAGGAATTTCAGGTTCGCGTCGGGCAGGGTCAGCTGGAGTACGGCCGGATCATCTCGTACCTGGCGAAGAACCGCTACGACCGCGGCCTCACGGTCGACGTTCGCAGCCTGCCGACGAGCCCATTCCCGGTCGAACCCGAGATCCGCAAGTTGAAGTACCTGCTCGAATCGCTGTGCGAGTAGTCTCAAATAGCCGCCGGCTTGCCGGCGGTTCTGCGCATTTCCAGGCGAACCGGCGACGTCAGTCGCCGGGTGTGACAGTAACCCGGCGACTGACGTCGCCGGTTCGCCAGCTTGCCGGCGGCTATTTCCCATCGCACTCTTGATCCCTTCGCAATTCTCGGGCTATAATCCTCACACAAGCTCCGCGCGTTCCCTCTCCCAGTCCTCTCCGATTCCAACCTGGCCCTCCTTGCCCATCCGAGGTGCAAGAACCGTGCAATCAGAACCTTGCTTCTTCGCGGTAGTTCGGAGAAAGTGGAGAATACGCACGGGTTGTGCCGAAACCTTTTACTTGGGTCGCTCCTCCAACTTCACAACGGATCCGAACGCCTCCAGCCGGAGTTCACCATGATGCTGCGTCGGTTCGCGCGGGGGCTTCTCCCCGCCAGTGCATTCGCCCTACTCCTATTCGTGCCGAGTCCGGCGACTCGAGCCGCGGACCCCGTGAAGGCCGAAGTGTCCAAGTGGGACATCATTCGGACCACGGTACCGGAGAGCATTGAGGAACTCAAAGCCCTTCAGGCCACCGTGAAGCGGGTCGTCGATCGGTCGACGGCCTGCACGGTTGGGGTCATGATCGGAATGGGGGCTGGCAGCGGCGTGATCGTGAGCGAGGACGGCCTCGTGCTCACCGCCGCACACGTGTCCGGTGAACCCGGCAAGGATTGCACGCTCATCCTGCCCGATGGCACCCGAATCAAGGGCAAGACGCTCGGCACCAACGACAAGCTCGACAGCGGCATGATTCAGATCACCGACAAGGGTCCGAACAAGGACGGCAAGTGGCCGTTCATTCCGATGGGCAAGTCGGTGGATTTGAAGAAAGGCCAGTGGCTCGTGGCGCTCGGACACCCCGGCGGCTGGAAGCGCGATCGCCCGCCGGTCGCTCGTCTCGGGCAGGTCATGGATTCCAGCAAGGACGTGGTTCGCTCGAGCTGCACGCTCGTGGGCGGCGATTCCGGCGGCCCGCTGTTTGACCTCGAAGGCAACGTCGTCGGCATTCACAGCCGCATCGGCTACACGCTCGCCTCGAACATGCACGTACCCTCCGATGCGTTCAAGACCGAGTGGGAAAAGCTCGTGAAGGGCGAACAGATCGGCAAGCCGACGAAGCCCGCCGCTGCGATCATCGGTGTGACTTTCGACGATAAGTCGGACGCGGCCCTGCTCGTCGAAATCACCGAAGACGGCCCCGCCGCGAAAGCCGGACTTCAGGCTGGCGATATCATCAACGAGTTCGACGGCAAGAAGGTTGCCAGTGCCGACGACATCCGCACGCTCCTTCGCAAGAAGAAACCGAACGACGAGGTCGAGATCGTGATCAAGCGCGGTGCCAAGACGATGAGCATGACGCTCACCCTCGGCAAGCGCGATTCGTAACTCGTTCGTCCTGCCGGCGGCTGGGTTTTGGCGAACCGGCGACGTGAGTCGCCGGGTTGGAGTTGCAACCCGG